>JAEUML010000290.1 GCA_016792785.1 Alphaproteobacteria bacterium
GTTCGCCGCCATCACGAAGGAAAATGTGGGGCGGCCTTTCGCTGTCGTGCTGGACGGCGATGTCTTGACGGCGCCGGTGATCGAGCAGCCGATCATCGGCGGCAGCGGGCAGATCAAGGGCAATTTCACGGCCGAGAGCGCGTCCGACCTTGCGGCGTTGCTGCGCGCCGGGGCGCTGCCCGTGACGCTGACCATCATCGAAGAGCGGATGGTGGGACCGGACGAGGGCGCCGAGGCGATCGCACTCGGACTTGAGACCGGGCTCTTGGGCTTTGCCCTCGTCTTCGCGGTGATCGCGGTGCTCTATGGACGTTGGGGGATGGTCGCCAACTTTGCGCTCGGCCTCAACGTCGTGCTTACGATCGGCGCGTTGAGTGTTCTCGGCGCGACGCTGACGTTGCCCGGGATCGCGGGGATCGTTCTTTCGATCGGACTTGCGGTCGATGCGAACGTCTTGATCAACGAGCGTATCCGAGAGGAGACGCGCAAGGGGCTCGGCGCTATGGCCGCGCTCGATGCGGGCTTCAAGCGGGCGGCGGCGACGATCGTCGATTCGAACCTGACGGCGCTGATCGCAACTTTGCTGCTCTTCATGTTCGGCACCGGACCGGTGCGCGGCTTCGCGGTCACGATGGGGCTCGGCATTGCGATCTCGATGTTCACCGCCGTGGTGTTGGTGCGCGTGGTCATGAGCGAAATCGTGCGGCGCCGGCGGCTCAGGGTTCTCACCATCGCGCCGGTGTTCCGGTTGAAACTCATCCCGGACGGAACCGCGATCCCGTTCATGCGCGCGCGGTTCTTCGGGCTCGCGGTCTCGGCCTTGCTGTCGGCGGCGTCGGTCGCGCTCTTCTTCGTGCCGGGTTTGAACTACGGCGTCGACTTCAAAGGCGGGATTCAGCTTCATGTCGCGACGAAGGGGGCGGCCGATCTCGGCGCCTTGAGAACCGGGCTCGAAGCCTTGAGCCTCGGGGACGTCTCGCTGCAGGCGTTCGGCAGTTCGTCGGAGGTGCTGGTGCGCTTGGAGCGCCAGGCGGGCGGCGAGGAGGCGCAACGCGCCGCGGTCGACAGGCTTCGCGCTAAGATTGCCGAACTGTCGCCGGGCGCCACAGTCGCGCGTAGTGAGGTCGTCGGTCCCAAGGTCAGCGGCGAACTTGCGGAGACGGCCGCGCTCGCGGTCGTGCTCGCGAGCATCGCCATGCTCGTCTACATCTGGGTTCGCTTCGAGTGGCCGTTCGCGGTCGGCGCGATCGCGACGTTGCTGCTCGACGTCACGAAGACCGTCGGGTTCTTCGCGCTGACCGGGCTTTCGTTCGATCTGACCGCGATTGCGGCGCTGCTGACGCTGATCGGTTATTCGGTCAACGACAAGGTCGTGGTCTATGATCGAATGCGCGAGAACATGCGCCTTCAAAAGAGCCTGAGCCTCCGGGAGATCATCGACAGCAGCATCAACGAGACCCTGGCGCGCAGCCTCTACACGTCGGTCACGGCGTTGGTCTCGATGCTTCCGATGGCGGCGTTCGGCGGCACCGCGGTCGAGAGCTTCGCCGTGCCGATGGTGTTCGGCATCGTGGTGGCCGCGAGTTCGTCCGTGTTCATTGCCGCGCCGATCCTGCTGATCCTCGGCGATTGGCGGCGGGCGCGAGCGCGCAGGCCCGGTGTCCTTGAGAAGGTGGCGGCCGCCCCGTAGAGTTCGTCGACAAGGGGTTGAGGTCGGCGATGCGCTTTTGGCGGGTTCTTGTTGTCGTGTTGGTCGTGCTGGCGCTCGGCGCCGGGGCGCTGTTTGCGACGGGGACGTTTCCCTTCGTCGTCGTCTGGCTGGCGCAGCCGTGGCACGGGTGGGATTTGGCGCACAAGGCGCCGGCGCCGGACTATGCGCTCGATGCGAGTTGGGCGGCGCGGCCGGGATTGGACAGTCCAGCGCTGTTCGTGCCGGCGGGCGTCGAGAACTTGCCGGGCGAGCGCGCCGTCGACGTCTTCTTCGTCCATCCGACGGGCTATCTGAACGGCGGCGATTGGAACTCGCCGTTGAACCCTAACAGCCGCACGGAAGAGAACACGAAGTGGATGATGGCGAACCAGGCGAGCGCCTTCAACTCGTGCTGCAACGTCTATGCGCCGCGCTATCGCGAGGCGTCGATTTTCCGCTACTTCACCGCGCCGCCCGACATCGCAAAGAAGACGATGGATTTTGCGTATGCCGACGTCTTGCGCGCGTTCGACTATTTCCTGGAACACCACAATCAAGGGCGGCCGTTCATCATCGCGAGCCACAGCCAAGGGACAGGGCACGCGTTCCGGCTGATCCAGGAGCGCATCGACGCCACGACGCTGGCGCAGCGCATGGTCGCGGGCTACCTGATCGGCTTGCAGATCACGAACGCGGAGGCGAACAGCCTCAAGACCGTGCCGGTGTGCACGAGCGCGAGCCAGACGAGTTGCATCGTGCACTGGGCGACGTGGGGCGAGGGCGCCAACCCGCCTGCCGATCAACTCGACCGGCTCGTGTGCGTCAATCCGTTGTCGTGGACGCGCGACGGGGCCAAGGCCGAGGCGTCGCTGCACAAAGGCGGCGTGCCGCAGAGCGGACGTTTCTCGATCAAGATCTGGGGCGATGACGCACCGCAAGGCATCGTGTTCGAGCCGCTGAAAGCGCCGATCAAAGCGCTGACGTGGGCGGAGTGCCGGCGCGGCCTTTTGATCGTCGCCGAACAGACGGGCGGGCCGATGGACGGGCTGGACGTCGGGGGGCAGAACTATCACGGGCTCGACTACCCGCTCTTTCACATGGATATCCGTGAGAATGCGCGCGTTCGGGCGATGGCTTATTTGCAAAAGGCGCTACAAGACGGTCCGGCGCCGTCGGCGTCGCCATGAGGCGGCCTTGAGATTTACCTTTTTCCTCGTGATCATGCGGGCGACGACTTCGGGTAGGACGGACTTTCCATGCGACTGACGATGCGGACGGCGATGTTGGGTGCGGCGGCGATGGCGCTCGCCGGGTGCAGTTATTTCGGCGACGACAAGCCTACGGCCGAAACGGCGTCGGCGCGGCCTGTCGGCAAGCTCAACACCGAGTGCGCGCGCTTGCAACCGCTGTTCGGGCCCGAGGACACGGAGCTTTCGCGCGAGAAGATGAACGCGGGGCTCAAGCTCGAACTCGCGAAGTGGGACAAGGACGGCAACGGTTGGCTTTCCAACAGCGAAGCGCAGCCGCTGAACGACGAGCTTCGCGCGGAGAATGTTGGCGCATCGCCCGTCACTGACTGGAACGCCGACAGCAAGATCGACGAGAAGGAATTCGGCGCGGGCTGGCGCACGATGTTCGAATTGTGCGACCGCAACCGCAACGATGTCGTGTCGGTGCGCGAACTCGGACATTCGCCGAACGTTGCGCCGCCTCGCACCTCACCGTCGGAGCCGAAGAAGAAGCCCGAAGGATCGAGCGCGCCGCCGAAGGCGGGTTACTGATCAGCGCCTTGCGGTAGCGCCGGCAAAGCGGGCGCGCATGGCGTCGACGGTTGCCGACAGCGCGTTCCAATTCGTGAGTTCGAGGTCTTTGCCGGGTTCGACCTTCACACTCTTTTCCCAAGCGATGAGTTTCATCACCCAGCGTTTGAAGAAGTCGTATTCGGTGAAGCGAAAGGCGCCGGCGACCTGATGAACCTCGCCGGTCGTCCAGCCGGTCTCCTGCTTGAAGCGCTCGGCGCAGTCGGCGATGCCTTTTAGATCGTCGGGGTCGGCGCCCGCGGCCGACAGCGACACCGAGACGAACGCCGACGGCATCAGGTTGAGCCAGGCGTGATTGGCGCGAACGAAGTGGGCGACGGGCGCTTGGTACTCCCCCGCATGCAGCGACGCGGCGACGATCGCTGCGTCGTGGCC
>JAEUML010000347.1 GCA_016792785.1 Alphaproteobacteria bacterium
ATCGGCACGTCGTTCTATGTGATGGACTTCCTCGAAGGGCGCATCTTTCGCGATCCGCAGTTGCCGGGCTTGGCGCCAGCAGAGCGCGCGGCGATCTACGACTCCATGAACGACGTTCTGGCGCGGCTGCACAAGGTCGATTTCGCAAGCGTGGGCCTCGGCGATTTTGGGAAGCCCGGGAACTACTTCGAACGCCAGATCGCGCGCTGGATCACGCAGTACCGGGCGGCGCAGACCGATGACATTGCGGACATGGAGCGGCTGATCGAATGGATGCCGCTCAACATTCCGAAGGACGACAGCGTTTCGATTGCGCATGGCGACTACCGGCTTGAGAATACGATCTTCCATCCTACCGAGCCGAGGATGATTGCGGTGCTGGATTGGGAGCTTTCAACGATCGGCCATCCGCTCGCCGATCTCGCCTACAATTGCATGGGTTACCACGTGCAGAACCCGCGGCAGGGCGGGCTCGTCGGCGTCGACTTTGCGGCGAGCGGCATTCCGGCCGAGCGCGACTATGTCGCGAAATACTGCGCGCGCGTCGGGCGTGGGCGGATCGACAATTGGTCGTTCTATGTGAGCTTTGCAGTGTTCCGTTTGGCCTCGATCGCGCAAGGGGTCTATAAGCGCGGCCTCGACGGCAACGCCTCGTCCGAGACCGCGGCGACGTTCGGCAATACTTGCCAATTCCTTGCCGGCCACGCCTGGCGGCTCGCCAACACGCGGCTTTAACCCGCCGTTTAGCTTGCCGGTTTCGACGCAATTTACGGGCGGCGCGTTAGGCTTCCTCCGCAATTCACTTGCGTGATCCATGGCCGGGCTCGACACGACCACACCGCCGACCGCACCGAACGTGCAGCCGCACGCGCAGCTGCTGCAACTCGGTCAGCATTTCGCGCTCGCCGAGCGGGCGGCGAAGATGGGCTATTGGCGGCACCGCATCGGCGACAAAGATCCGCATTGGTCCCCGGGCTTCTACGCGATCCTCGGGCTCGATCCGGCTGAGGTGCCCCCGTCGAGCGAATTCCTGATGCGCCACATCCATCCGGAAGACCGCAAGACAGTGGCGATCGCCGTTCAGGCGGCGACCTTCGAGGGCAAACCGTTTCAGTATCGCACACGCTCATGGGGCATCGAGATTGAGCGCGTGTACGAGACGCACGGCGACGTCGAGCGCGGCGCGGACGGCGCGATCACGGCTATCCTCGGCGTCGTGCGCGAAGTGACGGCGGAGGTCGCGGCCGAGAAGGCGCTCAAGGATCGCGAAGCGGCGTTCCGCTTCATCGCCGAGTCGGCGACCGACATGATCGTGCACCATGGGCGCGACGGCGTGCCGGTGTTCATCTCGCCGTCCGTGGAGCAGGTGCTGGGCGTCAAGGCCGAAGAGTGTCTGGGCGCGTCGCCCTACAAACTGTGTCATGCGGAAGACCTTCCCTCGGTGTTGGCGGCGATTGAAGAGGCTCGGAAGAGCGGCCGCACGGTCACCTACGCCTATCGGGCGCGCCACGGGGCGGGCCATTATGTGTGGCTTGAGTCCGCGGTGCGTTTCGTGAGCGATCCGCGATCCGGCGAGCAAACGGGCGCGATCTCGATCACGCGCGACATCACGGAGCGCAAGAACTTCGAAAACGAGCTCCTGCACGCGCGCGAGCGGGCGGAGGCGGCGAGCAGCACGAAGTCGCGCTTCCTCGCCAATATGAGCCACGAACTGCGCACGCCGTTGAACGCCATCATCGGCTTTTCCGACATCCTGGCGCGCGAAATGTTCGGGCCGGTGGGGAGCGAGCGCTACGCCGAGTACGCGAAGCTGATCAATGAGTCCGGCGCGATGCTGCTCGACCTGATCAACGACCTGCTCGACATGTCGAAGATCGAAGCAGGCAAGTTCGAGTTGCACTACGAAGACCTGCTGGTCGCCGATACGGTGGCGTCGAGCCTGCGCCTCGTCACCGGGCGCGCGTCCGAGAAGGGCGTGGCGATCTCGACTTCGATCATGCCGGAGAATCTCAGGCTGCGCGCCGATCAGCGGGCGGTGAAGCAGATCCTGCTCAATCTTCTGTCGAACGCGATCAAGTTTACGGACGCGCGCGGCAGGGTGGAAGTCGCGGCCGAGGCGGCCGACGGCGCGCTACGTCTGACCGTGCGCGACACGGGGATCGGCATTCCGTCGGACGTGTTGCCGAGGCTCGCACGGCCGTTCGAGCAGGCGTCGAACGATCCGGCACGAGCGCATGGCGGTTCGGGGCTGGGCCTCGCGCTCGTCAAGTCGCTGGCGCAGTTGCACGGCGGCGCGTTTGCGATCCAGAGCGAACAGGGCCTCGGCACCGAAGTGACCGTGACCCTGCCCTTGGAACCGCAAACCGCCGAGCGCGCGGCTTAGGCCGGGTTCTGCTTCATGTACTCGGCGAGGGCGGTGGCCATTTCGCCGACGGTTTTCGCGACACCGGGATCGGCTTGGACGGCCGCCCAATAGGCTTTGACTTTCGGGCCCATCAGATTTGTCTCGCCGAAGGCCGGGCCGATCGCGTTGACGTAGAAGAGATCAGGCACCAGCGCGCAGTCGGCGAGCGAGGCTTGGCTGCCCAGCGCGTACTTGCCGGGTACGATGTAGTGTTCGAGGGCGGCGAGCCCCTTCCTGAGTTCGGTGAGTTGCTCGTCGACGACTTTCGCGTCGCGCTTGGCCGGATTGATGTGGTCGAAGAGTTCGAACAGCGCGTTCAGGATGTACTGGTCGGCGATGTTGAACATCACGCGCATCTTCGCGCGCTCCTTCGCGTCGGCCGGGCGCAGCGAGGGCGTCGGGTGCGTGTCTTCGATGTATTCGCCGATGGCGCTCGATTCCGGCAGGTAGAAGCCGTTGTCGTCGAGCGTCGGGATCTTCTCCATCGGGTTCATCTTCGCGTATTCGGCCGTGTGCGAACCGCCTTGCGGGACGTTCACGATCTCGGCCTTCAGGCCCTTCATGTAGAGCTGCATGCGTACGCGGGTCGCGTAGGGCGAGAGGTTTGAGTTGTAGAGTTTCATGGGCTTGATCCTTTGTTGCGGGGCGTATCGAGCGCCCGTGTTCGGGTCGCGTCAATTACGCGCGTGGTTATTCGGTTGAAAGAAACTGTCATCCCGGCCGAGCGGAGCGAGGGCCGGGACCCAGGAGACTGAGTGATGAGTCTCAGCCCGGTCCCCTGGGTCCCGGATAGTAAGGCTCGCACCCGCTGCTTCCGCAGCGGGCTCGCCTAACTTCCGGGATGACAAACGCTTTCCTCTAGCTTCGTTACTGCGCGGCTTCCATGCGCAGTTGGTTCGAGTATTTGCCGAATTCGAGGCGGGCGATCGTGCGGTTGTGGACTTCGTCCGGGCCGTCGGCGAGGCGCAGCGTGCGCTGGCCGGCGTAGAGGCGGGCGAGCCCGGAGTCCGTCGTCACGCCGGCGCCGCCCCAGGCTTGGATGGCGTCGTCGATCACTTTGAGCGCCATGCGCGGGGCCGCGACTTTGATCATCGCGATTTCCGTGCGGGCGACCTTGTTGCCGACCTTGTCCATCATGTCGGCAGCCTTGAGCGTTAGCAGGCGGCACATGTCGATGTTGATGCGCGCCTCGGCCACGCGCTGTTCCCACACCGAATGTTCGGCGATGCGCTTGCCGAACGCTTCGCGCGTCATCAAGCGCTTGCACATGAGTTCGAGCGCGCGCTCGGCGGCGCCGATCGTGCGCATGCAGTGGTGGATGCGACCCGGCCCAAGCCGGCCTTGGGCGATTTCGAAGCCGCGGCCCTCGCCCAGGATCAGGTTTTCGACGGGCACCTTGACGTTCTCGAACACGATTTCGGCGTGGCCGTGCGGGGCGTCGTCGAAGCCGAAGACCGGTAGCATCCGCTTGACGTTGACGCCCGGCGTGTTCGTTTCGACCAGGATTTGACTTTGCTGGCGATACTTGTCGGCGTTGGGGTCGGTCTTGCCCATTACGATCATGATCTTGCAGCGCGGATCGCCCATGCCCGACGACCACCACTTGCGGCCGTTGACGATGTAGTGATCCCCTTTGCGCTCTATGCGCGTGCGGATGTTCGAGGCGTCGGAGGAGGCGACCTCGGGCTCGGTCATGATGAAGGCGGAACGGATTTCGCCTGCGAGCAGCGGCTTCAGCCACTTCGCCTTTTGCTGGTCGTTGCCGTAGCGCTCCAGCACTTCCATGTTGCCGGTGTCGGGGGCGGAGCAGTTGAAGACCTCCGAGGCGAAGCCGATGCGGCCCATCATTTCGGAGAGCGGCGCGTATTCGAGGTTCGTGAGGCCCGCGCCGTGTTCGCTTTCGTTCAGGAACAGGTTCCAAAGGCCTTGGGCCTTGGCCTTCGCCTTCAATTCCTCCACGACCGGCACGACGATCCACGGATTGCCCTTGGCGCGGGCGTCGTTCATCTGATCGTTGTAGGTCTTCTCGGCCGGATAGACGTGCTTGTCCATGAACTCGCCGACCCGGCGCATCCACTCTTTCTGCTTGGGCGTGTAATCGAAGTTCATTGCTTCCTCCATGTCTTCAAATGTCGATGAGCGGGACCTTAACGTCCCCGGCAGCCCAGACCAAGGCGGATTGTTTGCGCGACAGCCCGATACGGCTTAGAGTTCGCAAGCATGGACCAGCGCCTGCGACGCATTTCCCAGCACCTCCGGGGCAAGCGTAACGCCGCGGAGTTCAATCCTGCCGCCGTCGATGCGGATCTTTTGCCCCACATGTTCGTGCTCGAGGTCGAGCCGTGCCTCGATTTGGTGCGGCTGAAAATCAGACTCACGGGTACGGCGCTCGATCAGGCGTTTCAGCGGCCGCTTGCCGGACGCTATCTTGAGGAGTTCATCCACGGGCCGCGCGGCGCGGACGTGGTCGAGGGATTCCACCTCTGTGCCACGCAGCATCAGCCGATTTGGATGCGGCAGGTCGTGCGGATTCGCGACCACCTGCCCCGCTTCGTCGAAGGGGTGGCGGTGCATTTGGCTCCGGACCGATTGTTCGGCGGGTTGATCATCGGAGAGCTGCCGACCGACGTGGCGGAGGGAAGTTTCGAGAGCCACCCGATCTATTGACGCCGGGCGCGGAAGAAATCCTTTAGCAGGG
>JAEUML010000012.1 GCA_016792785.1 Alphaproteobacteria bacterium
GCGTGCCGCCGTCACAGGCGGGGTGGATCGGGCGTTTTGGCTTGCTAAGGGGCGGGCAGTCGGCATATGCCAGCCGCCTTCCATCTTGATCGGGGCGTAGCGCAGTCTGGTAGCGCATCTGGTTTGGGACCAGAGGGTCGCGTGTTCAAATCACGCCGCCCCGACCAATTCACTCACCGTGCGCTGGCGAGGCCGCCAAGCACACCGAGATGCTCGGACAACACGGCACGGGTGGTAGAGCGGCGACGTCGCAAGGAAGGTTTCACGCAAAGACGCAAAGGCGCCAAGAGGCAGCGCCTTCTTCGGCGCCGCAGGCGCCAGCAATGCGTCTGACTGGCGCTTCGCGCCAAAGAAGGACAGAGCGCCCTTGGCGCCTTTGCGTCTTTGCGGGAAACGATTCTTTTCGTGCGCCGGTCCGATGTGCGATAAATCACATTTGCTTCCCGCGCAGTGATCTGTGGCTTAAGGCGGCTGCGTATCTTGTGCGGTCGATGCATCTCGCTTAGCGGTGATTGGTGCCGGCCTGATCGATCACCAATGGAGTGAAGATGCGCAGCGACGTTTCTTTTATGAGCGGCGGGTCGAGGTGCCGGGGTTGGTTCTATCAGGCGCCGGGGTCGGGCAAGGCGCCCGCGCCCGCGATCGTCATGTCGCACGGCGTGACCGCGGTGAAGGAACAGCATCTGGCGCCTTATGCCGAACGGTTTCAGCGCGAAGGCTGGAACGTGCTCGTCTTCGACTACCGCTTTTTGGGCGAGAGTGAGGGCGAGCCGCGCGGGCAGGTGATCCCGCATCTTCAGCATGAGGACATTCGGGCGGCGCTGTCGTTCGTCAGCGCGCAGCCGGGCGTCGATCCCGCGCGCGTTGCGCTTTGGGGTTCGTCGTTCTCGGGCGGTCACGCGCTCTTCGTCGGCGCGCTCGATCCGCGGGTGAAGGTCGTCGCCGTGCAGGTGCCGGCGCTCAACATTCCGCATGCGTTGATCGCGCTGATCTCGCGGCCGGTGTTCAACGGGCTGCTTCAGATGATGGCCGACGATCAGGCGGTTCGGAACGCGGGCGGCAAGGGCGCCACGCTGCCGGTTGTGAACGAGCCGGGGCAGCCGGCGTTCCTGGCCTCGGCGGATGCCTATCAGTGGTTCACGGAAGCGGCGAAGATCGCGCCGACGTGGCGCAACGAGATCTCGCTCGAGTCGATTGCGCGGGCGGCGGAGTATGTGCCCGACGCCTTCATCGAATTGCTCGCGCCCAAGGCCCTGCTCATGCAGGTGGCGGCGAACGACAGCCTGATCCCCGTCAACCTGGCGCGGCAAGCGTTCCACCGCGCGGGCGAGCCGAAGCGCCTTGAAGTGTTCGAATGCGGCCACTTCGACCCCTACGCGAACGAACCCTGGCACAGCCACTTCGTCGAGGGACAGGTGCGGTGGTTTAAGGAGCATCTATAGGGCAGGCTGTGGCGGACCACCTACGACTTTGGTGCAGTTCAGACGTAGCCTTGTCTCACGCGAAGGCGCGAAGAACGCGAAGCCCGGGGGCGGACCATGACACCGAGGGGGTAAAGCTTGATTTTGGCTGGCCGTTCGGGCAACCCGTTCCCTCAGGGATTTGTCGGAAGGCGGCCATGCTCGCGCGTATCTACAAACCGGCCCGCAATGCCATGCAGTCGGGCCAGGCGAACACCAAGGAGTGGGTGCTCGAGTTCGAGCCTGAAGAGGCGCGCCGCGTCGACCCGCTGATGGGCTGGACGGGCTCGGGCGACATGCGCGGCCAGGTGCAACTCGCCTTCGACAGCCGCGA
>JAEUML010000130.1 GCA_016792785.1 Alphaproteobacteria bacterium
TTTTGCTCGAGGCCTATGAACCTCCGCCGGCGGCGATGCAAATCGCCTATACGAGGCTCGGACCGACGCTGCCGAAGGTCAGCGCGTTCGTCCAATTCCTGTCGAGCCACATTCCGCAGGAGCGGATGGGGCTTTAGCTCCGGCCAGATTTTTAAGTCTTTTCCTGTCCAGATTCGTGCGATTGCTCTCACGCGCCCGTGAGGTGACGCGAAGGGTGTGAGACCCTAGGCGGTCGTTGCCCCCAAGCGCACGGGAAATGATCGGCTGTGGTGACATGATCCGTATGCTGATCATCTCGGCACGCGAACTGGATCAGTTTCCTCGATCGACACTGGCCTGTGATTTGATCGAGACGCGTTGCGTGCAAATCGATGACGACCACCAATTCCCAGTAGCAACTCGCATCGAATGAGTGAGAAATAAAACGCAACGGCTCGATGCAGCTCGCTCGCGATCTGCAAATACGCGCCAGAGGGGCCGACCATCATCACGGGGGCGTGGTGCAGGCGACCCAGTTCAGAGGCAACGCCGCGAACGAGCGGCGATAGTGGTGGGGGACTTGATGTCTAAATCTGCAAATGCAACTGCGCGCTTGCGCGCGGCTCTTCTGGCCAGTTCGGCCTGCGCGGCACTGATGACAACTGTCGTTGCGGTGCACGCACAAGACAGCGCTGCCAGCGCGTCACAAAAGGTTGAAAAAGTCACCGTAACGGGGTCGCGCATTGCGCGAAAAAACCTCGATAGTACGAATACGACCTCTATCGTTACGACCGACCAGATTTATCGCAACGGCTCCGCAAATATTGCGGACCTGTTCAATAGCCTTCCGCAATTTGCCCCCACTCTTTCGCGCACGAGCACGACATTCTCGGGAACGGCTTCCTCGGGTTTGAACCAATCGAATCTGCGCAACTTGGGCAGCGTCGAAACGCTCACGCTGATCAACGGACGCCGGGCACCGGGCGGAAACATCACGGGCCTTCAGGTCGATCTCAATACAATTCCAAGCGCAAACATCGAGCGCATCGAAATTCTTACCGGTGGCGCGTCAGCGATTTACGGCGCGGACGCAGTGGCCGGGGTCGTGAACATCGTCACGCGTAAGAGCTTTGAGGGGTTTGAAGCCGGTGCGTCCTACGGCGCAGCCGAGCTGGGCGACAATATCAACCCTCGCGGTTTCATGACGTTCGGTTCAGGCATCGGCGAAAAGGGCCACTTCACCGTTACCGGCGAGTACGAGTTTCAGGGACAGGTGAATTGTCGCGACAGGACACTGTGTGAAACGGACTTCGCGTGGTTTCCCCCAGGTGCTCCGGTGCGAGGTCCGAACGCCTTTTCGTCCGTCGCACCGCAAGGGCGCTTCTTTATCGACGCAGGCAACGGAAATTTGGCGCAGAATTGGACGCTGCGCAGCGGCGCATGGGTCACGCCCTTCAACGTTCCCGTTGACGGGTATGACCGCAATCCAAATCGGACGATCGCGCAGCCCACATCTCGTTTGATGTTCGCGGCGGATGCCGAGTATGAAATTCTGCCCAGAGTCCGTGCGTTCAGCGAACTCAACTACGGTTCGTCGAAAACCGACAGTGCCTTCGAGGGTCAACCATTCCAGTCAACCCTGAACGGCATCGGTGGCCCACCACCGTTTCCGGGCGTAGAAGTTACAATCCCGATCGACAATCCGTTCATTCCATCGGCAGCGCCGGGGTCAATAAATCTTGTGCCTGCGGCACAGGACATTCGCGCTGCAATGGTCGCCCGCGGCGACACCGCGTTGACATGGACGCAGCGCTTCGACGTCTTCGGCCTGCGCGGCGCGGATAACCTTCGTCAAACCGTGCGTGCGGTCGGCGGACTTAGGGGAGACATGGATTCCCTGTTTGGCCTGGGTTCCGATTGGAACTGGGAGGTCTCCTATGTGTACGGGCGCACGTCTCTGGACGCTCTGACAGGCGGGTTGATGGATCTCACCCATCTTTATGCCGGTCTGCGGGTCGAAGCGTCCGGCGTCGCCGACAATCCGGCTACTCCGGACCGCGAAGACTTTCGCTGCGTCGATCCAGGGCAACGGGCGCTTGGCTGCGTACCGATCAACCCGTTCGGCGGCGCGGTCGCGGGTAGCTACTCGCAGAACATGATCAACTACATTGTCGCGCAAGCTGGCGTTCGCGGGAACCACGAACTTGAGGACGCGACCGCGTACCTCGGTGGCTCGCTATTTGCGTTGCCTGCAGGCGATGTACAAATCGTCGCCGGCGCCGAATGGCGCAGGACGCTCGGCGATTTGGACTACGACACCGGCATCAACAATGGCACGCTTATCGGGAACATTATCGGTGACTCCCGGTCGCAAAATAAATCGCAGGAGCTTTTCGGCGAAATCAGTGTTCCCATTATCGCGGACTCCTCGTTCACAAAGAGCCTAACGGTTGAGGGAAGCTATCGAACGAGCCATACCGACGGGCAGGGCACGTTTGATACTTGGAAATACGGCGGCATGTGGGAACCGATCGGTGGCCTTCGACTCCGCGGGGTTCAATCGCGAGCAATTCGCGCACCAAACACGAGCGAGCAATCAGGCGCCGGGCAGACTTTTCAGGCGGTAAACGATCCGTGCGCGCAAGCGAATATCGGTCTCAACCCCAATCGTGCAGCCAACTGCCTTGCCGACGGCTTTAACGCTGGGCCGTACACGCCGGCCCTGGCCGTCTTGCAACAGGTGGGCGGATTTACGACTGGCAACCCGAACGTGAAGCCTGAGGTCGCGGACACGCTGACCTACGGTCTTGTGATTACACCGGAACTGATCCCCAACCTCAGTTTCACCATCGATCGTTTTGACATCACGGTAGATAAGCAGATCGCGACTATCGGGCGGCAGTTGATCGCCAACCTGTGTTACGACTTGGTAGGCGCTCAGCGAGCGCAGTACTGCACACTCACGCGGCGCGGTTTCAATCCGAACGTTCAGCCGCCCAATCCGGTCGCGTACAACAATCTTGCGCTTACCGATATCTTCGACACGGTACAAAACAACTCGCGCTCAGATGTCAAGGGCGTCGATATTGAATTGCAGTACCGCGCAGACCTGGCCGACTGGCTCGGCGAGGATGGCGATCTGGGCTCGCTGCGGCTGGGTGCACTGGTTTCGCTCTATGACGACGCCACCACCGTAACTACGGTTCCGGGAACTGCTCCGGCGCTCACTAACTTCCTCGGCTTTGCCGGCGCCGGGGGGCAGCTTGAGCGTCAGGGGAAAGTCGATGTCGGCTACTCGATCGATGGGTGGCGGTTCAACTGGACCGCACGCTATGTGGGCGAGTCCGTCAACTCACCGTTCGTCGCCGCGGCCGCGCAAACGACGATCCCTGACTTTTGGTACCACAACGTTCAGGGCAGTTGGGACGTGACACCGAATTATCAATTCTACTTCGGTGCAACGAACATTGCGGATCAGGATCCGCCGTTCTTCCCAACAAACACCACGGGCATCCAGGCGCTCGACACCATACCGCAGTATTACGACGTCTACGGCCGCTCGTTCTATGCCGGGTTCAAAGTTCGGTTCGAGTAAGGGGGAAACGATGCGGAAACTACATCTCATCTTAGTGTCCACCGCTTCGGCGGTGGCACTGCAGACGGCGAGCGCCGAACATAAGTCGCAGTGGTACATCTCGCTTGCTGGTGGTGCGAACTACGCTGATCTGCAGAAGGACTCGACGTCAGAGTACGGCGGCGGGTGGGCTGCGATCGGTGCGCTTGGTTACAAGTTTGACAATCGGCTTCGGCTCGAAGCCGAGGTCGGTTATCGCTTCAACGACGGCGACGCGCGCGACTTGCTTGCGCCCGCGTCGCGCATGGAACAAGAACTCAGCGCACTGACCTTGATGGGCAACGCGCTGTTCCAGATCCCGATGGGCGAGAAGGTCAACTTCGCGCTCGGCGCGGGCGCCGGCGCCGCGCAGATACGATTGGACGTGAACGCTCCGCTTACGCCTGACTCGGAAGACAAGAATGCGGCCTTCGCGTGGCAATTGTTGGCGCAAGCGGATTTTGCGATCAGCCGGCGAACAGAGTTCTTCGTCGACTACCGGTTCCTGCAGACGGTCAACGATCTCAGTCTGCGTCCGTACAGCACCGCCCCCTACGGATCGCGGTCTATGCAGTACGAAGCGCACACGTTGTCGGCGGGGTTGCGCTACTACTTCGGTCAGCCCGACGAGGCGCCAGCTGCGGCGCCGCCGCCGCCACCTCCTCCGCCTCCCCCACCGCCTGCGGCCAAGCAGTTCATCGTCTTCTTCGGGTTCAACAAGTCGAACCTGACGGCCGAGGGACAAGCCGTGGTGGCCGAAGCTGCGGCTGCGGCGAAGGCGCAGGGCTCGGCGCGGATCCTCGTGGTTGGTCACACTGACTCGGTCGGGTCGAACGCCTACAACGATCAGCTCTCGCAGCGGCGCGCCGGCGCCGTGAAGGACGAGCTCACCAGACTCGGGATTTCCGCCGATGCCATTTCAACCTCGGGCAAAGGCGAATCCGAGCTCATGGTCCAAACCGGGGACGGGGTGAAGGAACCTCAGAACCGGCGGGCCACGATTGACTTGAACTAGGACTATCCCAAGCACCAACGTCACTTGGGGCGGGCGACGAGCCTGCCCCATTTTTCATTGGCCGCCTCTCGGCGCCACGTCGAAGGCGATCGTCGTTCTGGTCTGGTCGCCAGCGAACGGAATGGTGCCGTGGTAGAAATAGGACGGGAAGAGGACCAACGCGCCCTCTTTCGGTTGGACGAAGCGGCGCACGCGATCCGTCCACGGGACGTCGAACGGCGGATCGCCCAGGGTGAACCAGCCCTGCCTGTCGGTCGACGTCGCAACCGCTGGCGGAAGCGACGCATAGTAGGCGCTCGATATCCAGCCTTCGGGGTGAATGTGCGTGACGTGATAACCTGCGCTCTTCAAGCGCGCGGACCATGAGCCGCGATAGACCAGATCATTCGACTTGCGGCGCAGGAAGGGGTGCCCAGTATCTTCCGGCAGCGCCGCCACATAGTCGCGCACGACCTCGTCGAAGCGCTCGCGCAAGCGCGTCACCAAATCGATCTTTCGCCCGAACAACGCGCCCAGCGTCTGCGTTCCGTTGCGCAACGTTTGGTCGATCGGCTCGGATTGCAGCTGGTGCAGATTGTCCAACAACAGGGACAAATCGGCGTTGAAAGCCGCCATGTCGCTATAGCCGCGCGGTGCGGGCACCTCGATGACGACGGCGAACCGATCAAAGTCGGCGAGCCAATTCTCACGCGGATCGCCCAGCGCGCGCAGTGCCAGCGACAGGTCCGCCAGCGCCAATTGGTTCGCCGGTTCCGCCGCCAAAACCACTTCCAAATCTTCAATCGCTTGTTTGGCGTCGCCGACGCGCAGCCGCGTATGGGCACGACTCGTTCGCACCCATGTCAATTGGGAAGCGCGCGAGACGGCTTTGTCGTGCCAGTCAAGGGCACGGGCGATTTCGCCAAGCTCCATCGTCATACGCGCCATGCCGTCGATCGGAACCGGAGACTCCGCGTTCAGCGCGTGCGCACGCGCAAAGGCCCCAAGCGCCTCCTCGTGTCGTTTCGCAAGGCCCAGAAGGTTTGCGCGCGAGATGTGGAGTTCGGGCCGGTCGGGGTGTCGTACGATTGCTGCGTCCAGATCGGCGATGTACTCTTGCTGTTTTCCGATCTGCCAGAGCAGGCGGGCAAGGTTCTCGTATGCCGCCAAGTACATCGGGTTGAGCGCGATCGCCTGACGATAGTGGGCAATCGCATCGGTCGTTCTTCCGGAAATCTGAAGCGCGTAACCAAGGCCGGTCAGCATGTCTGCTCGTCCCGGTCTTGATGCGACGGCTAGCGCGATCAGAGGACGTGCGGCTTCGCCATCACCGATCTTCGCGTAAGTCATGCCGAGGTTGTAAAGCGCGGCCGGATTCTTCGGCTCGACCAAAAGCGCTTCGCGTAGCAGGTGTTCGGCGGCATCGAGATCGTGCCTTCTGGTCGCGATTGTCGCCAGGCCGATCGCCCCCGCTGCTTGCCGTGGCTGCAGCCTTCGCGCGCGTTCATACGCGGCTGCGGCCTCATCGAGTTTGCCGAGGCTGGTGAGCGCTCCGCCCTGCCCCACCAGCGCGTCGACGAAACGCGCATTGTGGCGCAGAGCATTGACGTAGGCTTCAGCAGCCTCTTCGAAGCGGCCGAGATCGTTCAACAAATTGCCCAGGTTGCTCCAAACGTGCGGCTGGGCGTCGTTCGCCGACAGCGACTGACGCAAGCGCGCTTCGGCGTCTGCGTGTTTTCCTTGCGCTTTGAGCGCGAGACCCAAAAGCTGCAGCACGTCAGCATTCGATGGAAACTGGACCAGCAGGCCCTGGTAAGTCCGTTCGGCCTCCCCAAAGCGCCCGGCACGCTGCAATGCGACGCCCGCGGCCAGTCCTTGGGACAGTACTGCCGGATCTGCGCCCGTCTTTGCATCGCCCGTCATTGGTCGTATTGGAACCTTCACGTGAAGTTGGTTCGACCCTAGCTTCAATTGGCGGGCAAATCAGCCGTTCCCGTTGCTCTCGTCAGCGCGGGCTTGATGGCTTAAGACGCCATACCAGATTCCTCGTTTCCCACCATGCCACTTTCCCTTCCCAGGTCCATTCGATGAAAAACGAACATCCCGTCGCCATTCGCCGTCTCGACTACGCGCCTGCGCCTTATCGGGTGGCGCGGACGTCGCTTGAGTTCTTGTTGGAGCCTCAGGCCACGCGGGTGCATGCGTCGCTCGATATCGAGCCGGTGGGCGACAAGCCCGGCGCGCTGGAGTTGCACGGGGAGCATTTGAAGCTTCTCGACGTCAAGATCGAGGGGCGGCCTCTTGCGAAAGACGCCTATTCGGTTCTGGACGACAAACTCGTCATCAAGGCGCCGCCTTCGACGCGGTTCCGGTTGGACACGACGGTCGAGATCAATCCCGCCGCGAACACAGCGCTCTCGGGGCTCTACATCTCCGACGACATGTTCTGCACGCAGTGCGAGGCAGAGGGGTTCCGGCGCATCACCTATTCGCTCGACCGGCCGGACAATATGTCGGTCTACAGCGTGCGTATGGTCGCGGACCGGGCGCGCTATCCGGTCTTGCTATCGAACGGCAACGAGGTGGCGCGCGGTACGTTGCCCGGCGGGCGGCACTTCGCGGAGTGGCACGATCCGTTCCCGAAGCCGTCCTATCTCTTCGCGCTGGTCGCGGGCGATCTGGCGCATGTCGAGGACCACTTCGTCACCGCTTCGGGGCGGCGCGTGAAGCTCGGCATCTATGTGACGCACGGCAACGAAGACAAAGTCGACTTCGCGATGGGCGCGTTGAAGCGCTCCATGAAGTGGGACGAGGACGCGTTCGGACGCGAATACGACCTCGACGTGTTCAACATCGTGGCGGTCAGCGCGTTCAATTTCGGCGCGATGGAGAACAAGGGTCTCAACATCTTCAACGACAAGCTTATCCTGGCGCGCCCCGACACCGCGACAGACACGGATTACGACTTGATCGAGGCAGTCGTCGGGCACGAGTATTTCCACAACTGGTCCGGCAACCGCGTCACCTGCCGCGATTGGTTCCAGCTGTCGCTGAAGGAAGGCTTCACCGTCTTCCGCGATCAAGCGTTCTCGGCCGACATGCGCTCGGCAGCGGTCGAGCGCATCGGCGACGTGCGCGCGCTTCGCATGCGCCAATTCCAGGAAGACGGCGGGCCGCTGGCGCATCCCGTGCGTCCGGACTCGTATCTTACGATCGACAATTTCTATACGGCGACTGTCTATGAGAAAGGCGCCGAGCTGTGCCGCATGGTGCGCACAATCTTAGGCGCGGAGAAGTTTCGCGCCGGCTCCGACCTCTATTTCGCGCGTCACGACGGGACGGCGGCGACCTGCGACGACTTCATTAAGGCAATGGAGGATGCGAGCGGCGTCGACCTTTCGCAGTTCAAGCTTTGGTACAGCCAAGCCGGCACGCCGCAGGTGACGGCGCACGGGCGCTACGACGCGGCGGCGAAGTCGTACGAACTGACGTTGGAGCAGAAGCTCGCGCCGACGCCGGGGCAGACCGAGAAGAAGCCGATGCACATTCCGGTGGCGGTCGGTCTCGTCGGGCGCAATTCGGGCAAAGACGTTTCGGTTGCGCTCGACGGCGGGAAGGCTTCGGCGACGCAGGTGTTGAACCTGCGCGAGGCGAAGCAGACGTTCGTGCTCAAAGGCGTGAGCGAACCCGTGGTGCCGTCGATCGGGCGTGGGTTCTCGGCGCCCGTGCGGTTCGAGTCGGACCTGACCTCCGAGGACCGCGCGTTCCTCATGGCGAAGGACTCGGACTCCTTCAATCGTTGGGAGTCAGGCCAGAAATTCGCGACCGAACTGCTCGTGCGTATGACGGGGGATGCGCGCGCGGGCAAGACGCCCAAGGCGGATGAGCTCTTCGTCGAGTCGTTCGGCGAACTGCTGCGCGATGCGCGCAAGGACCCTGCGTTCACGGCGATGGCGACGCAACTGCCGACGGAGATGGAACTCGCGCAGGTGATCGATGATGCCGATCCGGACGCGATCCATACGGCGCGTGAGACGCTGCGGCGCACGCTTGCTACGGCGCACAAGGGCGCGCTGCGCGATACATATCAGTCGCTCAAGAGCAACGAGCCCTACTCGCCCGATGCAACGTCGGCGGGGCGGCGCTCGCTGCGCAATATGTGCCTGCGCTATTTGACCGCGGAGGATAACGCGGACGCCCGCGCGCTCGCCTTCGAACACTTCCGCGGCGCGGACAACATGACGGACAAGGTCGGCGGCATGGGTCCGCTCGTCGATATGGACGGGCTTGAGCGCGAAAACGCGCTCGGCCAGTTCTACGAGCAGTGGAAAACCAACCCGCTCGTCATCGACAAATGGATGAGCCTGCAGGCGATGTCCTGCCGGCCCGATACGCTTGCGAAGGTGCAAGCCTTGACGAAGCATCCGGCCTTCACGATCGAAAATCCGAATCGCGTCCGTGCGTTGATCGGCGCTTTTGTCATGAACAATCAGCTTCGCTTCCATGCGGCGGACGGGTCGGGCTACCGTTTCCTGGCCGACAATGTGATCAAGCTCGACGCGCTCAATCCGCAGGTGGCCGCGCGTTTGTGCGGGGCGTTCGAGACGTGGCGGCGCTTCGACGGG
Source organism: Alphaproteobacteria bacterium (assembly GCA_016792785.1). Classification (GTDB taxonomy): domain Bacteria; phylum Pseudomonadota; class Alphaproteobacteria; order Micropepsales; family Micropepsaceae; genus SZUA-430. Next base: position 9,212 of record JAEUML010000130.1, read on the forward strand.
CGGCGCCAACAGCTCATCCGCGAGCAGCTTGCGCGCATCAACAAGACGAGCGGCCTGTCGCGCAATGTTCTCGAGATCACGGAGAAGACTCTCGGCTGATTGAGTCTTTGCCGTCACATTTGGCGGCACGGTGTTGCCGATTGTACCCACCGGGGATGACAAGCCCTGCCCCCCCGACATAATCGGTCGGTGGGGTCGTGATTCGAGTCTTAAGCAAATCTGCAATGGCAGCTGCCACAACAACGACAATGGTCGGGGCTTCGCCAGCACGTGCACAGGACGCACGGGCGCGAGCGATTTCAAAACGCGGAACGTCGCTTTGGATCGTGCTCGGCACGCTGGCGACCATTCTTTCCGTGGTGGCTGCGGGCGGCGTTCAGCTGCGCAAGGACCACGCACTCGCGCTTGAGCAGATCGAACGGGAAACCCGGTCGTTCGTGTCCGTGACGGGGGCGCTGGTCGCGACGACGCTGGACCGCACGCAAGTCACGATACTCAATGCCGCGAAGGTTGCACCGGGCGCCGGTGTTTCGGCGGACCCCGCCCTTATCAATGTGATCGCGACCGACTCGCTCGGCAACGTGATGTGGGACCGCAACGGCACGCCGACGGAACCGCGGCGTGTGCTCGACACGGCGCTGATCCAGCGCCTGATCGCGACACCCGACAGCGTGAAGTTCGTCGCGGGCACGTTCGCCGACAACGATTTCGGCAAGAGCCCAATCGCCCTTGCGATGCGCAATCCGAACGACGCGTCACAGACGCTGCTGGCGCTGATCGACCCTGTCTATCTGACGGCGATGCTTGAGGGCATTCAAAGCACCCGCGGGGTCAGCCTCGTGCTCTCGGATTCGCGTGCGCGCATGATTGCGGGAACGGCGATCGAGGACGGTCTCTACAGCAGCGCAGCGCAAGCGTTGCCTGCGAGCGTGTCGACGAGCCCGACCTTGCGTTACGTGGCCGATGGCGGGGCGAACTATCTGGCGGGCGCGCGGCTGATCCCCGGCTACGACCTGCGGCTGATTGCGGTGACGCGCGCGGCCGACGCCTTGTCGGCGTGGTATCAGTCGTTGCCGCTGTATTCGATCATGATCTTTGGGCCGAGCTTGCTCGGTGCGGCGCTCGCCTGGGCACTGCTCAATCAGATGGAGCGCACCTCGCGTGTCGACGGCGTGTTGCGCCGCACGGAGGAACGCTTCGAGCTTGCTGTCAGCGGCGCGAAGTGCGGTATTTGGGACTGGGATATCGCAAACAAGCGGCTCTATTGGTCGGGCGCGATGAACGCGCTGCTGGGGCAAGGCAAGCAGCCACGCATCCTGTCGCTCGACGAGGCGCAAGCTTTGATCCATCCCGACGATCAGGGGGTTCTGGCGTCGATCGAAAGCTCGGTGCGCAACGGCGCGGAAAGCTACGACGAGTCCTTCCGGGCGCAGCATGCGGACGGGCACTGGGTGTGGGTGCGGGCGAAGGGGCAGCACTATCGCACCGTGCGTGCCGACGGCGGACGGCTTTCGGGCATCGTTCTCGACATCTCTGACCAGAAAACGGCGGATGAACGGGTCGATGCTGCCGAGCGCGTGCTGCAGGCGGCGTTCGAGAACGCTGCCGAAGCGTTCGCGCTGTGGGACCGCGAAGACCGGTTGATGATGTGCAACCGCCGCTTCGGCGAGTTCTACGGCCTGGCGCGGACGGAGATCGGGCAGAAGCGCGACGACGTGTTCGGCCGCGCGACGACACCAGGCGTGAGTGCGGACACGGCCGAGCAACCGCTTGAAATGTTCGATTCCAGCGGCACGGCTTCAACGATCGAGTTGCAGCGCGCAGGCGAACGCTGGCTGCTCGTTAGCGAGCGGCGGGCGCTCGATGATGCGCGGATCACGGTTGCGACCGACATTACCGCACTCAAGGCGCATGAGGACGAGCTCGAGACGTCACGCAGTCTTCTCGAGGTGCAGACCAGGGAGCTTGAAGCCGAGAAGAGCCGCGCAGAAGACGCCAACCGCTCGAAGTCAGAATTCCTTGCGAACATGAGCCACGAGTTGCGCACGCCGCTGAATGCGATCATCGGCTTCTCGGACGTGATGCGGAACGAGATGCTGGGGCCGCTGCCGCCGCGCTATGTCGAATATGCGGTCGACATCCACCGCAGCGGCCAAGTGCTGCTCGACCTGATCAACGACGTGTTGAACATGGCGCGCATCGAGGCGGGCAAAGTGGAACTCGACCTTGCGCCCGTCGAATTGACCTCCCTCGTCAGCGAGGTGATCAAGACGGTCGAGCCGCAGGCGAAGGAAGCGGGCATCGAATTGCGCGTCGAGACGCGCGCGCTGCCGCCGGTGATGGCCGACAAGCGGGCGATCAAGCAGGTGATGATCAACCTGCTGTCGAACGCGGTGAAATTCAATTCGGAATCGGGGTTCATCACGGTCGAGACGCGTGCGGACGAGGGCGGCGTTTCGATTTGGATCCACGACACGGGCATCGGTATCGCCGACACCGACATCCCGCGCGTCGTCAAGGCGTTCGAGCGCGTGGAAACCGCGGCGGTCGGACGGCGGCGCAGCGGCACAGGGCTCGGACTTGCGGTGTCGAACGCGCTCGTCGAAATGCACGGCGGCAAACTTGTGATCGAGAGCGAGCTTTCGGTCGGCACCAGCGTGTACTTCACCCTGCCCTTGGCCGAAGCGCAGGCGCAGGCGCGCGTCGCCTGAGATCAGAGATACCAGTCGTATTCGTGTGCCGAAATGTGATTGCGAAAGCGTTCAAGCTCCGCCCGTTTCGTCGCGCAGTAGAGATCGACGTAGGCGGGACCGAGATACTCGCGCAGCACCGAACCGTTTTCGAACGCTAGCAACGCCGCATCGACCGCGAGCGGCAGCGTCTGATCGACGAATGCCGCAGCGTTGCCGTCGAACGGCGCGCCCGCGTCGAGGCCTTCGCTCATACCGTGGTGAATGCCTGCCAGCACGGCGGCTAGCGCGAGATATGGATTCGCGTCGGCGCCCCCCAAACGGTGGACGATGCGCCAGGGCTCACCTTCGCCGCCGTCGACGCTCAACGCCGTCGTTGCATTGGCAAAGCCCCAGCGTTTGTTGCGCGCTGCGTCGTTTGCGGTGAAGCGGCGATAGGCGTTGGCATTCGGCGCGAATAGCGCGATCGAATCCGCCATCAGCGCCTGCAGTCCGCCCAATGCCGCCCGCAACACTTCGCCGGCGCCGCCGCGCGCACCCGCAAATGCGTCTTTGCCGGAGCGGTGTTCAAGTGCCACTTCGATCTCGAGCGCGCAGCCTGGCGCCGCGAGAAAGGGCTTGGCCATGAACGTTGCGTCGAGGCCGCGCTTTCTTGCGACGGCGCGCACGATCTGGCGCAAGAACACCGCGTGATCGCCCGCGCGTACGGCATCGCCAGGCGCCAGCGCTATTCTGAAGCGGCCAGGCGCCGCTTGCGAGGTCGTGGTCAGCGGCGGCAAGCCTTGGATGTCGGCCGCTTCGGCGATGCCGGTCAGCACGCCGTCAAAGCGGTCAACGTCGCCAATGCCGAAAGCGGCGGGCGCGGTCTCGGCCACGGGAGGTTGGGGAACGCCGCCCTTCGTCTTGTCTTTGTCGAAAAGATGAAACTCGAACGCGCAGCCGACGGACGGCACCAAGCCCAGCGAATCGAATCGCCCGACCACGCGCTCGAGCACATTGCGTGGCTCGCCGAAGTAGGGCTGTCCTTTCGCATCGCACAATGTCATGAGCACTTGGCCGTGCGGGCGCTGCGACCAATTGACCCTCGTCAGCGTGCCCGCGACCGGCCACGCGACACCTTCTGCTGCGTCGCCGGGTTTCGTCCGTTCGATCACGTCGCCCCGGGCGTCGAGGAAATAGATCGTCGGCGGGATTTTCAGACCCTGCTCAAAGATGCCGGCGAGTTCGTCACGCGACACGCGCTTGCCGCGTACGACGCCGCATAAATCGGCGAACACGCAATCGACATACTGAACGGCCGGATTTTCCTGGAGGAAATCGCCGACGCCGACAGCGTCGTGGGATACGCCGTGTTCCATCGAACGCGGGTCTTGATCGGCCTTCATCGAATTGTCTTCTAAGGCTCTTCCCACCGGGTTCGCGAGCCCCCCTTCGCACCTCCAGAATAGGGCGTTCGGAAGGGGGCCAGCAACCGGCGATTGTTCGTCGCGTTAAGTGCCGCAAACGGCATGATTCCGAGGGTTTCAACGGTGCCCAGGTGCGGCGTAAAGCCCTTGGCCTGCGACTTGTGCGTCTATTGTTGGCCCTGTGGGAAATGAATAGTGTTCGGCGCAAGTCGCGCTCGAACGTGCGGTGGGGACCTTTGCATTCAGACGGCGGCTGCGGCTGCCGTTTTTCGCGAGGGGCCGAACGTGTGACAGAGCGCGGCGTTACATGGCCACCATGACAAACACGGCCATAATGGAGAGAAGGAATGAATAGAACTGGTTTGTTTCTCTTTATCGCGGTCGTCATCCTGGCGGTCGCTGCCTATTGGTACTACTCCACGCGCATGAAGCCGGCCGAAGCTCCGGCAGACGCGACGGCGACGGAAGCTCCGGCCGACGCGACGGCTCCGGCTGATGCGACGGCTCCGGCTGATGCGACGGCTCCGGCCGATGCGACGGCTCCGGCCGACGGCGCGGCTCCGGCCGACGGTGCGGCTCCGGCTGACGGTGCTGCTCCGGCTGACGGCGCTGCTCCGGCTGACGGCGCTGCTCCGGCGGAAGCCCCGGCTGAGGCGCCTGCGGCTCCGGCCGAAGGCACGCCGCAGTAACTCTGCTGCGCAAACAATCCGCTTGACGGAATTGGGCATGCGGTTCGCTAATTGCGGACCGCATGTTTTTTTTCGTCCTGCGGTACCCAACTTCGATCGATCTCAAGGAGCATCGACCCATGAACAGATCAGGCTTGATCGCCCTGCTGGCGATCATCGTGCTTGGCGCCGGCGGCTACTATTTCTACACGCAGTCGCAGAAGTCGGGCGAAGCAACGCCGACGGCTACAACGGATACGCCGGTTGCTGCGGTCGCCGAGGGCGGCGATAGCGAACCGCTGCTCTTCACGTTTGAGGACTGGACCAACGAAGCATTCCTCGCCGAGTACAAAGAGAAGTACGGCAAGGATCCGCGCACGGCGTTGTGGGCGGACGAAGACGAAGCGTTCGCGAAGATGCGCGCGGGCTACAAGCCCGACGTTATGGGCCCGTGCTCTTACGAATTCGGGCGCTGGCAGGAAGCCGGCCTCATTCAGCCGATCGATGTCACGAAGCTGAAGCACTGGAAGGATATCCCGGACTATCTGAAGAACATTCCGGGCATGATGAAGTCCGAAACCGAAGCGTGGTTCGTTCCGCAATATTGGGCGAACACGTCGGTCACCTACCGCACCGACCTCGCGCCGGAATATGTCGGCAAGGAAAGCTGGAAGATACTGTTCGACCCGAAATACAAGGGCCGTATCGCTGGTCTGGACGGCGTCGACGACACGGTGACGCTGATCGCCAAGACTTGGGGCATCGACCCCTACAACATGACGCCCGAGCAGTGGACGACGCTGCAAGGCAAGCTGCGCGAGTTCGTGGCGGCGGCGCGCTTCATCTCGAGTGATGAAACGTCTCTCAGCCAAGGCCTCGCGTCCGGCGAGATCGTGGCCGCGATCACGTGGAACCAAACGCCGGCAGCGCTGAGGAAAGAGGGCAAGCCCGTCGCTTACATGAACCCGCCGGGCGGCATGTTCACGTACGTGTGCGGTCTCGTGCTGCATGCCGAGTCGACAAACGTCGAGAAGGCGTACGCGTTGATCGACAGCTCGATCGCGCCCGGTGCGATGAAGTATCAGTTCGACGAGCTTTCGAACGGTCCCGCGAACATGTCGGTCTTCGCCGACTACACGGACGAACAGCTCGCCGAGAAGGGCTTCGTGCGCGACGTCAAGACGTTCCTGGAATCAGGCACGTTCCAGCAGCGGCTGAAGAACAAGGACGAGATCGTGAAGTTCTGGACGGAAATCCGCGGCGGCGGTTAGTCGTCCCACTGATTCATCGCATTTGATTCCGACCCCGGGCGTCTCGCGACGTCCGGGGTTTTTCTATTGCTCTGCCGTCACGCCCAATTCGCGGCACATTTTGACGAGTTGGCCGGGTTCGCGCGGCGTTCGTTTGGGACGGACAGGTGAGAGAAAGCGCGCCGTCGCTTCGCGCGCGAAGTGGTTGCGTTCATCTTGCGTCAGCTGAAGGACGACTTCGGCCACGATGGCTTCGCGTTCTGCGGCGACGGCGGCCTCGGCGGCGGTGATGCGCGAGAGCGACGCGCGGAAGGCGGCTTCATCGAAGGGCTCGCCACGAAACTTCTGGAACATTGCACGGCGAGCGTCGGCGACATCTCTGCCCAAGCGGCGAAACGTCTGCATGCGCGTCGCGAGCGCCTTGCACATCTTGACCGCGCCGGACGGTGGCAGCATTTGAAGCACGACCTCTGGGCGCAAGCCGCCGCCAACGCCGCTCAGCGCCGCGCGGTTGCGCGCCACAATCAGTCCCATCACAACGACGCCGACGAGAAAGAGATTGAGGCAGAGCGAGGCAATCAGCCACCAACTCCAACGTCTGGTGCGCACGGAGGTTTCGCTCATGTGCCGTCTCCCAGCTCGCCCCAAGCGTCGGTGTCAAAGTCACCGAAGGCGAGCAGCGCGGGGTCGACGGCTTGCGGGTCGCCGAGCCCTGCGATCTCGGGCAGCGTCGCGCCGACGGCCAGGCCAAGCGCCAGCGAACAAGCGAGCGCGGAGGCCGGCGCCCAGCCGCCGGGCAAGAGGTCGGCGAGCCGCGCGAGCAGGCTGGGGCGCGCTGTGCGCTGCTCAGGCAGGTGCGCGAGGATGCGGTCTTCGAGCGCGCGCGTGACCTTTTGGGTTTCGGCGGCGTCGAGCAGCCGGTCGAGCGCGGCGGCTTCCTCGAGCCATACCCGCGCCTCAGGCGTCGCCTTCAGAAACGCCTCGGCGGCGGCGCGTTCGGCCTCGGGCCAGCGGGCTGGATTTGCGCCGTAGGCGTCGGTCAGCGCTTTGATGCGTTCAAGATTCATCGGCACGTCTCATCTTTCTTCGTTCGAAAACACGTCTTTGCTCATCGGCTCGAGCAGCTTGCGCAGCGCGCGACGGCCGCGCGAAAGCAGACTTTCCATCGCCTCGACACTGACGCCCATGATTGCGGCGGCGTCGATGTTCGTCAGGCTCTGATAGTGACAGAGCACCAACGCCTCGCGCTGACGTTCCGGCAGGCGTTGCAGCGCTTCGTTCACGGCCTTGGCGAGTTCCTTCTCCATCATCCGTGCGGCAGGGCTGGGTGCGCCGTCCGGCATGTCAGGCACATCATCAAGCGCCGCCGTCGGGCGACGGCGCAGGCGGTCGTAGCAAAGATTGATCGCGACGCGATGCATCCAGGTCTCGAACTTCGCCTGCCCCGGCTGCCAGCGCGCAGCGTGCGTCCACACGCGCACGAACACATCCTGGGCCACGTCCTCGGCTTCGGCGGCGTCGCCCAGCATGCGTCGACCGAGGTTCAGGATCTTCGGCAAATGACGGGCCATGAGTGCGCGCGCGGCTGCGCGGTCGCCGCTCGCCACGCGCCCGACAAGCTCGCCATCCGGGTCTTCGATCACACGCCTCCGCCCAGACTCACCTTCGGCCCCAGTGTGCGGGGCGCTGTTTGCGATCGCCAAGTCCATTTGCAGTGGTTGAACGGTCCGGGGGCCGCAATCCGTCGGGGGTGACATTGGGGCAAGAGGTCCCATATTAACGTCCCCGCCATAGGCGGGACCCAAGAGGCGGTAACCAAATGAACAGCGCCGTGCCCATTCGCCACGATGCCCTGCCCGAGGATGCGGTCCGCGGGGTGATCGCGCTCGCTCACCACGCGGGCGCCAAGGGCTGGGTGCCGGCGACGAGTGGCAATTTCTCGGTCCGCATCGATGACGACCATTGTGCGATCACGGCCTCGGGCGGCGACAAAGGCGCGCTGACCGCGGACGGCGTGATCCGCGCCAGCGTTCGCGGACCTGCGCACCCGCGCGCCTCGGCCGAAGCGCCGCTGCACTACCTGATGTACCGGATGTCGCCTGAGATCGGGGCGGTGGCGCACGTGCATGCGCAGCCGGCCGTGCTGGCCTCGCTCGTCCTTGCTAAGAAGGAGCGCGTCAAGATCAAGGGGCTTGAGCTCTTGAAGGCGTTCAAAGGGATCACCACGCACGACACCCATCTCGACGTGCCGATCTTCGACAACGATCAGGACATGGAAGGACTCGCGCAGCGCGTCGAAGCGCGGCTCAAGTCGGACGGGCTCGGTTTCGGGTTTCTGCTTGCGGGGCACGGGATCTATGCGTGGGGGGCGAACGCCGGCGAGGCGCTTCGACATCTCGACGCTTTCGACTATCTTTTCACGTTGATGCTGAAGCTGAAAGGAATACCGGCATGACGGTGCTCACGGTTTACGACCTCAAGAAGGGACGCCAGCCCCAGGCCGCGACGCGCGACGAGAGGGAGATCTTGAAAGCGCTCCTGCCGTTCGACGTGCGCTATGAGCGTTGGGAAGCGACGAAGCCGCTTGCGCCGGGGGCGGGCCAGGACGCGGTGCTCGAGGCCTACGCGCGCGACGTCGATCGCCTGCGCAAGATCGGCGGCTATCAATCCGTCGACGTCGTGCGTCTGCACCCGGAGCATCCGGACCGCGATGCGATGCGAGCCAAGTTCCTGGCCGAGCACAAGCACGGCGACGACGAAGTGCGCTTCTTCGTCGAGGGTGCGGGCGCGTTTTACCTGCGCAACGACGACGTGGTGCTGAAGGTCGTGTGCGAGCAAGGCGACTTGCTCTCCGTCCCGAAGCACACGCGCCATTGGTTCGACATGGGGCCGCGTCCGTTCTTCGCGGCGATCCGTCTGTTCACGACACCGGACGGCTGGGTCGCCGAGTTCACGGGCGACAAGATCGCTGATTCGATTCCGGGCTACGACTCTTCCGAGGTGAAGGCCGCGTGAGCCGCGCCGTCCTCCTCGATATCGAAGGAACGATCGGGGACATCGCGTTCGTGCGCGATGTCCTTTTTCCGTATGCGCGCGCGCGTCTTGCCGACACGTTGAGGGCACGTTGGAACGAGCCTGAGATTGCCGCAACCGTGCAGGCTGCTTGTGTCAGTGCGATTGAGCCGCTGACGACACCAGCGCTTGCCGCCAAGCGTTTTCTCGGGTGGATGGACGAGGACAAGAAGGTCGGTCCCCTGAAGACGCTTCAGGGGATCATCTGGCGCGAAGGTTATGTGTCCGGTGAACTGAAGGCGCATCTCTATCCGGACGCGGTGGATGCCATTCACTCGTGGACGAAGCGCGGGTTGAGGGTCGCGATCTACTCGTCGGGTTCGGTCGAAGCGCAGAAGCTCTACTTCGCGCACAGCGTGGCGGGCGACCTGACGCCGCTGCTCAGCGGATATTTCGACACCGCGACAGGCGCCAAGGGTGAACCCGGGTCCTATGCAAAGATCGCGTCCACCCTCGCCCTCCCCGCGGCCGCGATCACGTTCTTCTCCGACGCGCCCGCCGAGACCGATGCGGCGCTCGCCGCCGGCATGGGCGCCTATCGCGTCGACCGCACGAAGCCGCCCTCGTTCGAGGGGCGCGACGGAGACACAGCGGTCATCGGTTCGCTGGACACGGTTGTCGAACGGATCTGACCGCAGCCTGTCAGGCGAATCCAAACACGTCGCGGGTGACTTCGGCGTTTGTCGTGCCGGCGGTTAGCTTCGTGCCGGGTCTGGCGGCGTCGCGGTCGGCCCAGGCGAGGGCGACGGAAGCGGCGCGGGCGTCCGACCAAGCGGTTGACATGATTGCGCCGACCGTCGTGCCACGCAGCATGACGGGACCGGGCGTCATCGCTGTGTTGGCCGTCAGCTGGACGAGCGTGCGCGTTCTCGGCGCCTTTAGGCGACGCAGCGCTTCGGCGCCATTGAAGCGGCGCGAGAGGTCGAGTGCGAAGCCGAGGTCTGCCGGCACGCGCAAATCCGATGCGTCGCGCGCGAGTTGCGCGGGGCGCCAATCGATGCCGGCGCGGGGTGCCGCGTTTTCGATGCGCGCGGTTTCGAGTGTTTCGGCTCCGATCGCAGCAACACCCAACGTCGCGCCTGCACGCCACAAGCGATCCCACACGACGGCGCCGTCGTCGGCTTGCATCCAGAGCTCCAGCGCTTCGCCGTCACGCACTAGCGACACTTGCGCCGGACGCCACGCGGGACGCACCACTTTGCCAGCACCCGCGCCGTCGCCGCCGAGCAAGCCCGCGGCTGCGAGCAAGTCTGCGGCGCGCGGGCCGCGGACGCCGATCACGGCGCGCGAGCCAGTCGCGTTGACGAGCTTCACGTCGAAGCTCCTCGCGCCGTCCAATACCCAGGCGAAGTCGCGCACGGCGGTCGACAATTCGAACGTCGTTGCGGCAAAGCGCGCGAGAAGTCCCTCGCCCCGAACGTAGCCCGCGTCGTCGCACCACAGCGTGCGGGCGGTCTCCCCGGGCGCGATGCGCTCGGCATCGCTTGTCGTGAGCACGCTCGCGTAGGCGGCGGCGTCTGCGCCCTCGATCAGCCAGCATTGCCGCGCCGAGAGATCGGCGAGTGTGACGCGGGTGGCGAGCGCTTCGTGTTCCTCGCGTGCGGAGGTGTAGAGCGCGGGCACGGTGAAGCCGCACTCTTCGGCCCAGAGATTTGTCGTGCACAGTTCGGCCGTGCGCGCATGGAGCGGCGTTGCGAACCTCGCGCGGGCGGTCAGGTCGCTCATGCGTTCGCCCCAGCGCCCGCGAGCACCGCCTCGGCAGCGTTGCGGCCGTTGACGAACGTGACGCCGCCGCAGGGATGCGTGCCCGCGCCGCAAAGATAGAGCCCCGCGATCGGGGTCTCGTGGCGGCTCATACCCGCGGCCGGGCGCAACGGTCCCAGCTGGTCGAGTGTGAGGTCGCCGCCGTGCCAGTGACCGCCGACGCTGCCGCCGGTGCGTTCGATGTCGGCAGGCGTGTAAAGATCGGCGCCGAGAATGAGGTCCGGGAGGTCCGGCGAGTATTGGCGCAGCGTCGCGCCGACGGCCGCGATCAGTTCGTTCTTGGATTTTTCGTCCCAGCTGCCGGCGCGAAGCGTCTTCGGGACATAGAGGACGTGGGCGGAAAGAACGTGCTGGCCGGGCGTCGCGAGCGAGGCGTCGTGCACAGAAGGGATCGTGATCTCAAGCGCCGGATCGGGCGCGAACGTGCCTTGTTCGTAGGCGGCGAAGGCGCGGTCGAGGTGGTCGATGCTGGGGCAGACGATCAAACGCTCTTTGAGCAGACGCTTGTCGATGCCTTTGAACGCCGGAAGCTTTGCCAGCGCCAGATTGACCTTCGCGACGGAGCCCTGGTCGCGGAAGCCAGCAAGGCGGCGCTTCAGACCGAGCGGCAATTGGCGTTCGGCCCCGAGGCCGAGTAGCGTCGCCTTCGCATTCAAGCTCGAAACGACAGTCGGCGCGTAGATCGCCTCGCCGCTCGCGAGAGCCACACCGGCGAGCCGGCCTTGATCGAAGAGCAAATTCGTCACGCGGGCGTTGAGACGCAAACGGACGCCGGCGGCTTCGGCGGCCTTCTGCAGGGCGGCGGCGAGCGCCCCTGCCCCGCCTTGCGGATGGACGATGCCTTCCGGCGCCTCAGCTTCGAGCGCTGCGCGCAACGCGGCCGCGAACACCGTGCCCTGCGCGCGCGGACTGAGCGCGCTGCCGATCACTGTGTCGAAGGCGACCGCGCCCTTGATCAGCGGCGTCTCGAAGGCCTGATCGAGGAGCTCGCCGACCGACCCGTCGAGCAGTACTGCGGACTCGGCATCGAGCATCATGGCGGCGCGTGTGGTGGGGCGCGCGGCGAAGAGGCCGCCGCCGCGAGCGGCCTGATCGAACGGGCCGCCGGGCGGCGTTTGCGCCCAGCGCTGGAGTTGTTGGGCGAGCTTGGCCATGCGTGCGTCGAACACCGGCCAGGCCTTCGCGTCGGCTTGCGAATGAACGGCCAGGTTCGCCGCGGTGTGGCGTAGATCGCCGTCGAGCACGATGTGCCGGCCGTCCGGCGACAACGCGACGGTGGTGATCTGTTTGGCGGAGTAGCCGAGGCCGAAGCGGGCGAGCTTCAGTGTCTTCACCACGCTTGCGTCGAGCGGACCCACGAGGTGCGCGTAGGTCGACACGCGGTGGCCGGCGACAATCTCGCCTGTGGCGCACGCCCCGCCGGCACGGCCCAGGGCTTCGACGACCAGCACACGGCGCTTGGCTTGCGCGAGCAGCGCCGCGGTGACGAGGCCGTTGACGCCTGCGCCGATGACGACGACGTCGTACTCGCTGGCGCTGCCGAGGTTACGCATCGGCGCCTGCCTTCGTGCGCGGGCGTGCGCTGTTGCCGGCCGCGAGAAGTCCTGCGTCGCCGTCGCCGGCGAACAGGCTCGGCTCAAGGACGGTCAGGCCCTTGATCGGCGTCGTGGCTGAGGCGGCACGCGGTTCGGGTACGCCTGTGAGGTCGAGTGCCGCCATCGCAGTCAGCGCGGCGGCACCCCTCGGGTCCATGACGGTTTCGGATTCTTTCGGGTGGCGCAGTTCAGCCGCTTCAATCGACGCACCGAAGCCCGGTGCGATCGTGTCCAGAATGCGCACGCACAGCGCGCCCAACGCGTCGCGGCGTGACGCCGCCCACGGGCCTTCGGTCGTTGTCAGCGGCACGTAGGGCATCCTGACGTGGGCGTTCCAGCGCTGCTTGTCGTGGCCGGCGACCGGGACAACGCGCAGCTCAAGACACGGGTCCTCGCTCAAGGCACGGGCGCGGAAGGCGCCGTGCGCGCGGGCCAGGCGGGCGATGGTCGGGTTGAACCGCACAATGGCCCCCGAGGCCAGCGTGGCGGTGTCCAAGCCGGGCAGCTTTGGGAGAGCGCCAATCGTCAATTTGACGTGAGCGGGCTCTACGGCGGCGCCTGAAGGCTGGTCAAAAAGCAACGGGCGGCGAAGACCCGCCAACAGTTCGCGGTGGCGGGGCGCCGGCAAGGTCGAGATCACTTGCGGCGCGCGCAGCGTCGTGCCGTCGGCGAGCACGACCGCCTGAACCGCGTCGCGCTCGGTGGTCACTTCCTTGACGTCGGCGGCGAAGCGGACGTCGGCGTTGTTGTAGAACTTCAACAGCGCCAGAAGCGCGCGGCGCAACTCGGGCCTGCCGCCGGCGACGAAGCGATGGCCTGCGTCAGGCGCGACGGCAGCCAGCATGGACTGGCGGCGCAGCAGCACGCCGGAGGCCGGCGCCAACGGCGAGGCGCCGGTACCCATGATGGCGCCAAAGGCGTAGAGGCCCTTCAAGAGATCGTTGTCGAACGCTTCGTCCAGCAACCGCGCGAGTGGGCTCACGCGAAAGAGGACGGCGTCGGTTGGCGGACCGTCGGCCGAGGCTGATGTCAGCCATGCCGACGCCGACAACTCGCCACCTTGCGCGGCGCGCGCGATGCGGGCGTGGAAGGGCTCGAGCGCTTCGGCGTCACGAGCGGAGAACGCGGCGATCGCGCTTTCGGCGGCGCTACGATCGGGCCAAAGGATCAGCGCGCGCTCACCTGAGAGGCCCACGACGGGCGGCGCCGCAGCGAAGCGCAAACCTTGGCTCGCAAGATCGAGCGTGCGCGCAAGGTCGAGCGCGATTACCGCGTCTTCGCCCTCGCCTATCGGCGCGGCTTCGGCTTCGCGCTCCACCACGGTGACAGCGCGGCCGGCTTTGGCCAAAGCGGCGGCGGCGGCGAGACCCTCGACGCCCGCGCCAATCACGACGGCATCAAGGCGATCAAGCGCCATGCGGAACTCGCGTCATCGAACTGTCGGACCCCGGGGGTGGGCGTCGCTGCCCGCGGAAGTCTAAAACGGGCGCACTTCAGTAAAGCCTAACCGGGCACGGGATGGGAAGGTGAAGGGATGATTAACCGAGCGCCGCGCGCACCGAAAAGCCGCCCGGTTTGATCCGGGCGGTTTCAAAGTTTGCGGAGGTATAGGCGGCTTGGCAGTTCAGCAACTCACTCCGTCGCCGTTCCCAATGTGAAGTGGTCAAACAGCCGGGTGGACCTGGTCGAGCGGATATGCGCCCCCCCCTCGTGAACTCGGGTGCTCACGCTGTATGGCTCGCAACGCTTGCGATTCCGTCAGCGGCGGCGAGATACAAGGGGCGCGGCCTTCACGTACTTGCAGGCCGCAGCTTCCTCGATCATCCATCGCGCCATAGCATCGTACGATACTGGCATCCAGGAATTCTGTGCACCGGGCCAATCCGCCGTAGCGACGGGCGGCTCGTTCCTGCCGCTAGAGTTTAGGCCGCCACGCACGAGCGTCCAACGAACGGACGAGAACGCGCCTTTGGCGAGGGCGTCCACGACAGCTTGTTGCTCGCGCGCGCCGCGCCCCATTCGTCCGGGCATGCAGGAGAAAAACCGCATCGCTCGGCTGGTTGACTCGCCTGGTTTGGAAACAAGCAGCGTGTTGACCAGTATCAGCCGATCGACGCCGGCGGCCAACATAGCGGCTTCGACGTCGGTTACATGGTTGGACATCATGGCGGAGGACTCGTTGCTCGTTGGCGTCACCCCAAGCGCTGTGATGACAACGTCGGCGCCGAGAAAAGCGCTCTTTAGGGCGGCTCGATCTGCAAGAGACGTCACAACCGCCACGCGAGAGCCTGGCGGTACCTCCGTAATGCGCTCCGGCCGCGAACGCACAATGGCCGTGAACGCAACGCCCTCGGCGCGGCATACACGCAAGAGTCCTTGACCGAGACCACCCGCGGCGCCGAGGACGGCCACGTGGCGGGGAAGTGGTTTGCTCATGATCGCGCCCTACCGGTTGGCGTTGAACGCGCAAGCACGCGCCGACGCGATGGTTCCGGCAAGGTCGGCGGGCATCGCCATCGGCTTGAAGGCGCTGACATTGGCGCCGCCGGTGTTGCCGGTGGGCACGAGCCCCGCCCACGTCTTCGTCGCCGCGCCGATCACGCGAAGGACTTGACCGCCGATCTCGCGCCCGTCGCCCCGGCGCAAGCCCCACATCAGCATGCGCAGATGCACGCGCACGTGCTGCACGGTGGAGGCCTGGCCCAACACATGCGCGCGCTCGAGGTGGTGGAAGGCCTTCGAAGCATCGCTCCCACGCTCCGCGGCCGTCGCGGCGGCGAGCTCCGCATCGACAGACGAGCGGATCCGACTGCTGAAGCGCGAACGGTCCGACGCCTCGACCCGCTTGGAAAGGAGCAGCCACGCGAGATACGCCCCCGCGGTCACGTCATAGGTTAGGCAGAAACTCGGCCACCACGCCGGCACGCCGGAGTTGGCGATCACGTCGCCGTGCACCAGGTCGAGCAACCCGTGCCCCACCAGCGCGGCCACTACCACCCAAAGCGTCGTGCGAAACCCGACCACGGCGGCCACAACGAACGCCGCGGCGGGCACGATTTCCGAACCCAGCGCCTCGCCGCCGCCCATCACCGCGAACAGCGCGTAATAAGACGCAACTACGATCGTGACGACCGGATAAAGCGCGCGATCGCGGTTGAACCCGGCGAGCGTCGTCATGATGCCCACGCCCAGTGCCAGTGCGATGCCAACCAGATAAGCCATGAGCCGTGTCCTCCCAAGCAAGAGCGCTTGATCATGCCGCAAACCTAAGCCCACCCGCCCGGGCAGGCTTGAATGAAACGGCTACGGTGTTGGGCGCCTAGAACGGCCGTTTTCCCGCACATCCGCGACGACCGCCCGAACCGACTCAGCGACCAGACCCGGCCGATCCCAGGGGATGGCATGCGAACTCCCCGAAGCGACGACCATCCGGCCGTCGTCGCTGAGAGCCGCCTGCCGCCGCTGGGCGTCGGCCCAATGCGGTATCGCGGCAATCGACTGATCGGACACCAAAACAACCAAAGGCAGGGCGCCGAGCGCGGGCGCGTCCCGCAGATCCGCATCGCTTGCGGCGCGCGCCTGCGCCTCGCCCCGTGTTGCGGCGATCGCGTTTGGTCGAGTGCTCAACAGAGCGAGCAGCGTGCGAGTTTCGTCGGGCACGGACGATGCACCGGCAAGCTCGGCCCCGAATAGGCGCACGACGCCGAAGCGGCGCGCCAGCGCGTACTGAAGGCCCTGGGCTTCGACGGCCTCGATGAAGGCGTCATTCTCGGCCCTGGTCGTGAGGGCATCCATATGCTCGGAGCGCGTATCGACCAAGACAAGGCCCGCCACTTCCTCCCTATGCCGGTGGGCGAACAACCGTGCGGACTTGCCCGACAGCGAATGCGCGACCAGCACATAGGGTCCCGCAATGTCCGCCTTGACGAGAAGCCTGTGCAGTTCGTCTGCGGCATTGGCCGGTGTGCGCGGCCCGGGGCTCGCATCGCTCCATCCCATCCCCGCGCGGTCGTAGGCGCAAACCCGCGTGGTGGTCGCGAGCTCCGGTTGGACCAAGCTCCAGTCGAGCGACGATCCGCCCAGCCCCGCGTCGAGGACGACGGTGGGGCTGCCCGAACCGGCGCAATGGATGTGGAGTCGAAAGCCGCCCACATCGACAAGACGGCCTGGCGCGGGATAGGCGCGCGCATCGCCGCGGGCGGCAATCGCTTCGTAGATCGCGCCTGCCGAAGCCAAAACAATTGTAAGTGCGGCCAGCGAAAGAAGGCCGGTCACGATCCGGCGCACCGACGCATGCGTGCGTGTCGTTGCAGTGGTCATATCCTTATCTCCAGATCGCAACGTGAGCGGCCCGGGGCATAACCCCGGGCCATACGCTTCAGTGCTTGCAGGTGCAGTCTTTCGAGCAGCGGCGCTCCGCCTTGCAGCTGCAAGCCTCACCGCAGCGGCATCCCGTGCCGCAAGCGCAGGCGTTCTGGTTGGGGGTTGTGTTTGTCTTGGTCATCGTCGTCTCCATAGGGTTTCCGTGCTGTCCGATTGGACGCGACCCATACCTAGGCCCCGGGAGCGGCCGCCGCTTGAACGAAACGGCTACAACAAGTCGAGCGAGGCGGCGGGCAGGCCGAACATCCGCTTGAACGTGCGGCTCAAATGCGCGGAATCGGCGAAGCCCGCGGCTTGCGCCGCGCCGGTCAGGTCCAGCCCCTCTTTGTGCGCATCGACCGCGCGCTTCAAGCGTAGCCACAGCACATAGGTGCGGAACGGCAACCCCGTTTGCTCGACGAACAGGTGGCTCGTCCGGCTGGGCGAGAGACCGACCGCGTCGGCGGCCTGCTCGATGCTCAGTCCACGGTCCAGATTGTCGTTCGCCCATTTGATGATCTGCCGCACGCGCCGGTCGGGTTCGACGGTCCGCACATGGGCGGCGATGCGGTTGCAGATCAGTTGCCCCACCTCGCGCAGCTTGCCCCGCGCTTCGGCCGGGTGCGCGAACGCTTGGGCGATCAGTTCCGGCGCATCTTGCACACGCTCTCGCCCGATCACAGCCGCAGGTTCCCCGGCCATCAACTGGGTCAGCGCGCGCCCCGCCGGACCTTCCGGTTCGACGAACAAAAGCGCGACCAGACCGCGCGCCGCGAACGCATGCGGCGCATCGGGCGCAACCACCGCGAAAGGCCCCGGCACGACGCGATCTTCAAGATGAAGACTGAAATCGCCGCCGAGCGAGAACGTGAGTTGAAACGCGTGGTGCGCATGCGTCTCGTTGCGGCTGGGCGCGTCGGGCGCCACGTCGACCACCCAAAGGCCGCCGCCTTCCCAAAAGACAACACGACCCGCAGCGATCGTCTTCATCAACGTATCGTACAGGGGGCCGCTTGTTCGCAGAAGCACAGACTGGGTTCAAGGAAGCGACTTCGGGCTCAGCCCCAATTCTGCAAACGGAAAAAGCCGCCCGGTTGGTTCCGGGCGGCCTTTGGAAGGCTTGAGCGCGCTGGCTCTAGACGATGCCGCGCTTGTGCTCGCCGACGACGACGCGCTTCGGCCGGAAGGCGGCCTCGAGCACGGCGATCGTCTTCGTCGGTTGGGCGGCGCCGCACATGAACACGTCGAAGGCGGCGAAGCCCTTTTCCGGCCAGGTGTGCACGGAGATGTGGCTCTCGGAGAGAACCGCAACGCCCGACACCCCGCCGTTCGGCTCGAACTTGTGGAGGTGGATGTGCAAGAGCGTGGCTCCGGCAGCCGTCACCGCGTCCTTGAGCGCCTTTTCGATCTTGGCTTCGTCATGCAGATCGTGGGCGTCCCACAGGTCGAGGATCAGGTGGCTGCCCGCAAACGTCACGCCGTTGCGGGTGATGAAATAGTCTTTACGGTCTTCGTCCGCTTCCACATTGGGAATTGGAGCCGGAACGGGCTTCGTTCTGGCGCGGTTCGCGGGGAACTGCGTTACTTCGACAGCCGCTCTTTTGCGTGCAGGAAGAGCCATGTGGCGCCTCTCCGAAACAGAAGAACAGTTGCACCTTTAGGGTGACCAAGTGGCGTGGAACTCACGCCGCCAAAGCCCGCCTCTTGGTGATTCACACCCGAAACTGCGGAGGGGGCGAAATATAGGAATGGGCGCCCCGCATGCAAGGATTTTTGGACCCGCGGGGTGAATTTTCCCTTGCGATGGTGCGCGGCGCGTGACGCTCGGCGAAATATGACATTGCGCGCGCGACTCAGTGACCCTATACGACGCGCGCTTCGAGGCGCCGCGCGCACGCTCTTTCACCTTCGCGGGCCACGCCTCTCACTCTTCACTCTCCACCTCACGCTCAGGAGCCGACGGCGATGGCGAACAGTTTTCTGGAGAAACTCCACCCCGGATTCTCGCAGACGATCGAGCTCGAAGGATCGCCGATCGTGCAGGAAAAAAGCCGGTTTCAGGCGATCCAGATCTTCGATTCCAAGCGCAACGGGCGCGTGCTCGTGCTCGACGACATCGTGCAGCTGACGACGCGCGACGAGTGCGGCTATTCCGAAATGCTGACGCACGTGCCGATGCTCGAACACGGCGCCGTGAAGGAGGTCATGATCGTCGGCGGCGGCGACATGGCGATCGCCGAAGAGGCGCTGAAGCACAGGGGCGTCAAGACGGTCTTCAACGTCGAAATCGACGAGAAGGTGGTCGATTTGTCGCGCCGTCACTTGAGCGAGGTAAATGCCGCCGCCTTCGCCGACCCTCGGCTGAAGATCCAGATCGAGGACGCGTTCGTCTTCCTGGCCGACAAGTCGAGCCATGGCCGCTTCGACCTCATCATCGCCGACCGCCCCGACCCTGTGGGGCCGGCGGAAGTGCTGTTTGGGGACACGTTCTATGAGCGCGTCGCCAAGGCGCTGGCGCCCGGCGGCTTTGCCGTGTTCCAGAACGGCGTGCCGTTCTTCCAGCCGGAGGAACTGGTCGACACGCTGAAGCAGATGCAGCGGACGTTCCGTTATGCCGGCGTCTATCTGGCGGTCGTGCCGAGCTATATTGGCGGCTTCATGGCGCTGACCTGGGTGTCGAACGACTCGATCCTTGGCGACCCGGCCAAGTGGACGGGCCTCGAGACGGCGTTCGGGGCCGCGCGCCTCAAGACCGACTACTACACCCCCGCCATCCACCGCGCCGCGTTCGCGTTGCCGGCGTGGATCGAGCGGTTGGTGAAAGGGTGAGGTCCGCCTAAGCCTTCGCCTGCCTGCCGACCCAGATGTAGCTGAGCGCGATCAGCGCGACGAACAACGCGCCACCGATAAGTGGCGCTTGCGCGAAGTCGGCGGGGACGAGGGCGAAAGGCGTGGCGCTGCCGCTCGAGACGATGGCGCCGGCGTTCAGGATACCGAGCAGGCTTTCGCCGACGATGAGCCCGGAAGCTAGCAGAACGCCGAAGCGCTTGAGCATTTCGGCCTGGCCCGCACGCGCGATGGCGCGGGCATAGAACCAGGCGATCACGGCGCCGAAAATCACCGGCGAGGTCGTGTCCATCGGCAGATAGATGCCGATGCCGATCGCCATCGGCGGCAGGCGCATGAGTTTCAGCCGGCCCAGCGTTTCGTCAACGGCGATGACGGCCAATCCGACAATCGCGCCGATGCCGATCAGGTTCCAGTTCAAATCGGCGTTGAGGACGCCGCGCGCGAGCGTGGAGATCAGCGCCGCCTGCGGCGCGCCGAGCGGCTCGGCGGTGATGGCGGCGCGGTTCGGGTCGCCGGGGAAACCGTAGGCCTGGTTGAGGAGGTCGAGCACGGGACCGATGACGGCCGCGCCGGCGAGCACACCGATGATCAAGGCGATTTGTTGACGCCAGGGCGAGGCGCCAACGAGTTGGCCTGTCTTCAAATCCTGGAGATTGTCGTTCGAAATGGTGGCGATCGAAAAGACGATGGCGACCGTGAACAGTGCGAACGCGATGAGCGCATTCGTCGCTTCGGGCCCCGCCAGCGGCTGCACGAACTGCGCGAGCAGAAGCGCCGCGCATACGATCGCCAGGATGCCGATGCCGGAAACAGGGCTGTTCGAGGCGCCGATTAAGCCCGCCATGTAGCCGGCAACGGTCGCGACGAAGGCGCCGATCACGACGGTGAAGATCACGCCGCCGATCACCAACGGCCAGCCGAACGCGGCGAGTTCGCCCCCACGAACGAAGTCGAACAAGAGCCAGCCGATCATCGCCAAGCAAAATGCTGACAACAGCGCGATGAGGCCGAGCGAGAGATCGCGGTCGCGGGCATCACCGGATTTGGCCCCCGCGCCGGCGCGCGCCGTTGCGACAAGGCCGTCGAACACGGGCCTTGCGAGTGCGAGCAGGCTCCAGATCGCAGCCACGCCGATCGTGCCCGCGCCAATGAAACGGACCTGGCTGCCGCGGATGTTGTTGGCGAGTTCGGCCGCGTCGCCTTCGAGGCCGGCGCTGAGGTAGGGAATCGAAATGCCCCAAGCGATGAAAATGCCGACGAGCATCGCGATGCCGACGGAGATGCCGACCAAATGCCCAGCGCCGATCAAGGCAAGGGAGAACGAGGTGCTGAGGCCGCTGACCCCGGCGCCGACGCGGAAGTAGGTCGCGATGCCTGCGGCGGCGACGCCTGTGAACGTCACGATCTGCATAAACGCGGCGACGATCGCGCCATAGAGTACGACAAGCGGTCCGCGCGTGCGTTCGAGGATGTTCGCGGGCGCTTCGTCGGCGCGAGCGCCGACCTTCAACACCTCGGCGGCGGCAACGCCTTCGGGATAGGGCAGCGGCGAGTTGACGACGAGCGCGCGGCGCAGCGGGATCGAAAACAGCACGCCCAACGTGCCGCCAAGCGCGCACACGAGAAACGTCTCGAGCGGAGGGAAATTTCGCCACCAACCGATCATCACAAGGCCCGGCAACACAAAGATGATCGCCGACAACGTGCCGCCCGCCGAGGCCACGGTTTGGACGATGTTGTTCTCGCGGATCGTGCCCGTGTTGAAGAGGCGCAGGATGCCCATCGAGATCACGGCGGCGGGGATGGACGAGGCGATCGTGATGCCAACCTTCAGCCCGAGATAGACGTTGGCGGCCGTGAACACGATCGCTATCACTGCGCCCAGGATGCAGGCGCGGATCGTCAGTTCTGTTTCTTTCATAATTGCACACGCACCTTCGAGACCGGCCGAGAACTGTCACACAACATCGCGCCAATATGAAGCGCGCGTTGGTTAAAGATCGCCCGGGCTGGATTGTGGCTGCGGTTGCGCACTACGATTTCCGCTGAGCGCGCGGGGGACAGCGATGGACGAGACCGACAAGAAGATCGCTTTGCTGTTGCAGGAGGATTGCTTTCTGCCACAGGCCGAGATCGCCAAGGTGGTCGGGCGGGTGACGTCGTCGGTCAACGAGCGCATGCGCAAGCTCAAGGACGACGGGATCGTGCGCGCCTATCGGGCGGAACTCGATCCCGACCGGGCCGGGTTTCCGATCCTCGCCTTTGTCAATCTGCTGATCGACGACGCGGCCAACGCGGCGGCGTTCCCAAAGCGCGCGGTGAAAGTGCCCGAGGTGCTGGAGTTACATCACGTGACGGGCGAGTGGAATTTCTTGATCAAGGTCCGCGCGCGTTCGACGGCCGATCTCGAAAACGTGTTGACCGGAAAACTGAAGAAGCTGCGCGGCGTGGTGCGGACGAGCACCCAAATCGTGCTCGTCGCCCACAAAGAGACCCACGCGCTGCCGCTTTAGAAAGGCACCGCGGCCCGCACGTAGCCGGCGTGGGCGGTGTAGTCCTCCTTCAGCTCCAGATCGTAGCTCGCGCGCAGGTCGATGCCGCCCGCGGTCGCGAGCAGCGCGCCGACGCCGAGGTTGAGGACGTCGGCGGCGGGCTCCACGCCTTGCGTGCGGAACACGATGCCGGGGGCGCCCAGAAACTCGCTCGTGGTCTCGAAGCGCTCGCGGGTCAGGTCGCGGCGGTAGTCGAGGCGGAGTTCGGGTTGGAACAACTCGTCGCCTGAGAGCGTGATGTCCCAGCGCGCAAGTATACCGAGGCCGATCCGCACGCTCGTTAGATCGTCGGGGGCGACGGTGAGGCCGAGGCCGCCGACACCTTGTTCGCTGTAGCCGTCCGGCGCGTACCAGGCGGCGTTCAGGTGCGCGCGCGGGATGAGCGTGAGGTTCTCTCCGCCCTTGTAGGCGCGGCCAAGTTCGGCGCGCGCTGTGATGTGATCGGCGTCGTAGTTGCCCGTTGCCGTGTTGCCCGGGATGCCGCCGACGCCGTGGCGGGCGATGTCGTTCGCGTGCCAGCCATAGGCGAGGAGGCCCTTCGCATAGACCGCGTTGTCGAACAGGTGGTCGCCGTAGAGCGTCAGCTGGTAGCTTTCGACTTCGGTGTCGGTGCGGTTGACGCCGTTGCCGTCGGCGTCGGTCGACGTGTAGCTGAAGGCGGCGCCGATCGCAGTCGCCTTGTCGATGTTCGTGTCGGCGCCGACAGCGACGCCGTAGGAGCCCGCATCGTAGCCGGTGTTGTAACTGTGCCGGCTTTGATCGACCGCCCGGCCGAAGGCTTGGGCCCAAAAGCGCCCTGCCCCGCGGCCCTCGTTCACGCTGCCGCGGAGCGCGACGGGCGCGAGGCTCGCCACGCGGTACTCGTTTGCCAGGCGGCCGGCGAGCAGTGTGTCGAGCCGCTTGCTCGCAACGTCGAGCGCTTGGTCGCCCATGTCGGTCGCGATGTCGTAGGCGATGCCGTCGGTCTCCGGCAGCAGCGCGTCGAGGACGTCGTTGATCGCCGTGTTCGTCGGCAGCTGCGCAAGCGCCAACATCAAGTCGTCGAGATCGGCATCGCCGTCGAGGCCGATCTCGTCGAGCGCTGCGCCGAGCGCGATCGAATTCGGGTCGTCACCCTCGCCCGCGATGTCGGCGAGGAGCGCGAGTTGCACTTGCGCGAAGAGAAGGTCGCTCGTTAGCCCGATCTCAGGCGCGTCGCCGCGGAAGAGTAGGAAATTCAGCAGCGCCGAGTTGTCAGTGGCTGCCGTGCCGTCCGTCACGCCCAGGATCGCGTTGTTGTTGAGATCTTCGGCAAGCAGGACGTTCGTACCGTTGGCAAACATCGCCGACGGATTGGTGAGCTTCACCTCGATCGCGGCGCCGGTTAGGTCGATCTTGCTGAAAGCACCTTGAGCCTCGACCTTGGCGAGCGTCGATGCGTCGGTGACGTTGAACACATATGTGCCGTCGCCGGCGAACTCGTTTGCTGTCAACGTCTTGCCGGCCGCAATTTCGATCGTGCCCTGATTCAGGGTCGAGTCATCGACCCAGAAATCTTCGTTCAGGATGAGCTTCGACGTCGCAATCATCGTGAGCTTTAAGATGTCCGAGTTGGCCGAGGATTGCTCCGAATTGCTGACCACGTTCGCACCCGTAAGCAGAGAGAAGAATGTGGTGTTAATGAACTGCGTCCCAGCTGCGATCGTCGTCGTTCCGCCCTGTTCGAAGTTCATGTTGTTGTCGGTACCGGTGAACACGATGTCGCCGTTCAACGAGCTTCCAGAGACGTTGAGCGTTTCCTCGGCGTTCGAGAACTCAACGCTGCCAACTAGGCTCGCGTTCTTGACCGTGATCGCGCCAGTTTGCGCGGCTGACACCCATAGCGCCTTGTCGCCTTGAAGCGTGCCGCCGTCGATCGTCACAGCGGCCGCGCCAAGGTCGGTGAAAATCAGAACAGCGGCCGACCCTGCGCCCGATGTCGAGATCGTGCCGCCCGTGTTCACAATGAGATCGGGGACGTTCGGCGAATTGAGAAGCAGCGACCAAAGATCGTTCGCATGAATCAGGCCGCTGTTTGAGAAGCTACCAACAGTGCCAATCAGGTTGAGCGCACCACCGGGGCCGGTGTTTTCGATCGTTCCTTCGTTGATGAGCGTGGTGATCGAGCTATTGACTCCTACCGTCACCGTGTTCGCGTTGCCTGCCGACTGGATCACACCGCCGACCTTGTTGTGGAACAGTCCTACGTCGGCACTCCCGTCGAAGATTACGCTGTGACTGGAGGTAGCTTCTATCGCGCCTTGGTTGATGATCGAAGCCGCGACACCAAGGACAGACATGGCGACGCCGTTCGAGGACATCGTAGCCCCGGCATGATTGGTGAAGGTGCCGACGTTGCTGGCAGAGTCGAGCCGCACCGCATATCCGGTGCCCGCACCGATTAGGCCGTGGTTGTCCACTGACGTGGGCGTACCCATAATCGAAAGAGCGTCGGCTGTTCCGCTGTCGAGGGTGCCGTGGTTCGTCAGCGATCCGCCGAGACCTCCATACAGGAAGGCTGTACCGTCGTTGCCCGCCGCCCCTCCGGTCCCGCCGGTTCCCGCAGCGCCGCCCAGGCCGCCCTGCACGAGCGTGCTCGTTCCAAGCGTGATCGTCGCATTCGTTCCGTAGTAGACGAAGCCGTACCCGCCGTCGCCTCCATCCCTGTTGGTCGCGTTGGCGAGCGACGCTCCGCCCGTACCGCCGTTCCCGCCTTTGACGGTGACATTGTTGAGCGTGACGATCGCGTTGCTTGAACTGATCATCGCAATTCCCGCGCCGCCTTGCCCCGCGAGACCGCCTTGCGCAGCGTTGGCAGCATCGCCCGCCGCGTCGCCAGCGTTCCCGCCGTTTCCGCCTTTGCCGCCCTGAACGAGACTGTTCGTGAGCGTGATCTGATTTGTTTTTTCGAGATAGATTCCGAGCCCACCGTCTCCGCCGGTGCCACCCGCCGCATCCGTGGCGCCGCCGCTGCCACCGTTACCCCCAGCGCCGCCAGCGCCGCCGTAGACGATGATGCCGCTGCCGGCCACGGAGCCCCCATTCTTCCACATGGAGAGGCCGTGGCCACCGAAGCCCCCAATCTTACCGCCAGTGTTTGTTGTGTCGCTGCCGCCTGGACCGCCTGCGCCACCAGTCATCGTCAGGCCATTGTTGATGATCACATCGACATTGTCGGCATCCCAGTCGATCGCAGGTCCGCCAGCTGCGCCGCTCTGATCATCGGGCGTCGCTAGGGTCTCGTCCCCGGTGATGTCGGTGGTCACCGTCGTATCCATGTTGACAAAGAACGTCGCGGCACTAGCGGGGGCGGCAAGAACCAAGATTCCTACTGCGATGTGAGCGATGAACGCTGTCAGTTGTGAGACGGGACGCATGGAACACCTGCCTGGAGCGAAGTCGGGGGATGAGGTGTTCTTTGTTTCACAAGGTTTTGCGGCGTTCTTGGACTGCGCCAAGCGAACTGGGCTCCACGCGAAGCGAGACTTGGTGGTTCGAACAATTTTCGGCATTCTCCGAATTCATTTCCGCGCGGGTGTGTTCGGCGCGGCACAAGGAGTTAACGCGAACAATGGCGGCGCGCGCTCGAATCCTGTCGACGGACGAAGCCGGTCACGAGAATCGCATCGAGCTTTGGCGCAAGCACGTGGCCGAGCCGCTGTTGCGCGTCGATTGGACGGTGCCAGAGGGGCGCGACTGCACCGCGCGGCTTCTGCCCGTCATCTGCGCCGGCGACATCGAAATCGCGCTGCTGGAGAGCGGGCCGTTCGACATCACGAACACGCCGGCCCACGCGGCTCAGAAGCAGCACCGCTGCAGCCTCCATGTCCTGACGAGCGGCCATCGCGTGATCACGTCGCGCGAGGGGACTGAGTTTATGGCCGTCAAGACGATGGGCGTGATGCTCGACGAGGGGCGGTTTTATCGCCACCGCTCCGACAACGAGATGACGCGGGCGCTGATCCTGATGCTGCCCAAGCCTCGCATCATGGAACGTGTGCCGGCGTTCGACCGCCTAATCGGGCCGCCGTTCGATCTTTCGTGCGAGCCTTTCCGGCTGCTGCAATCCTATCTCGGGCTGTCGAGCGCTGGCGTGGACTTGAATGTGCCGGCGCTGGCGCGTGCGAACGCGGACTACGTGATCGACCTTGTCATCATGATGCTGGAACATCGGGCAGCGGACGCCGCCGACGCCGCCCAGAGGCGCACGCAACCCGAGGCGCGTTATCGCGTGATCCTGGCCGAGATCGAGCGCGGGATCGGCGACCCGAAGCTGTCGGGCAAGACGGTGGCCGCGCGCGTCGGAATCACGGAACGCTATCTGCAGCAACTGATGGAGATGCACGGCGAGACGTTTTCGCACTTCGTTCTGCGACTGCGACTCGACAAGGCGGCGGCGCTGCTCGTCTCCAAGCGGCAGATGCGCATCGCCGAGATCGCGTTCCTGTGCGGCTTCTCGGACCTCTCCTATTTCAACCGCAGCTTCCGTAAGCGCTTCGGCGAGACACCGCGCGGGTATCGGAAGTAAGCGCTCAGAATGCGACGCTTGCGCGGACGTAGCCGCCATGGGCGGTGTGACTGCCCTTGAGTTCGAGGTCGTAGCTGGCGCGGACGTCGATGCCGCCGGCCGTGGCGAGGAGAGCGCCGACGCCTAAGTCCAGGATATCGAATGGCGGGTCGACGCCCAGCGTCTTGAAGCTGACGATGCCCGCCGACAAACTCGCTCGTCGTTTCGAAGCGATCGCCCATCAGTTCGTGGAACGTCCCATCGGGCGAGCACGCCGAGGCCCAAGCGGAATGATTCCAAACTCTCCGGCGCGACGTTCATTGCGAATGGGCCGCTCTCTTGGTACCCGTCGGCGTCGTAGTGGGCGTAGTTGGCGGCGGCTACGCCTTCGGTTTCGGGAGCAGCGAGTCGAGCAGTCGTTGATCAGCGCGTCCGCAACAGCGCGAGCTGCAGCATCAGTTGATCGATCGCGTTGTCGCCGTTGAGGCCGATTGTATCGACCAACGACCCCTTTCGCACCAACGATCGAGACCCCGCTTCCGCCTGCGCCGCCGTTGTTGCCGCCGCCGTTGTTGGTGTCAGAGCCGGGCGTTCCCGTCACATTCATGGTGAGTGCGGTGTCGGTTGTAGCCTGCGCCGATTGCGCGGCGGCGGTGGCAGCTGTGCAGACTGTCAAGAGATGGAGGACAAATGCCTTGGCATAGGAAGATCGCACGAGTCTCCCCTCGAAAATTCACCGACTACGCGCGGCCCGCGAATCATCTGTGTGGCCGCACAACCTGGGTGACCGGCGGCTAGGCTGGGGGCTTGGACTGGCGCGTCAGGAGAATGTGCCTCGAGCGACAAGCGTTTTTGTGTCGCGTGCGCCACGTCACGTGTGACGCGGACAGAGGCGTCAAGCGCGTTGCACGCTACGCAAGAATTCGTACATCTCGTGCGTATGATCCGTTTCTCTGCAGAGAAATATGACGAGGCGCATCGCTTCGACGCCTGGCGGGAGGAATTCGCCAAGCGGATCGCGAACAACGACATGGAGCGGCTCGACGACCTGCGCCGGCCCTTCCATGCCGAGATCGCGAACTTACCGCTGGGACGCGTGCTCTTTGCCCATGTGCGCGGCACGCCGATCCGCACGTTCCGCGACGAACGCCATGTCGCCGACCGCAACGGCGACTTCACGCTTGTCGTGTCGAGGCGCGGTGGCACCCGCATCGCGCGCGGCGAGGACGTCGCGGCGCAACGCGGCGTCGGCGCCTCGTTGCTGACCTATTGGCATCCGGCGAGCGCAGAGTTTCATGCCGACGACGACGGATGGTTCGAGGCCTATCGCTTCGTCCTGCCGCGGGAGGTGATGCTTGCCGCCGTGCCGAACGCGGATGCCTTGTGCTTCAGGCCGATCGGAATGTTGAACCTCCAGGCGCTCGACTATCTCGTTCAGTATACGGATAAGGTTCTGATCGCGCACGCCTTCGCCGACGCGCGCGTGATGGAGCGGACGAGTGAGCACGTCGTCGATCTCGTCGCAACGATCCTCGGCCCCTCGCGCGAAGCGGCGGCGACCGCCGAACGGCGCGGGATGCGCGCGGGGCGGTTCGAGGCGGTGCTCGCACAAATCAATGCCGAGTGCTTCGATCCGCGGTTCGACGTACAGGCTGTGGCCGACCGCCACCGCGTCTCCAAGCGTTACGTGCAGCGGCTGATGGAGCGGCAGGGCGAGACGTTCTCGCACCACGTGCTGCGGCTTCGGCTTGAGCGCGTGGCGGCGATGCTGGCCGACCCCGCTTACAAGGACATGCGCATCGGCGAGATCGCGCTCGCCTGCGGGTTCAATGATCTTTCCTATTTCAACCGCAGCTTCCGGCGGCGATTCGGCGATAGCCCGCGCGGGTTCCGGACCTGACGCCGGTGGCGGCTCCGCCACACCGCAAGAGGCCTTAACCACCGCCGTGGGCGGCGGGTTGCGGGGTTGGCCGGTTTCTCCCAAGATGGCCTTGCCTTGGCCGGTTCGGGCCATGAGCCCATCCGCGGGGAGATGCCTTGTCGGCCAGTTCGGTTCCAGCCTCATCGCCCCGCGGGTTTTCGGACCGGGTCAAGGCGTTCTATCTGAGGTCCGACGCGGCGAAGGGCTATTTGCTACTCTCGCCCGTGATGATCGCGATGATCGGGCTTTTGGCGGCGCCGCTGGCGCTGCTTGCGCTCTATTCATTCTGGACGCAGACCGGTCTTCAGATCGACACGACGCTGACCGTCGACCGCTATCAAGAGGTCTTCGCGAAGCAGAGCTACATCGACATTTTCCTGCGGTCGGTCGGCATGTCGGGGATCGTCACGCTGGTGACGGTCGGGCTTGCCTATCCCATGGCCTATTACGTCGCGTTCGGCGTAAAGAAGTACAAATTCGTTTGGCTGATCCTGCTGACCATCCCGTTCTGGACGAGCTATCTGCTGCGCGCATTCTCGTGGAAGGTGATCCTTGGCTATAACGGCGTCATCAACTCGGGCCTGATGTCGGCCGGGTTGATCGAGCAGCCGCTCGAGTTCCTGCTCTACAATCAAACGTCCGTCGTGCTCACGCTGGCGCATGCCTATGCCGCGTTCGCGATCCTTCCGATATACGTGTCGCTCGAGAAGATCGACCGCACGCTGCTTGAGGCGGCAGCCGATCTCGGCGACGGGGCGTGGGCGCGGTTCTGGCGCGTCACGTTTCCGCTTTCGCTGCCCGGCGTGATAGGGGCGGCCGTCCTCATCTTTGTGCCGACGACGGGCGACTACGTGACGCCGGCGCTCGTCGGCGGACCGACGGGGCAGATGATCGCCAACATCATCCAGGTGCAGTTCCTGAAGATCGGCGACTGGCCATTGGGCTCGGCGCTGGCCATATCGGCGATGGCGGGGGTTGCGATCCTGGTCGTGCTAACCGTGAGCGCTATGCAATTGGCGGTGAGGCAGATCCGATGACGAAGCCGGCGGCCACCGCGAAACGTATGGGCGATCCGGGCGTGGGACTCGCGCTGTTTGCGGTCGCCTATCTTCTCTTCCTCTACGTGCCTGTGCTGCTGCTGCCGCTGTTCTCGTTCAACGATTCCATTTTCGTGTCGTTCCCGCTCAAGGGTTTTACGACGAAATGGTACGAGCAAGCGTTCGCGGACCAGGACATGCTGAACGCGCTGATCGCGAGCCTTCAGGTCGGGGCGGTGGTCGCGATCATTTCTACGATCCTTGGCCTCTTCGGCGCCAAGGCCGTGACGCGCTATCGCATGCCGGGGCAAGCCGCGGTCACGGGCATGATCATGCTGCCGCTCTTTATTCCTGAGATCATCCTCGGCATCTCGCTCTTGATCCTGATCAACGGCATCGAGATCGAGCTATCGCTGATCACGGTCGCGATCGGGCACGTGATGTTGTGCACGCCGTTTGCGATGGCGGTGCTGACCTCGCGCCTCGACGGGTTCGACAAGAGCCTGGAGGAGGCGTCGATGGATCTGGGCGAGAGCCCGTGGATGACGTTCTGGCGCGTCACATTCCCGTTGGTGGCGCCCGGCATCGTGTCGAGCCTGCTGCTCACTTTCATCGTATCGTTCGACGAGTTCCTGCTGTCGTTCTTCCTGGCGGGTCAGCAACCGACCCTGCCCGTCTTTATCTGGAGCCAGTTGCGCTTCCCGAACAAGCTGCCCGGCGTGCTGGCGCTCGGCGCCTTGATCCTGGTCGTTTCGTGCATCCTTGTCGTCATCGCCGAATGGGTGCGTCAGCTCGGCACCAGCGAGCGCAAAGTGGGGGTCGCTTAGGGTTCGCCATGGCCGACAACATCATCCGCATCGAGAACGTGACCAAGCAGTTCGCCGGCGGGGTCAAAGCCGTCGACAGTGCTAATTTCAACATCGAGCGTGGCGAGTTCTTTTCGCTGCTGGGGCCTTCGGGCTGTGGCAAGACCACGCTGCTGCGCATGATCGCGGGGTTCGAGTTCCCGACCGAGGGCGAGATCTTCATCGACAATCAGCCGTCGTCGCTGATCCCGAGCTACAAGCGGCCGACGAACATGGTGTTCCAGTCGTACGCGATCTTTCCGCACCTGAACGTGTTCGACAACATCGCCTATGGCCTGCGCAAGGACCGGCTGTCGCGGAAGGAATTGACGCGACGCGTGGACGAAGCGCTCGGGATGATCAAGCTCTCCGGTTTCGGCGCGCGGCGCGGCGACCAGCTGTCGGGCGGGCAGCGCCAACGCGTGGCGCTGGCGCGAGCGCTGGTTAAACGCCCGAAGGTGCTGCTGCTCGACGAACCGCTCGGCGCGCTCGACAAGAAGCTGCGCGAGGAGATGCAGATCGAACTCCGGCAGCTGCAAAAGAACGTGGGCATTACGTTCGTGTTCGTGACGCACGACCAGGAAGAAGCGCTTTCAATGTCCGACCGCATCGCGGTCATGGGCAAGGGTGTCGTGTTGCAGATCGCGGCGCCGAAAGACCTCTACGAGCGGCCGAGCAATGTCGAGGTCGCGACGTTCATCGGCACGATCAACCTGATCCCGGCGACGGTGAAGGCGGTGGCAGGGGCCGATGCGACGCTTGAGGGCGCGGGGTTCGGGCAGTTCCGCGCTGGCGCGATCGACGGCCTGAAGGCGGGCGACAAGATCACCGCGGCGCTTCGCCCCGAGAAGCTCACGCTCACCGGCGCCAAGCCCGCGTCCGGCGCGTTCGTAGAAGGCACGATCAAGGCCGCCGCCTATCTGGGCGACCGCAGCCACTACCAGGTGTTCGTCAAGGGCCGCGAGGCGCCCGTCTATGTCGCCGCGCAAAACGTCGACGGCGCGACGGCAACCGGGTTCGATCCGGCGAAGCCGGTCTATGTGGTGTGGGACCCGAAGGCGGTCATTCTGCTCAAGGCTTGATCTTCGTCCGCTTGGAGTGCTTACGGCATGTCGAGCAGATCGCCGAGCGTCTTCGGATCGGCGCGTAGCGTGCTGTGGGGCGAGTAGCCGTCGTTGCGCAGCTTCTCGCCCATGACGTCGCGTGCAATGCTCATGCTGAAGAAGTAGCGCGGCCTATCAGTCCGATTGTCGGGACCGGCGTGAAGCATGTCGCTGCGATAGAGGATCACCGTCCCCGCCTTCGGCGCCGTTTGGACAAGGCGGAACGCTTTGTCGACCACCTCCCTGTTTCGCCAGCGCGCGAGCAGCGAGCGGGGCCGATACGCGGATATGTCGAATACAGCGTTGCGTGCACTCAAGAAGCGCAACAGGTTTGGCTGATGATTGTCGCGCCGGCGAGAGAACACCCTCTCCTTGTATTCACCCGCCGCAAGTTCGCCCGCCCGATGCATACGTCGAAGCTTGGCGAGATTGTAGCGCAAGATACGCGCGTTCGTCCGGTCCTGGATCAACGGCATCAGTACATTCGCCTTGCCGCCGTGCCGCGCCTCGCCACCGTTGAAGAAATGCGTGCCCGGGATGAACACCGTGCCACCTTGTTCGGACGAAACGTCGTCGACCGCCGCGAACATACACAGCACACCGGGCGGATCGCGGTGGATGTACTGATGCGAGGCGCCGGCATGGCTTGTCAGGGTCGAAATTTCGAGCACCGGGCGCGTGCGCCCACAGTACTCGAGCAGCGCCTTGTCGAGCCGCTTACACAGCAGAGCGGCGAAGGACAGAACGCGATCGTTCGACGGAAGCGGCGTAAAATCCCGGCGTTTGAATCGAATGTCGGTTTGACTTGCGAACGTGCCAGCCTCCCGGTTTGGGTCGGCGATGGCTCTTTTCACCAGCTCCAGCCCGGAAGAGGTCTCGGCCTGCGACAGCAGTCTCGGGATCACAACGAAGCCGTGTTCGTCCAGGCATTGGACGATGCTCTGCGCAGAGGCCGCGGTCAGCCGGCCATCCGGCCCCAACCGGGGGGCCACCTCGTAGTCTGTTGTGTCGTGGGAAACGCCTGGCGCGACCATGAGCATCCTGATAGGCGATTTCGGGGACAGCCTTACACCGATTTACGTCTTTAGCATTACTGTGATGTGTGCTGCAAATTGGTAACTGCTCTTGCTATTGTGTTGGTGGTATCAAAGTAAACTGCGATTCAAGGTGACATGTGACGGCGCTGACCGCAGTGAGGCTTGGCGACGGCTTACTTTCGCGCACGAACAATCGGCAAGGAATGTCCGACGCGAACTGGAAGGTGCTCAATGCGCCCGCCGAACCCGCGCTTCGCGCGGTCGCGGACGATTTGCGCCGCGTGATTCCGGACCTCAGCATCAGCTCCGACCCGGCGTGGATCGCAGACTCGCACGGATGGCCCGAGAACCCGATTCTGTTGCTCGTGCAACGCGATTCCCGCGGCGCACTCGGCGCTGCGACTTTCACGATCTCGAAAAGTACGCTGGTCCATCGCAGCATTTCTTTGCGAAGGCCCCCCGTACGGCAGTACACGCTGTCAGGCGGCATAGTCTCGGGCCGCACCGTCGATGCCGAGGCGGTTGCTGGCTGCTTCGAAGCGCTTGCTCTCGCGATCCCGTCCGATGGCGTTGTGCGCTTGAGTGCAATTCCCGTTGGCTCGCCGTTGCACGAACAACTAAGGGATCCCCAAAGCGACCTGCAGCGGCGGTTCTATGTGTTGCCGTGGGGTGAGGAAACACTGCATTGCCGTATACTTTGGGACGGCAGTTTCGAAAAATACCTGTCCTCGCTCGGCAAGGTCAGCCGCAAGGACCTGCGCCGCAACTGGCGGGCCCTGCTTGAGGATCCGACAATCCGGTGCGAGGTCCGCGCGTTCCGCGCGGTCGATGACGTCGACCAGTTCTTGCGCGACAGCTTAGCGATCTCGGAGAAGACCTATCAAAGCCGCAAGCTCGGCATCGGTCTTGCCGCCTCGCCTGCTTCCGAGCGCGCCGTACGCGGCGCCGCGTCGCTCGGACGGTTTCTCGGTTATGTGATGTACATCGACGGCACGCCTGTCGCGTTCGAGTATTCGGTCGCTTCAGGCGACACTTGCTTGATGAAGGAGGGCGGTTACGATCCCGCTTGGGCCGACCGGCACGTGGCGAGCGTCTTGTTCCTGGAGGCACTGCGCGACTTCGAACGTATCGGCCTTCCCGTGAAACGCCTGGACCTTATGCCGACCGTGAATCTGTTCAAGCTACGCACCGCGAACGATCTGCTGCGCGTACGTCACTTCTACTTGTTTCCGCGAAACCGGAGGGGCGCAGGCCGCTTTCTGACCCTGGGCGCCGTTCAGGGGCTGTCCCAAACCGTGCGCAAATTCATCGGGAGCAGGGACCGCGAACTCGACAGATACCGCGCCCGCGCCCTCGCCAAAGCGAGAGAGCGCCACACGGCCGCGGTGGAATAACTCCACACGCGCGCTATGCTACTGCGCTCATTCCACCGAACGGCACCACCTTGTTTGCGGCGTCGTGGCCGATGTCGGCGCGGCCGAGGTATGGGATTCCGGTGCGTTTGCACCAGTGTTCTGCGACCTCGACCTCGGTCTTGGCGAAGTCGGGGTCGTTTGTCGGAATGTCTGTGCAGCGGCCGAGGCGCAGGCCTGCGAGACGGCGCATCTTCGGGCTCGACAGGATGCTGAAAAATGCGCGGTCGATGCGGTACATGTATTCGGCGATCTCTTCGAGCAGCAGGACGTGGCCGCTAAGGTCCGGCTCATGCGGCGTGCCAACGAGGGCGGCAAATGTCGCCATGTTGAAGGCGACGCGCGGGGCGCCGTCGTGGTCCGGCTCCACGCTCACGGGGGCGCGGTCGACGAGATAGGCGAGCGCGCGGCGGACGGCGGCCTCACCGCCATCACGCACGATGTCGGTCGGCATGGGGCCGTGGGCGAGGTTCTTGAAGCCCTTCGCGTAGAGCGCGCCCAAGAGCGAACCCATGTCGCTATAACCCAGATAGGTCTTCTTCGCCGCCGCCGCCGTCAGTTTCGGCAACGCCAGGTCGAGAATGCGGCAGGAGCCATAGCCGCCGCGCGCGAACCAGACGGCGTCGACCGTCGCGTCGTTCGTGACCTCGACGAACGCCGCGGCGCGCGCCTCGTCGTCGCCGGCAAAGTGGCCCGACGAGAGAAAGCACTGCGGGTGAACGGCGAGCGTCACGCGGCCCGGATAGAGTTCGCCCGCGAGCGCCGTCACGCGCGCGGCGACGGCGGGATCCAGGCGGTTCGCTGGCGCGACGACGGCAATTTTCATCAGCGGCGGGTCCTAAGGTTCCAAGCAGCATTTGCGGGCGTGGGGCGCTTGTGCGATCAGAAGCGCATGACCCTGAATCACAAAGCACGTTATTTCTTCTGCGGAATCGGCGGTAGCGGAATGTTGCCGCTGGCGCTGATTCTGCGCGGGCGCGGGGTTCAGGTCGACGGATCCGATCGCTCGCTCGATCAGGGGCGGCTCGGCTCCAAGTTCGAGTTCTTGAAGCGGCAAGGGATCGGCCTGTTCGCGCAGGACGGTAGCGGCGTCACGTCGCACGATCAGGTGCTGGTGACGTCGGCTGCCGTCGAGGAGACCGTGCCCGACGTGCAGGCGGCGCGGCGGCTCGATCTGCCTATGATGCGGCGGGCGGAATTGCTCGCAGCGCTCTTCAACGACGCGAAGCGCAGCGTTGCGATCGGCGGCACCAGCGGCAAGTCTACGACCACCGGCATGGCGGGGTGGATCTTCGCGCAAGCGGGATTGAAGCCCACGATCATGAACGGGGCGGTGATGAAGAACTTCGTTGCTCCCGACGTACCGTTCGCGAGCGCCGTGGTCGGCACGGGCGATGCCTTCGTCAGCGAGGTCGACGAGAGCGACGGTTCGATCGCGCTTTATCGGCCCAAGGTTGCGGTCGTGACGAACGTCTCGCTCGACCACAAGTCGATGGACGAACTGCGTGTGCTGTTCGGCGACTTTGCGGCGAAAGCCGAGACCGCCGTCTTGAACCTCGACAACGAAGAGACGCGCATGCTGGCGCGCGGGCGCGACGAGGCGATCACGTTCAGCCTCTCGGATCTGCGCGCGCAACTCTTCGCCGGGCGCATCAAGCCAGCGCCGACGTCGATTGCCTTCGAGCTGACCGAGCGCGATAGCGGCGCGCGCTTCGACGTCCGGCTCGGTGTGCCGGGCGTGCATAATGTGGCGAACGCGCTGGCCGCGCTCGGCGCCGCGCGGGCATGCGGCATCGAGCTTGGCGCCGCGGTCGAAGCGCTCGGCACGTTCAGCGGGATCAAGCGACGATTCGAGATCGTGGGGACCGCGAACGGTGTCGCCGTCATCGACGACTTCGCGCACAATCCTGACAAGATCGCGGCGACGCTGGCGACGCTGCACGCCTTTCCCGGGCGGCTTATCGTCATGTTCCAGCCGCATGGTTACGGGCCGCTCAGGCTGATGAAGGAACCGCTGATCGAGTGCTTCGCCGAAGAACTGCACGACGGCGACGTGCTCCTGATGCCCGACCCCGCCTTCTACGGCGGCACGACGACGCGCAGCGTCACTAGCGGCGACATCGTGGCGGGCGTGGCGGCCAAGGGGCGGGAGGCGCTCTACATTCCCGAGCGCGCGGCGTGCGGCGAAAAGCTCATCGCTCTCGCCCGCCCCGGCGACCGGATCGTTGTGATGGGCGCCAGGGACGACACGCTATCGGAGTTCGCGGCGGGGCTTGTTGCACGGCTTGGGTCACATCCCAATCGTGCCGTGCACTGATCTTTACGGCAAGGTAACGAAGCGCACGGCGTTGTGAGCGGCTTCACGGCGGTGTGAGTTTCAAAAGCCAGTTGGCGCGCCTCAAATCGGCATCGGGTCGGTTGGAGGCTGAATTGCGCGGGTTGACGGCCGTCAGTTTGCGGAGTCCGGCGGCGGTTGCCGTCGGCGTTGCGGTGACGCTGCTGTTCGGCATGTTCGCGCTGAGCACCCTGCCCTTTCAACTGTTCCCCGACATCGAGCGGCCGCAGATCGGCATTCAGACCGGATGGCGGTCGGCCACGCCGCGCGAAGTCGAGCAGCAGATCGTCGAACCCGAAGAGCAGGTTTTGCAAGGCATCTCGGGCCTGAAGGAGATGCAGTCCTTCGTCGGCGCGGGTGGGGCCTACATCAACCTGACGTTCGAAATCGGCACCGACATGCGCCAGACGCTGGTCGATGTGATCGGCCGGATCAACCGCATCCCGTCGCTGCCTGCCGATTCGGAGCGGCCCGTGGTGCTGCTCGCGAACACTCAGGATTCGAATGCGTCGCTCCTGTTCGTGTTCATGCAGCTTCTGCCCGGCAATACGCGCGAGGTCGAAAGCTATGAACCGTTCCTGCGCCAGACGGTCGTGCCGCGGCTCGAAGCCATTCCGGGGGTGGGCAGTGTCGAACTCGGCCTGACCGGTGCGCCGGAGGAGCTGCAGATCGTGTTCGACCCGATGCGTGCGGCCGCGCTCGGTGTTCAGATTCCACGCGCGGCGGCGAAGATCAGCAGCTCGGACGATGTGTCCGGCGGCACGATGGACGTTGGACGGCGGCAATACGGTCTGTCGTTTCGCGGGCGTTATTCGGTCGACGATCTGAAGTCGCTCATCCTCGAGTGGCGCGACGGCAAACCGGTCAGGCTCGGCGACATCGCGGACGTCAAGATCGCGCGCGGCAAGCGCAGCTCGTTCGCTTATCAGAATGGCAACCCCGCGTTGGGCTTCCGCATCGTGCGCGAGACGGGCGCCAACGTGCTCGCCACCGTCACCGCGATCAAGGAGGAGCTCGCGCGGATCAACGAAGGGGCGGCGAAGGAACAAGGCGTCAAGCTCGCGCATTCGTTCGACCCGTCGCACTTCATCAACCAGGCGATCGAGATGCTGGCGCGGGATCTGCTCCTGGGCATTCTGCTCGCGGTCGGCGTGCTTTGGTTCTTCATGCGCGAATGGCGCGCGACGCTGATCATCTCGTCGGCCATTCCGATCTGCCTGTTCGCGGTCGTCATTCTGCTTCAGCTGACGGACAGGACGATCAATGTCGTGTCGCTGGCAGGGCTCGCGTTCGCCACCGGCATGGTGTTGGACGCGGCGATCGTCGCGTTCGAGAACATCCTGCGCTTGCGCGAACACGGCATGCCTGCGGCCGAGGCGGCGCAGAAAGGCACCGATCAGGTTTGGGGGGCGCTGCTGGCGACAACGGCGACGAACGTTGCGATCTTCCTGCCTGTGATCTTCATCCAGGACGTCGAGGGGCAACTCTTTGCCGACCTTTCCGTCACGATCGCGGCGGCGGTGCTGATCTCGCTCATCGTCGCGGTCACGGTCGTCCCGATGCTGTCGGTGCTGTTTCTGCAAACGCGCCCACGCGTGCCGGAGTTCGCTGCGGTTTGGCGGGGCATCGCCGACTACGTGATGAACACCACCGACACGCCGAACAAGCGCCGCTTTTGGATCGGCGGCCTTATCGGTGGGTCTCTTGCGGGCACGATCTTGCTTGCGCCGAGCTTGCAATACCTGCCGCAGGTGAAGCGTGCGGCCATCGATGCTTTCTTCCAACTGCCGCCGGCGGCCACGACCGCCTTCACCGAGCGCGAGATCGCCAAGCCCGTGATCGAGCGGCTGATGCCCTATATGCGCGGTGAAAAGGAGCCGCATCTTCTGAATTTCTATTTCATCAACTACGGCCCCGGTAACGCGAACATGGCCGTGCGCGTGATCGACGACAGCGAACTCAACCGCATGCTCGAGATCGTGCGCAACGAGATTTTGAAGGATCTGCCGGACACGCAAGCATTCGCCGTCGTCGGTAGTTTGTTCGGCGGATTCGATCAAGGTGGCGGCATCTCGATCAACGTGCAGTCGGCCGACGCGGAAGCCATGCGGCAGGCCGCGCGGCGCGGCGTAGAACTGCTGCGCGAGAAGTTCCCCGAAGCCTCGGTCAATCCGCAACCCTCGCTCGACTACGACCAGCCGGAGTTCCGCATCACGCCGAACGACCGGGCGATCAGCGAGGCGGGGTGGACGCGTGGCGACGTGGGGCTGCTGGTTCAGGCGTACGGCGAAGGCCGCTATGTCGGGCAGCGCTACGACGGCGAGCGGCGGCTCTACATGATCATGAAGTCGGAGCCGCTGGATTCACCCGGCGCATTGCTTGCCGCGCCCGTTGCGACGCCCGATGCGGGCGTGGTGCCGCTGGGGCAGCTCGTGAACGTGCAAGAGACGCTGGCGCCGAGCGGGCTCTACCGGCTCGACCGGCGACGGACGATTGCGCTGAACCTGCAGCCGCCTGAGGGCGTGGCGCTCTCCGACGTGCTGGAGCGCATCCGCACGGAGGTTGAGCCCGAGATCAAGAAGCTGCTGCCCGCCGATGGGCGCGTGTTTTACGGCGCGGCCGCCGACCATCTCGACAACGCGTTGTGGACGATCGGGAAGAACTTCGCGCTCGCCGTGCTGCTGCTATTCTTGATCATGGCGGCGCTGTTCCGGTCGGTCGCCGATTCCGTGATTGCGACAATCGGCCTGCCGCTCGGCACGGTCGGCGGCGTCGCGGCGTTGCAGTTCGTCGGCCTCTTCACATTCCAGCCGCTCGATCTTTTGACGATGATCGGCTTCATCATCGTGTTGGGCCTTGTCGTCAACAACACGATCCTGCTCGTCGCGCGTACCCGTCAGGCCGAAGCCGAAGGAATGACGCGGGCCGAGGCTGTGCGATCGAGCCTTGA
Source organism: Alphaproteobacteria bacterium (assembly GCA_016792785.1). GTDB lineage: Bacteria > Pseudomonadota > Alphaproteobacteria > Micropepsales > Micropepsaceae > SZUA-430. The sequence goes on from JAEUML010000130.1 coordinate 48,586, forward strand.
GACGCGGCTCAGACCCATCTTTTCGAGCACGCTGACCGCGATATTCGGCATGTTGCCGCTGGTGGTCATTCCGGGCGCAGGCGCCGACATCTATCGCGGGCTCGCCGCCGTGATCGTGGGCGGCATTCTGATAAGTCACATTTTCACAGTGATTCTGATCCCCGCGATGCTCCGGCTTGGCGAGCGGCCGGCCGAGGCGACGAAGGAGCCGATCACCCGACCCAAACCCGATTTGAAGGTGGCCGCATGATCAAGCGGATAGTCGCGCGCTTGATGGCGCAGGATCGCAAGCGCCTCATCGCTGGTACGGTGGTGCTCGCTGCTGTCGCAGGCACAGCAGTTTGGTTCTTGTGGCCTGCGCCGGAGGCGGATGCACCAAAGGCGGAGGCAGCCGCGGCGCACGAGGAGGCGCAGCTTCCGCCCGTCACCGTCACACAGGTTAGGGCGACACGCATCGCGCCGCAGGCGAGCTATCCCGGTACGGTCATGTCGCGCAACGACTCGCGCATCGCGGCCGACGTCGAAGGCCGCGTCGATTGGGTCGCCGATGTCGGCACCGTGGTCGCGGCGGGCGACGTGATCGCGCGACTCGATCCGAACGTCGCGCGGATGGAGAACGACTCCGCGCAAGCGAACGTCGCGCGGCTCGCGGCGCAGGTGCGCTTCGACCGGGCGCAGGCGCAGCGTCTGCAGGAACTGCACGAGCGCAAGGTCGTGTCGAAGGCGGCCGTCGATCAGGCGAACTCGACGCGCGATGCGAACGAGGCGGCACTCAAGCAGGCGGAAGCTTCCGCGAAACGTTCCGCGTTCCGGCTGGAACGCAGCGAGATTCGTGCGCCGTTTGCCGGGCGTGTCGTGTCGCGCCTGATCAACGCCGGCGAGTACGCGAGCCCCGGCAAGGAGATCGTCCGCCTCGTCGATCAGGATGCGATCGAGATCGCAACCCAGGTGCCGATCGCGGCGATGGCGTTCTTGCGTGAAGGCATGAGCGTGACCGTGGAGCTTCAAGGCAAACACGTCGAGACGCCGGTGCGCGTGATCGTGCCGGTCGGCGACGCGCAAAGCCGCACGGTGGAGGTTCGTCTTGCGCTTCAGGCCGGTTCGGCGTTCGTCGCCGATGCGGTGAAGGTGATGATCCCGACTGCCGAGCCGCGCAAGGTTCTTGCCGTGCCGCGCGACGCGTTGGTGCTTCGCGAGGAGAACACGTACTTGTTCAAGCTGAGCGGCGAGAACAAGGCCGAGCGCATCGCCGTCGAGATGGGCGCCGCCGACGGCGATCTCGTCGAAGTGACCGGCATGCTGAAGGAAGGCGAGCGCGTGATCATCCGCGGCGCCGAGCAGATCGAGAGCGGACAGAAGGTCCGCCTGGTGACTTAGCGCGGCGCAACCGCGCCGATGAGTTTCTCGAACAGCGCACGGACTGCTGTTTCGATCTCACTCAACCGAGGCTCGATCGCGTCGAAGGCGCTTGACGCCGCGGCGCGCGCAATCAGCGCACGCAGCGACGCGGAGGCGTCGGTTGCAGTGAAGGCGCCCTCCACGGTCAGGCGTAACACCTGAGTGATGTTCTGATAGAGGCGCGTTGCGTCTTCGAGCGTCTTGGCCTCGGTTGCGGACAGGACGTCGGACGCGGCCAGCGCGCGGAGAGCTTCAAGTGTATTGACCTTGAGCAGTTTCGCGTCCTGTTGGGCGCGAGCGAGTTGCAAGCCTTGGGCGATGAACTCGATGTCGAAGAGGCCGCCTTTCGCTTCTTTCAAGTCCCAGGGACTCTTGGCCGGCCGCTCGCGATCGAGACGAGCGCGCATGTCGGCGACGTCCGCCAGGATCTGCTTCGCGTCGCGCGGCGCGGTTAGGGCGTTGCGGATGACCTGTTCGACACGGGCGCACAAGTCCGTCGGGCCGGCGACGACGCGGGCGCGTGTCAGCGCGAGGCGTTCCCAGGTCCAGGCTTCTTCGGCTTGGTACTTCGCGAACGTCTCGAACGAAACAGCGACCGGCCCTTTGTTGCCGGAGGGGCGCAGGCGCATGTCGACTTCGTAGAGGCCGCCTTCGCCGGTCATTACGGTCAGAGCGGAGATCAAGCGCTGCGATGTGCGGGCGAAATAGACGCTGGGCGCGATGGGGCGTGCGCCGTCGGATGCGGCCGCGTCCTTGGCGTGGTCGTAGACGAAGATCAGGTCGAGGTCGGAGGCCGCCGTCATTTCGCGCCCGCCGAGGCGGCCCATCGCGATGACGACCATCCCGCCGTCCTTCACGTGGCCGTGGGCGGAGACGGTTTCCAATAACGTCGCGTCGTTCAGCGCGCCGATCACCGCTTCGGCAACATCCGCGAAGGCGCGGCCGATCTCGGCGCCGTCGGCCTCACCGCGCAGAAGCTGAAGGCCGACGCGGAACTGCTGGTCCTTCGTCCAACGGCGCGCGACGTCGAGTCTGTCCTCGAACGTTTTCGCGCCCTTCATGAGCGCGGCGAGGCTGCGGCCCAGTTCGGCGAGCGTTGGCCTGTCGCGCAGAAAATCGACGTCGATGAGCACGTCGAGCAGGCCCGGGCGCTGGGCGAGATGGTCGGCTAGGCGCGGCGCAGTGCCCACGATCTCCGCGATCAAGTCGAGCAGGCGCGGATTGGAGAACAGCAGGGCGAAGACTTGCACGCCCGACGGTAGGCCGCTCAGGAACTTGTCGAACCGCGTGAACGCGATGTCGGGGTTCGCCGTCTTGCCCAACGCCTGCAACAGCAGCGGCATGAGCGCGGTTAGTTTTTCGCGCGCCTTCTCGCTGCGCGTCGCGCGGATGCGGCCGTGGTGCCAGCCGCGGATCGTGGCGGAGACGGCACCGGGCTGCGTGAAGCCGAGCTTCTTCAGCGTTTGCACCGTCTCAGGATCTTCGTCGACGCCGGTGAAGACGAGGCTACCGGAATCCTCCGAAAGCGACGGCTTGCCCTCGAACAGTTTCGCATAGTGCGACTGGACGCGCAGCAGGTGGTCGCGCAGCGTGTCGGAGAAAATCTGCGTCACGCCAAAGCCCATGAAGCGGGCGACGTTCGACAAACCCTCCGGCGTCTTGGGCAGCGTGTGGGTCTGCTCGTCCTCGATCATCTGCAGGCGATGTTCGAGCGTGCGCAAGAACTCATAGGTTTCGGTCAAGTCGGCGCGCGTTTCTTCGGCGATGATGCTGCGCTGGGTGAGTGCGGCCAACGCCTCCACCGTGCGCGCGCGGCGGAGGCTCGGGATGCGGCCGCCGAGGATCAGCTGCTGCGTCTGGGCGAAGAATTCGATTTCGCGGATGCCGCCGCGGCCGAGCTTGATGTTGTGTCCGGCGATCGCGACCTCGCCGTGGCCGGCGTGCGCGTGGATCTGGCGCTTGATCGAGTGAATGTCTTCGATCGCGGCGTAGTCGAGATTCTTACGCCATACGAACGGCTCGAGGTTCGCCAGGAAATTTGCGCCCTCTTTCATGTCGCCGACGCAGGCGCGCGCCTTGATCATGGCGGCGCGTTCCCAGTTTTGACCCATCGATTCGTAGTAGGCTTCGGCGGCGCGCGTCGACACGGCGATCTGAGTCGAACCTGCGTCCGGCCTGAGGCGGAGGTCGCAACGGAAGACGTAGCCGTCGGCCGTCGCCTCCTGCATGAGGCCGACAGTTGCCTGGGTCAGCCGCACGGCGAACTCGCGCGGCTCGACCCCGCTCGCGACCGGCAAACGCTCGGCGTTGAAGTAGCAGCTGAAGTCGATGTCGCTCGAGTAGTTCAGTTCGTGCGCGCCGTACTTGCCCATCGCGAGGAAGAACAGCGCTGCGTCGTCGGCGGGTTCGATCGGATCCGCCGGTGCGAATCGACCGCGGCCGATCGCTTCGATCATCGCGTAGCGCAGCGATGCGGCGAGCGTGGCATCCGCAAGCCTGGTGAGCGCGCCGGTCACGTCATCGAGATCCCAGACGCCGCCGAGGTCGGCGAGCGCGATGAGCAGGGACGCACGACGCTTGACCTCCCGCAGGCGGCGCATCATGTCGGCTCGTGGCGGCGGGTCCTCGAAGCGCAGGCTCGCCAGCATGGCCGCGAGCCTGATGCGCGGGTCACCGGCAAGGTCGAGCACCATGGTGTCGGCTTCGCGCTCCATCATGCGCGCGAGATAGGGGCTGTTCGACGCGGTTGCGGCGATGAGATCGCGCAGGCGCCCCGCCCCCGCCCGTTCGCCGAGCGTGTCGAGCGTGCGGGCAGCGAGTGCGGCGTCGTAGATTTCGGGGACGCGATTGATGCGGGCGGTGAGTGAGGTCATGACGCGACACTCTAGCGGGCGGCGGGTGCAATCCTCAAACTGTCGCGCAACGCAACACGGCCCGGGCATTGCGCCCGGGCCGTTCGGTTTCCTGAGGAGAAACGCTTGGCCTTCGCGAATTACTTCGCGGCAGGAACGATGCCGGCGGCCGCCTTCAGCGTCTTCGCCGGACGGAAGCGCAGCTTCTTCGATGCCTTGATCTTGATGGCTTCGCCGGTGCGCGGGTTGCGGCCCATACGCGCGGGGCGCTTGGCGACCGTGAACACGCCGAAATTACCGATCGGGAGCTTTCCGCCGCCCTTCAACTGCTTCAGGCTCGCTTCGATCGTGCCGAACACGAGTTCGATGACGCGCTTGGCTTCCGCCTTCGGCAGGTCACCGCCACGTTTGGCGACGGCGAGAATGAAGTCCGATTTGCTCATGTGGGTTATGCCCCTCAACTTGGGTGTGGGTTGCGCGACCTCTTTCGGGTCAGCACGATGCGATATACGCGAGAGATATTAAGCAATCTACAAAGAATCGTCATTTTCCCTCGATTTTTTGCACAGGGATGGTCGGAAAGCGTTTGTTTCAGCGCACTTCCTGCCCTCCCTCACCCGAAAAACCTGCTGGTACCTTACGTTTTCGCCGTTTACTCGCAGGCGATTTTGTGCCTTGGCGATTCGCCATCGCTTTTCGCGCTCTCTCTTGGTCTAAGTTTGGGCGACTCACCCATCACTTTCGGCCTTCCATGAAACTCGTCACCTTCACCGAACACCACCGGCGGCGCATCGGCGCGGTCGTGGGCGACAGCGTCGTCGATTTTGCCACCACCCTGCCCCACCTGCCGCAGACGATGATCGCCTTCCTGCGGGCGGGCCCAGCCGCCATGGACGAGGCGAGAGCCGCAGTCGCAGCCGGCGGGCATAGGCTGGCGCTCGCCAAGGTGCGGCTCGAGGCGCCGGTTCCCCGGCCCGGCAAGGTGTTGGCCATCGGGCTCAACTACGCCGACCACGTGCGCGAAGGCGGCCGGGCGATGCCGGAGCATCAGATCTGGTTCTCGAAGCAGGCGACCTGCATCGTGGGGCCGGCGGATGCGATCAAGATTCCGAAGGTCTCCGACAAGATCGACTATGAGGCCGAGCTTTGCGTCGTTGTCGGGCGCCGCTGCCGGCATGTGCCGCGGGCGCGGGCGCACGAAGTGATTGCCGGCTATATGTGCGGCAACGACGTCAGCGTGCGCGATTGGCAGCAGCGTTCGCCCACCATGATGATGGGCAAGGGCTTCGACACGCACGGACCGACGGGGCCGTGGATCGTGACGCCGAACGATGCGGGCGACGTCAGCTGTTTGCGCGTGCGCTGCCTCGTCAACGGACAGGTGTTGCAGGACGCGTCGACCGCGGAGATGATTTTCGACATTCCGGCGCAGATCGAGCACCTGACTGCCGCATTCACGCTGGAGCCGGGCGACGTCATCTTCACCGGCACACCCGCCGGCGTCGGCATTTATCGCAAACCGCCGGTGCTGCTCAAAGCGGGAGACCGGGTGCGCGTCGAGATCGAGGGGATCGGCGCGCTTGAGAATTTGTGCGAGGCTGAAGACGGGGCGACAGTCATCGCATGAAGGGTGTAATGGGGGATACGGTGCGTGAGCGGCGGTTGAGCCAACTCGGCTGGGCGCTTTATCAGCTCGCCGCCAGTCCCTACTTTGTCATCATCAACATCTTCGTCTTTGCCGCCTATTTCCAGAAACACGTCATCGGCGACAACGTCGAAGGTCAGGTGGTCTGGGGCTACACCCAGGCGACCGCCGGCGTGATCATCGCGTTGTGCTCGCCGGTCCTGGGCGCGCTTGCCGACGCGTACGGGCCGCGCAAGCCCGGGCTCATCATCTTCTCCGTCATCGCGATCCCGGCGATGCTGGCCCTTTGGTTCGTGACACCGGGGCAAGTGTGGCTGGGGTGCACTGCGATCGTGATCGCCGCCGTCACGATGGAGTTCGCCGCCGTCTATCACAACGCGATACTGCCGAGTGTTGCGAGTGAGAAAAACGTCGGATTCATGAGCGGGCTTGCCTACAGCCTCGACTATGTGGGCAGCGTGACGTTGTTCATCGTGTGGCTCGCGATCCCGGCGCTCGGAGTTCTGGCCCTGCTTGACGGGCCGTTCGCGCATGAGCGGTTGTCGGGGCCGCTGTCGGTCGTCTGGCTGATCCTGTTCTCGATCCCCTTCATCCTGTTCACACATGATCGCGGGCGGACGGGGCTTTCGATCCCTGGCGCGATCAGCGGCGGGTTGAGGCAACTCCGCGACACGATCGGCCGCGTTAGTCACTACCGCAACATCGCGACCTTCCTTGTCGTGCGGGCGGTCTATGCCGACGGCATGAGTGCCGTGTTCACGTTTCTCGCCGGGTATTTGAGCGGCATCTTCGGCTGGCCGACGGAGAAGATTGGTATCTTCGCGCTGATTGTGCTTACCGTTCCGATCTTCACTTCGTTCGTCGGCGGGTGGATCGACGACGTCATCGGGTCGCGCCGCACGGTGCAGATCGGGCTTTTCGTATTTACAGTTGCGGTCGCAGGATCGGTTTCTACGACTCCCACCGAGTTGCTGTTCTTCTTTCCGGTAACCGCTGAGATGCGGGCGGAGCAGCTTCCTTTCCTGGGACCCTTCATGAGCATGCTTGGCTTTACCCAGTATCCGGAGCAGGTGAGCCTTGCGTTCTCGATGGCGGGCGGGGCGTTCGTCGGTCCGATCCTCGCGTCGAGCCGCACGATGGTCGCGCGCATCGCGCCGCCGACGATGGTGTCGGAGGTCTATGGGCTCTACACGCTGACCGGCAAGGCGACGGCGTTCGCGGCACCGTTCCTGGTCGCGGTCGTCACCGCGGCGACGCAAAGCCAGCGCGCGGGCTTTGCCGTCATACTTGTTTTTCTGGTTGCCGGGCTGATCGGTTTGCGCTGGGTGAAAGAAGAGCGCGCCGAGGTTGCGCCGCAATAGCGGCCTGAGCCTCCTCCACCGCCGGGAACGTGATGGTGGCGAGCAAGCCGGGCTTGGCGTCCGCGAGGTCGATCACCGCATCGTGCATGCGTGCGACGGCGGCGACGAGGCTCAGACCCAAACCCGAACCCGGCGTGTTGCGCGAACGCTCCAAACGCACGAAGCGGTCGAGCACGCGCTCGCGGTCGGCTTCCGGAATACCGGGTCCGGTGTCGCGCACCGAGAACGTCGGACGATCGTTGCGCGGGTTGATACCGGTCGCGACCGTCACCGCGCCGCCCTTCGGCGTGTACTTCAGCGCGTTCTCGACCAGGTTCGCGGCGGCGCGCGCAAGCAGGCTGCGGTTGCCGCGCACCGTGATGCGCGAGGGCGCGACAAATTTCAGCGTCACGCCGCGGTCTTCGGCCGCCGGTTCGTAGAGATCGGCGATGTCGTGAATGACCTCGCTCAAGTCCATGAGTTCGAGCGTGTCGCGGTGCGCGCCGGTTTCGGCTTCGGCGATCAGGAGAAGCGAGTTGAACGTTGAGATCAAACCGTCGGCCTCGACGATCGCGCTTTCGAGCGCCTGCATCTGCTCCTCGCGCGAGCCCTGGCCGATGAGCGCGCCTTCGAGCTTGTTGCGCAGGCGGTTCAAGGGGGTGCGCAGGTCGTGGGCGATGTTGTCGGCCACCTCGCGCATGCCCATCATCAGGCGTTCGATCTGCTCCAACATCTCGTTCAGGTTGCCGGCGAGGTCGTCGAGTTCGTCGCGGCTGCCCTGCATCGGGATGCGGCGTGTGAGGTCGCCCGACATGATGTCGCGCGACGTGCGGTTGATCAGTTCCAGGCGGCGCATGACGTTGCGGCTGATCCATACGCCGCCGACGACGCCGAAGAAACCGGTGATCGCGAGCGACCAGAGCAGCGTCGAGCGGATCGTGCTTTCGACGGCGTTGACCTCCGTCATGTCACGGCCGACGAGCAACTTGTAGCCGCCGAGAAGTTCCACTCTCGCCGCGCGGGCGGGGCGCACTTCGCTGTCATCGTCGACGCCGCGGACATAGTTGAAGTTGATCCAACCCGGCGCGGTCTCGACGGCGTTCGGCGGCCAGCCAGGCAAGTTGCCCGCCAGCGGCACGTCGCCCAACGACAACAGATAGAGGCTGTTGCGGGCGCGGGCGGAACGCTCGACGATGATCGTGCGCAGGCCGCCGATCAGGCGGCGCTTGTATTGTTCGCCGAGGCCTTGGACTTCGGCACGGATGGTCTCATCGGCCTGCGCCGCCATGAAGCCCGCGGTGCGCCAATAGATGAAGCCCAGCAACAGCAACACGGAGACGGCGAAGAGGATCAGGTAGGCAAACGCCAGCCTGAACGTCGCAGTTCGGAATACGTCAAGAGGCCGCACGGAGCGAGTATCCGGCACCTCTGACTGTGTGCAGCAGAGGTTCCGTGAAGCCCTTGTCGATCTTCGAGCGCAGACGCGAGATGTGCACGTCGATCACGTTCGTTTGCGGATCGAAGTGATACTCCCACACATTCTCGAGCAGCATCGTGCGGGTCACGACCTGGCCGGCGTGGCGCATCAAATACTCGAGCAGCAGGAACTCGCGCGGTTGAAGATCGATCTTCTGGCCACCGCGGGTGGCTGTGCGCGACAGGAGATCGAGCTCAAGATCGCCGACGCCGAGGCGGGTGACGACCGTGTCGGCGCCGTTGCGGCGCGCGAGCGCGTCGATGCGGGCCAAGAGCTCGGAGAAGGCATAGGGTTTCGCGAGATAATCGTCGCCGCCGGCGCGCAAGCCTTTGACGCGGTCGTCGACCTCGCCGAGCGCGCTCAGGAACAGAACCGGCGTTTTGCTGCCCTCATCGCGCATGCGGCGGACCATCGAGAGGCCGTCGAGGCGCGGCATCATGCGGTCGACCACGGCCACGTCGTAGTTGCCGCCCATCGCGAGATGGAGACCGTCTTCGCCGTCACCGGCGTGATCGACGATGTGGCCGCTTTCGCGCAGACCGCGGGTAAGGTAGGCGGCCGCTTCGCGGTCGTCTTCGACTACGAGAATTCTCATGCTGTCTCTCGTCCTCTTCGGGGGATGGAGGGGACGTTGAGGGCGGCCTTCGCCGCCCCCAAGGTACTTGCGTCACTTCTTGATTTCGACGGGAACGTAAACCTTGTTGCCGCGCGCGGTTTCGACGAACAGCAGAACCGACGGGCGCTTCTGCGCCTTGGCGGCGTCGACCGCCGACTTCACGTCGCCGATCTGGCGCACTTCATCGCCTGCCACCGCGATGATGCGGTCGCCGGGGCGCAGCCCGCGCTCGAACGCGTCGCTGTCGGCGTCAACGTCGGTGATCAATACGCCCTTCGCCGTCGCTTCGAGTTCGTACTCGCTGCGCACTGCCGGTGTGATCGTCGCAAGGTCGAGGCCAAGCGAGGCGACCTTCGCGTCGCCGCCGGTGCTGCCCTTGTTGTCGTCCTTGTCGCGGCCGGGACGGTTCGTGGCGACGCGGTCTTCACCCGGACGCTTGGCGATCGTCACATTGACGTTCGTTTGACGGTAGTTGCGCCAGAGCGTGAAGTTCGCGGTCTGGCCGACTTGAAGCGCCGCCACCTTGCGCGAGAGATCGCGGTTGTCCTTGATCGTCGTGCCGTTCATTTTGAGAACGACGTCGCCCTGCTGCACGCCAGCCTTCTCGGCCGGGCTGCCGTCGACCACGTCAGCGACGATGGCGCCGTTCGTGTCGGCGAGGCCCAAGGCCTTTGCGGCGTCGTCGCTCAAGCTTTGAATCTGAACGCCGAGCCAGCCGCGCGTGACCGAGCCTGACTTTTTCAGTTCGTCAACGACGCGGCGGATCGTGTTCGAGGGGATCGCAAAGCCGATGCCGACGCTGCCGCCCGAGGGCGAGAAGATCGCGGTGTTCATGCCGATGACGCGGCCGGACAGATCAAACGTCGGGCCGCCGGAGTTGCCCTGGTTGATCGCGGCATCGATCTGCAGATAGTCCGTGAACTGAGCGCCCGAGACTTCGTCGCGGCCGCGTGCCGAAACGATGCCGGCGGTCACTGTACCGCCGAGGCCGAACGGGTTGCCGACGGCGAGCACCCAGTCGCCGACGCGGACGCGCGCATCGTCGGCAAAGGTCACAGCCGGGAGCGCCGCGGGCGCGTCGATCTTGATGAGCGCGATGTCGGTCGGCTCGTCGCGGCCGATCAGTTTCGCCTTGTACTTCTTGCCGTCGGCCGCGGAGACTTCGATGTCGGTGGCGTTGGCGACGACGTGGTTGTTCGTGACGATATAGCCGGTGCGGTCGATGACGAAGCCCGAGCCTTGAACCTCACCGCGCGGACGGCGGTCGCGATTGCCCGGGGCGCCGGGACCACCACGGCGGAAGCGCTCGAAGAAGTCGCGCAGGCTCGGCGGAAGCTGTTCGAGATCTTCATCGGAAACTTCGGTGTCACGGCTCTGAGTGACTTTTGCCTTCAAGCTAACCACCGCAGGCGACACGCGCTCGACGATGTCGGCGAGGCTGGGAAGCGCGCCGGTCGACGTGTTCAGCGACACCGGCGGCGCGGCAGTCGCGGGGATCGTTGCAGAGAGCGTCTCACCCTTGCCAGCCGGCGCCTCAGCGATCGCGGCTGGACCTCCGCCGCTCCACACGAACCCGGCGACAACGCCACCGGTCACGGCAAGCGCGAGCGCGGCGGCACTGGCGACAAGAACGCCCGTGCGCGGCTTCGAGGGGACCTCAGACGGCAATTCGGAGGACATCGAACTCTCCTTGGGGAACAAGGGCGCCCCGGCCCATCGCCGGACGCCTCAACGGTTCAGATCAGTATATAGATTCAGGATCATGTCCTAAATCTGTCCTGAAGATTAACTCAGGGTCACGAGGTGGTGAACGCCCGTACCTCAGCCGCGGAAATCGGCGCTATTTCGGCTTGTCGCCCGCGTGCTGCCACAGGCCTTTTTCCTTCAGCGAGCGGGCGACCTCGGGCGGCATGTAGTTTTCATCGTGCTTGGCCAGCACGTTCGCGGCGTCAAATGTGCCGTCGCCTCGGAACGCGCCGGTGACGACGACGCCCTGGCCCTCGCGGAAGAGGTCCGGCAGGTCCTGGCGATAAACGACGGGTACAACCGCCTCGCCGTCCGTGACCTTGAAGCGGGTTTCGAGGCCGCCGGGCTTTTCGATGCTGCCCTTTTCGACGAGGCCGCCCAAGTTGATCGTGCGGCCGGGCGGTACGGCGCGGGCCTTCGCCTCGCTCGGCGAATAGAAGTAGAGCACGTTGTCGCCAAGCGCGGTGACGAGCAGCACGACCGCGAACGCGGCGACTCCCAGGGCTCCGACAAGAAACGCCGTGCGGCGTTGGCGGCGGGTCATGGGCAGTGACTATAGTGTGCGCGGGATACGCGGCAAGCGACGAGAGGTCTCAGCCGCGCCAAAGCTCCGCAGCAAAGAAACCGTCGGTCTGATCGCGCGCGGGCGTGAGCATAAGGCTTTGTGCGACACGCCAGTCCGGCTTGCGCGCCGCAAACGCGGTCACCTGCGCTTCGCCTTCCTGGGAAAGCAGCGAGCAGACGGCGTAGAGGATGCGGCCGGTGGGTTTGGCGAGTTCGGCGGCGCGGTCGAGGAGTTTTGTCTGCGCGGCGCGGTAGGCGGCGAGGCGGGTTTCGTCGAGCGTCCATTTCGATTCCGGGTTGCGGCGCCAGGTGCCGCTGCCGGAGCAGGGAGCGTCGACGAAGACGAGGTCGGCGCCCTCGCCGGCAGCGGCCTTGATCGCGCCACCGTAGGGGTCGCCGACGATCTCGACGATTGTGGCGCCAGCGCGGGCGATGCGTGGCTCCATGTTTTTCAGGCGCAGAGGTTCGACGTCGCAGGCGAGGATGCGGCCCTTGTTCGCCATGGCTGCGGCGAGCGCCAGCGTCTTGCCGCCCGCGCCGGCCGCCAAGTCGATTACCGTGTCCCCGGGACGCGCTTGCGCGAACAGGACGGCGCGCTGCGAGGCTTCGTCTTGGACTTCGACGCGGCCTTCTTTGTAGATGGGGAGCGCGGTCACCTTCGCGTCGGCGTCGGCGACGCGGATCGCGGAGGGCGTGGCGCAGGCGTGCGGCCTCAAGCCCGCCGCTTCGAGTTCACGGATCGCAGCCTCGCGCGTCGTCTTCAACGTGTTCGCGCGAAGGTCGAGCGGCGCGCGGGTGTTCAACGCTGCCATCTCGCGCGCGAGGTTTTCACCGAACGCGGCGGCAAGATCGGCGTGCAACCACTTCGGATAGTTCAGCGTGATCCACGGATCGTTTGGCGTGCGCCGTGATTGCAGGCTCGCGCGTTCGACATCGGTGAGCGGGCCCAGCGCATGGGCGCCGTCGACGCAGAGGGCCGCAATCACGTCAACGTCGAGCGCGTCGGCGACAGCGAGAGAGCCGATGACAAGCGCGCGCGGGCTTTCGTCCTGTACCGTGAACGCGCATTCGTTGCGGCGGCGGAGGCATATGTACACGCGCTCGGCGATCGCGGCGCGGTCCTTGGAGCCCGCGAAGCGGTGCGCCTTGCCCCATGCGGCAAGCACGCGGTCGGCCGCGGCCTTGCGCGCGAAGATATCGGCGAGAACTTCCGCCGCCGCGGCGAGGCGTGCGCCGGGGGTCACTAACCCGACATCGGATAGTTCGGCGATTCCCGCGTCACGCTGATCGAGTGGGGGTGGCTTTCGCGCAGGCCGGCGTTTGAGATGCGGACGAACTTCGCGTTCGCCTGGAAGTCGGCGACCGTCTTCGCGCCCGTGTAGCCCATCGAGGCGCGCAGGCCGCCGGCGAGCTGGTGCACGACGCTGGCCAGCGGCCCTTTGTAGGGCACCTGCCCCTCGACGCCTTCGGGCACGAGCTTCAGTGTGTCGTTGACTTCGGCTTGGAAGTAGCGGTCGGCCGAGCCGCGCGCCATGGCGCCCAACGATCCCATGCCGCGATAGGATTTGTAGCTGCGGCCTTGGTAGAGGAACACCTCGCCGGGACTTTCGTCGGTGCCGGCGAACAGCGAGCCCAGCATTGCGCAATTGGCGCCCGCCGCGATCGCCTTGGCGAAATCGCCCGAGTATTTGATCCCGCCGTCGGCGATCACGGGGACGCCGCGCGGCCTTGCCGCCGAGACGACGTCCATGATCGCGGTCAGCTGCGGCACGCCCACACCCGCCACCATGCGCGTCGTACAGATCGAGCCGGGGCCGATGCCAACTTTGATGCCGTCGGCGCCGGCGTTCATCAGCGCGGTCGCGGCTTCGGCGGTCGCGACATTTCCCGCGATGACCTGCGTTTCGTTCGACATCCGCTTGATCTTGGCAACCGTGTCGATCACGCGCGCGGAGTGGCCGTGCGCGGTGTCGACGACGACGACATCGACACCAGCGGCGATCAAGGCCTCGGTGCGCGCGAGACCGTCGGCGCCCACTGTGGTCGCGGCGCCGACGCGCAGGCGGCCTTGTGCGTCCTTCGCGGCATTTGGATGCGATTCCGCCTTCTCGATGTCCTTCACCGTGATCAGGCCGACACAGCGGTACTGATCGTCGACGACGAGCAGTTTCTCGATGCGGTGTTGGTGAAGCAGGCGCTTGGCCTCGTCCATGCCGATCGACTGGCGCACGGTGACGAGGCGTTCCTTCGTCATCAGCTGCGAGACCGTCTGGCGCAGGTCGGTCGCGAAACGCACGTCGCGGTTCGTGAGGATGCCAACAAGTTTCCCGGTTTTGGACTCGACAACGGGAATGCCCGAGATGCGGTGCGTTTCGCGCAGCGTGCGCGCTTCGGCGAGCGTCGCGTCGGGCGAAATCGAAATCGGATTGAAGACGATGCCGCTCTCGAACTTTTTCACCTGGCGCACGTGGTTCGCCTGTTCGTCGGGCGTCATGTTGCGGTGGATGACGCCCATGCCGCCGCTTTGTGCCATGGCGATGGCGAGGCGCGCCTCGGTCACCGTGTCCATGGCGGCGGAGAGCAGCGGCACCGCCAATTCGATCGTTTTCGTGAGTTTCGTGCGCGTGTCAGCCTGGCCCGGCAACACGTCGGAGGCGCCCGGCACAAGCAGGACGTCGTCAAATGTCAGAGCTTCGCGGAGTTGCAAGCCGATCCCTTTCCATCAACAAATCACTCGGGAATCGAGTTGCGAGGAGCGTGTAGCCGCTCCGGCGGCGGGTGTAAAGCGCGGCAGAGTGACCTGCGTGGGCTTTGCTTTGTTTACCGCGGGTGGCTAGAGGATTCGTCGAGTTGTTCCCTGGGTGTCGTGGCCCGCACAAGCGGACCATTCCATGTCCGGGAACGGCACCAAGTCGTGGGTGGTTCGCCTTCGCGAACCATGACACCGAGACAGTTGAGGCGGCGGTTCTATGGGTTCCATACACCTTTCTCCCCTTTCCGACCTGGCGCGTGAGTTGGCGCGGGCGGGGGGGGTTCGCGATTTTGTCGAGACGGGGACGTATGTCGGCGGCGCGCTCGGCTGGGCGTCGCGCGGGTTTGAGCGGGTATGGACGGTCGAGATCAATCCCGAGTTCCAGCGCCAGGCGCAGGCCAACAATCCGGGCGCTTCGAACATCACTTATCTTCTCGGCGACTCAGCGAGCGAGTTGCCGAAGATCATGGGCGAGCTCAGGGGCCCCGCGCTCTTCTGGCTCGATGCCCATGCGGGGGCTGGGTATTTCGCGGACCATGACATTTGCCCGCTGGTGGCCGAACTCGAGACTGTGCTCGCCTCGCCTTATGAGCACTGCATCCTCGTCGACGACGCGCGCGCGTTCCTGGCGCCGCCGCCGCCGCCCTTCGACTACCGCAAGTGGCCGTCGCTGGATCAGATCTTCGCCGCGGTCGCCAAGCGGCCGGGTTACAATATTGTGACGATCGCCGACGTGCTGATCATTGTACCGGACAAGCACCGGCATCTGGTGGCGCAGTTCTGCTTTGCCATCCGGCCGAAAATTTGATCCACTTTGCCTGACAAAAAGTCAGGAACCCGCGTTGCACGCGGGCGGTGGAGGAACGATGCGCGGTCTCTTCGCTGCGGCGGGCGTTGCCGCCGCACTTGCGGTTGGGGCGATTGCCTGGGGCGCGGGCGCTGCGGAGCCGGCGGCGCCCGCCCAGCCGAAGTCGCGCGCCGACTGGCCGACCGAGCGCGTGATCGTGATCGGCCGACGCGGAAACGTTCGCGATTGGCTCGCCGGGCACACGCTGCGCGGCTCGGAAGGGTTCGCGGACGGGTCGGCGCCTTCCGACATTCCCTCACGCAGCGAATATCCGTGGCAGGTCTACTACGGCTACGACGGCAAGATCGAAGCGCGCTTCCGCAAGATCGGCGCGCGCGTGCCGCATGCGCCAATGGAGGAACTGGACTACGTGGAAACCGGCACGTGGCGCGTGAACGACGAGGGCGATGTGTGCCAGTCGATCAACCGCGTCGGCTGGGGGGTTGAGCTCTGCTACTACCTCGAGCGCCGCGGCAATCGGGTGGCGATGTACTACACGAGCTGCGGCGCGTTCAACCGCTGCTATCCGGGACGGCTCGGACCCGAAGGGGAACTGGTGAAGGGCCGCGCGTTTACGCGGTAGCCCCACGCTTCGGTGTCAGTAACCACGCCTGCTTCTTGCCCGCCGCCTCCCCCGCGCTTAGAGTGGCCGCAACTGGACTCGTGTGCGGCCTTCTCTTCGGCGACGCACCGGTCCTCGAAGGTGAGTTTGCCCCGTGGCGGAAGGTTCGCGTGGGGCGCAGCAGGAGGAGCGTGCGGGCGAGCCCGCGCGCGGCGAAGGCCAGAACAAGCCGCCGCAAGGCGCACGGCCGGGACATATCTATGCTGCGCTCGATCTCGGCACGAACAATTGCAGGCTTCTGATCGCGAAGCCGGAGCCCGGCGGCTTTCGCGTTCTCGATTCCTTTTCGCGCACGGTGCGGCTCGGCGAGGGCTTGTCGCAGACGGGCGAACTGTCCGAGGCCGCGATGGTGCGGGCGATAGAGGCGATCCGCATCTGCGCCGCGAAAATGCGGAAACGCGGCGTGACAAGTGCGCGCGCGATCGCGACGCAGGCGTGCCGCACGGCTTCGAACGGCGACGCCTTCATCAAGCGCGTGGCGACGGAGACCGGGCTCCATTTCGACATCATTCCGCCGGCTGAGGAAGCGCGGCTCGCCGCGCGCGGCGTCACGCCCCTGCTCGACCGCGGCGACAAGGGCGCGCTCGTCTTCGACATCGGCGGCGGTTCGACGGAACTCATATGGCTCGACCTGCGCGATCAGGGACGCGTGCCTAGAATCCTGCGCTGGGGCTCGATGGCGCTCGGCGTCGTGACGCTTGCCGAAATGTACACGGGGCGGCTCGACGAACCGGGCACGTATGAGGCCATGACAGCGGAGGTGAAGCGGCGTCTGCGCGAACTGCCCGGTTTGCCGCCCGCGGGCGTGCATCCGGCGGGCTCGTTCCACATGTTGGGCACATCCGGAACCGTGACGACGATTGCGGGCATCCATCTTGGCCTCGAACGCTATGAGCGTGCGAAGGTCGACGGAACGTGGCTTCGCCGCGACGACATTTTGCGCGTGATCGCCGATTTGAAGCGCATGGATCGCGCAGCGCGCGGGGCGCATCCTTGCGTTGGGCCTGAGAGGGCGGAACTCGTGATCCCGGGGCTTGCGATCTTCGAGTCCATCTTTGCAACATGGATGCCGCCAAGGCTGCGCGTTGCCGACCGGGGTTTGCGCGAGGGCATGCTGCTCGCGCTGATGGAAGGCGCCGAGCCGCGCGAACCGAAGCGCCGGCGCAAACGGCGCGGCGGGCGGCGGCGCAAGCGCGGTCGCGGCAAGGGCGGCGGAGGAACGCCGTGAGCGGCGTCGAGCGGCCTGGGCCGCGCGCGCTCAAAGAGCGGCTGAAGTCGACCAAGAAGCGCACGAAGAGTTCCAAAGCCTGGCTCGAGCGGCAGCTGAACGACCCTTACGTGCGGGCGGCGAAGACGGCGGGGTATCGCTCGCGCGCGGCCTTTAAGCTGAAAGAAATGGACGACAAACACCACTTCTTAAAGCGGGGACATAGCGCGGTCGATCTCGGCGCGGCGCCCGGCGGGTGGACGCAGGTGTTGGTCGAACGGCTCGGTGAGGGCCGCGTCGTCGGCGTCGACATCCAGGAGATGGAGCCGATCAAGGGCGCAATCCTCATGCATCTCGACTTTATGGATGCGGCGGCGCCCGAGGCCATCAAGCGGGCGCTCGCGGGACCCGTCGACACGGTGCTGTCAGATATGGCCTCGCCTGCGACAGGGCATCGCGAGACTGATCATTTGCGCGTCATGGCGCTCTGCGAAACGGCGCTCGACTTCGCGGTCGAGGTGCTGAAACCCGGTGGCGCGTTCCTGTGCAAGGTCCTGCGCGGCGGCACGGAACGCGGACTGCTGGAGACGCTGAAGAAACGCTTCGCCAAGGTCGTACACGTGAAGCCCCCGGCGAGCCGAGCCGATTCCGCGGAGATGTATGTGCTCGCGACCGGGTTTCGGTGACGTCACTGACACGCCGGAAGGTCCTCGCTCTTCATGCCCACGAGCACCGACTGCACTTCTTGTTTCGCGCACGCGAGGTCGCGGCGGAATTCGGGGGCGGTGAAGAGCTTGTCGATGACCGCGGCGCCGACGATGCGGCCGGCTTCGATGTCGCTCGGGAAGTGCACGCCGCAAACGACGCGGCTCTCGCCGTAGTCGACGGCGCGGGTGACGAGGGCGGATGCCTGCGCGGGCGCGGTTTCCATCATCACGAGCGCCGCCGTCCATGAGACGACCGCATGGCCCGAGGGATAGGACGTGCCGGCCTTGGGCGTGCCATCCGGCTTCGGCGGCGTCGCGTGGCCGCACACCCTCGTGAGCGCGAAACGTTGGAACGGGCGCGGACGCGGGAAGCGCTTCTTCGCTTCCGATGCAGCCGCGAGCGCGTCTTCGGAGACGCGGTTCAACAGGCGCACCAAGCGCGGCAGCGTTTTGCGGTCGATGGTGAGGCCCAGATGATCTGCGAAGCGGTCGTAGACCGACGCGTCATCGGCCAACGCCTTCTGCCAGCGCTTCTCGTCGGCGCGGGCGATCGAGCCTTTCATCAATGCGACGTCCAACTTGTCCTGCGCCGAATCGATCGCGGGTGGCGCGGGCACGCGTGCAAGATCCACCGCGCCAGGCGGCAAGTAGCCCTTCGCGTCTTCGTTCAAAACCTCCGGCGGCAAGCTCGCGGCCGCGGCGCCTTCAAGGAAGCGCACGCGGTCCGGCGATGCCTGAGCCGGCGCAACGAACGCCGCCACGGCCAGCACCGACACCCATCGCCCCAATCCCATGATCCCCCCATGCGCGGATTTTGCCCGCGCTGTTTCTGCGGCCGCAGTGTACAGAAACGGATGCGTCGTTCCTGCACTATGCCACGTCGACAATTGCCCGAGTTCCTCTTACGTTCCGATGCGATACGCTCCCGGCGGCGTAACGGACCGGCGGAGGCAGTTTCCGCAGAAATGAGCCGATGTGATGGCGTGATGGATTAGCTTGCATGCGTTTTTCGCACATGCGTTGTTCGCGCGATTTTGGGATGCCCCTGCGTGATCGCTGAGATCGGACACTTCGCGCTCGTCCTCGCGTTTGCGCTGTCGATCGCACAAGGAACATTGCCGCTTTACGGCGCGGCGAAGGGCGACGCGCGACTGATGGCGTTCGCGCGGTCGTCGGCGCTGGGGCAGTTGTTGTTCGTGGCGGTCGCGTTCGTGGCGCTAACGACGGTGTTTGTGGCGTCCGACTTTTCCGTCTCGCTGGTCGCGCAGCATTCCCATTCGGCCAAGCCGCTTATCTACAAAATCTCCGGCGTGTGGGGGAACCACGAAGGTTCGATGCTGCTGTGGGTGCTGATCCTGGCCGTGTTCGGCGGTGCGGTCGCGGCATTCGCGCGCAACCTGCCCGACACGCTGGTCGCGCGCGTGCTCGCCGTGCAGGGCTTGATCGGTGTCGGGTTCCTCGCCTTCATCCTGTTCACGTCGAACCCGTTCCTGCGGCTCGACCCTGCGCCTGTCAACGGCAACGGGCTCAATCCGCTGTTGCAGGATCCGGGGCTCGCGAGCCACCCGCCGTTTCTCTATCTGGGTTATGTCGGATTCTCGATGGCGTTTTCGTTTGCCGTCGCCGCCTTGATCGAGGGGCGCGTCGATCCGGCGTGGGCGCGCTGGGTTCGCCCGTGGACCCTTGCCGCGTGGGGGTTCCTCACA
>JAEUML010000200.1 GCA_016792785.1 Alphaproteobacteria bacterium
GCGCGGCGGTCGCCGAGCGCGAGATTGTATTCGCGGGTGCCGCGTTCGTCGCAGTGACCTTCGACGAGGAGCTTGACCTGCGGGTATTGCTTTAGCCACGCGGCCTGCTTTTGCAGCACGGACTGCGCATCGGCGCGGACCGAGTGCTGATCGAGATCGAAGAACACCGTGTCGCCGACATTGACGCGGAAGTCCTCAGCCGAGCCCGGTACGATGCTGGACGTCGGAGCCTGCGCGACGGGCGCGGACGCTTCTTCCTTGGTCGACGAGCATGCAGTGAGCAACGCCACCGCCATCAGTACCGTTCCGAATTTCGTCGCTACGCGAATCATCCCGCTTCTCCCTCAACGTGACGCGACACAACCTAACTGGCCGATCACTACGACTTTGCGCTCATGCGTTATCCGCGCGCAAGTGCAGCGTCAAGCAGCGCGCAGGATTTTATGTCTAAATCCGCGTTAATCCACGTGACGGCGGTCAATATCTTGTCGCACAGGCTTAACGGTTCAACGGCGACCACGCTGGGTCGGACGCCTCACCCGGGGTTAGGACTTTGCGCAAGTTGCGCCCCGTGAGATCGACCGACCATATCGTCGAGCCGCCGCCCTGCCCGCCGCGACCAGCAGTTGTGCGGGTGAACAAGATCACGCGGCCGTTCGGCGACCAGGTCGGACCTTCGTCTGAGAAGCTCGTCGTGAGGATGCGCTCTCCCTGTCCGTCGGGACGCATAACGCCGATCGAGAACGACTGGCCGCTTTGGCGCGTGAAGGCGATGAGGTCGCCGCGTGGGCTCCACACCGGCGTCGTATAGCGGCCCTGGCCGAACGAAATGCGGGTCTGGCCCGAGCCGTCGGCGTTCATCACGTAGAGCTGCGGGCTGCCGCCACGGTCGGAGTTGAAGACGACGCGCGAGCCGTCAGGCGCGAACGAAGGCGAGGTGTCGATACCCGGGTCGCTGGTCAGCCGCGTCGGCCGGCGCGAGCGCAGATCGGCGACATAGACATCGACGTTGTTGTCGCGCGAATAGGAGAACACCACGCGGTTGCCATCCGGCGTGAAGCGCGGGGCGAACGTCATGCCAGCATATTGGCCGATGACCTCGCGCTGGCCCGTCTGCAGGTCGAAGACGAACACCGAGGGCGTCTGACGCTCGTACGACATGTAGGTGATGGCCTGCGTCGTCGGCGAGAAGCGCGGCGAGAGCACGATGTAGTCGCCGCCGGTCAGGAACGACGGGTTTGCGCCGTCCTGGTCCATGATCGAGAGGCGGTAGCGGCGCTTCGTGCGCGGGCCCGATTCGGAAATGAACACGACGCGCGTGTCGAAATAGCCCTTCTCGCCGGTCAACCGTTCGTAGATCGCGTCGGCGACCAAGTGCCCCAAACGGCGCCAGTTTTCGGGCGTCGTCTTGAAGCTCATGCCGATCATCTGTTGCTCGGCGAAGATGTCCCAGAGGCGGAAGTCGACTTGCAGCTGGCCGTCGGAGAGCTGCGTCGCCTGACCGGTGACGAGGCCTTGGGCGCGGATCGTGCGCCAGTCGGCAAAGCGCGGGAACGACTGAAAGTTCGTGATCTTCTCCAAGTACGCGCGCGGGTCGATCGGCGCGAATAGGCCCGATCGTTCGAGGTTGCCGCGCACGACGCCCGCAACCTGCGCCGCCGTTTGCTGGTCACGCGGATTGGCGCCGAGGAAATCGGCGATCGCAATCGGGATCGGCTCGACGACGCCCGAGTTCAGGTCGATCTTCAGCGGTCCGGCAGCCTGCACCACATTCAGCGGTCCGGCGGCTTGCGCCACGAAGGGCCACGCCGCGAACAAGACGCCGGCCAACACGCGTGCAACGAACTTCGCCATGTTCATCATCCTTATCGGTTCAAGTGCGTGAGGCCGTCAGTAGCCGGCCATCTGACGCGGGTCGAAAGTGATCTCGATCTCTTTCCAGCTTTCGTATTTCTCGACAGGCAACTCATAGGGCCCGCAAATCACGACGGCGCGAATAGCAGCATCCGCGGCGGCGCGAAAGTAGGGATCGCCCAGGCGGCCTTGATCGATGAGTTCGGGCTTCGAGGCGACCGTGCCGTCCTGATTCAAAAAGACGCGCACCCGCAGAACGAGCGCGCTGGGGTCCGGTGCGCCGACGGCGAGCACGTTCCAGCATTTCGACATCTGCCCGCGTAGCGCGTCGATCTCGCTCATCGTCAGCGCCGACTGTGCGCCGACGCCTTTCAATGTGCGCTTCGCGGCGGCTGGCGGGGCGGTGTCTTCCGACTTTGGCGGCTGCTTTTCGGCGCGCGCGATCGCCTTGTCGATTTGGGAGAGGTCGAATTCGGGTTTCTTCGGTTCGGGCTTCGGCTTCGCGCGGGGCGTGGCGAAGGCAAAGCGCGGCTCTTGCGGTTTCGGTTTTTCCGGCTCGGGCTCAGGCGCCTTTTCTTCCGGCTCGTCGAGCGGCACGGCTTCTTCCTCAGGCGGCGGGGCGAATTCGGGCGGCGGCGTTTCGATGACGGGCATTGCCAGTTGCTGAGGCTCCGGTGGTTCGGGCGCCTCTTGCTCCGGGGCGACGTTCGTGGTGTCGGCGACGGTCAGAAGATCGACAGGCACGATGTCGGGTGGAAGCTCGATCGGCGGGGCGACGAACGGCCACACGACCACGGCCGCCGCAATCGCGAGCGCGTGCAGGACACCGGACAGAATCGTTGCGCCGAACAACGAATCCCGGTCGGACGGTCTATTGGCTCTTTTTGCTCTCGCCACGCGGGGGATCTGTCACTAGGCCGATGCGCCGGAAACCCGCCGCGTTCAGCTCGCCCATCACTTGCACGACCGTTCCGTAGTCGACCGCCTTGTCGCCGCGCACCAGGATACGCTGGTCGTAGCCGTTCTCGGCGATCGCCTTCACTTTCGCTGCGATCTCTTCGATCGGGATCGCCTCGCTCTCCTTCTTGGCGCCGCCGAGAAAGACCTTGCCGTTCTTTTCGATCGTGACGGTGAGCGGGTCCTTCTCCTGAGAGAGAAGCTTCGCGCGCGTCTTCGGCAGGTCGACGGCCACACCCGCAGTCAGAAGCGGCGCCGTCACCATGAAGATGATGAGCAGCACCAGCATCACGTCGACCATCGGCGTGATGTTGATGTCGGCGTTCGGGCGCATGCGCACGCGCCCGTGCCGGCGGCCGTTGCCGTTGATTACGCCTGCCATCTCAGCGCGCCTTCTCGTCGAGCTGGCGCGAGAGGATCGCGCCGAACTCGTCGGCGAAGCCCTCAAGGCGCGAGGCCATGCGGCCGACCGAGGTCGACAGATGATTGTAGGCGACGGAGGCCGGGATCGCGGCGACGAGGCCCATCGCTGTCGCAAACAGCGCCTCGGCGATGCCGGGTGCGACGACCGCCAACGACGTGTCGTGGCTAAGCGCGATCTGGCGGAACGAATTCATGATGCCCCAGACCGTGCCGAAGAGGCCGATGAACGTCGCGTTGACGCCGACCGTCGCGAGGAAGCCCAGCGACTTTTCCATGCGCGTGATCTCGCGCCCGATCGCCACGTTCATCACCTTGGAAATGCGGTCCTTGACGCCGGGCAGAAGGCCTGAGGCGACGTGGCCGGCCTCGAACGAGCGCTTCCATTCGCGCATGCCGGAGACGAAGACGTGGGCCATCGGGTGCTGTTCGCTACGCGCCTGAAGCTGTGCATAGACGTCGTCGAGCGAGCGGCCGGACCAGAACATCTGCTCGAACTTGTCGGCGGCGGCGCGTGCACTGCCCAGGCGCGACCATTTCGCCAGGATGATGCCCCACGACCAGACGGAGCAGAGCAGCAGCACGCCCATCACCGATTTAACGACGATGTCGGCCTTCATGAACAGCGCCCAGGGCGACATGTCGAGCGCCACACCTCCGGGGCCGATCTCTTCGTTCGACGGCGCGCCGGCCGGATCGTCGAGCGGAATCGACTGCGGCGCGGGATCGACGGGTGCGGCCGAGGGACCCTGAACGTGGTCCGCGAAGTGGCCCAGTTGATCGGCGAGCGCCAGAAAGGGTTTCAGCAACGCCGCCGCGTCGTGGGCAAGGCCGAGCGCAAACACATCCATGTACGAAGTCCCCTTAGAGATTGGGTTCGCGCGCCGGACGACCTGGACCGACCTTCCTCCCCCAAGGCCTTGTGGACCTTGAGAAAATTCCGCGCGACTGAAGCGGTTCAACGTGTCGAAATTTGGGCGCGCGATGGCGAGGCAAACGCGTCGCCACGGCACTTCCGCCCAAACCCTTAACGCTTCCCTAACCCGAACAGACGCGAAGGCCAAGGGCCGGCGCGGCGGAACCACCAGACCTGTTTGATTTGTCAGCGTTTTTCATCGGTGGTGCCCGGCTGACTTGCAGAGCGTCGTGGGCGCGCGCACGCTTGGCGCTCAAGATTACGGAGGGTTCATGCTGCGGATCGCTTTCGCGTTTGGAATGCTTGCGATTGCCGGCGCTATCGCGCGCGCCGTGCCGCCGACGGCGAGTGACGTTCGTCCATGGATCGTCGGCACGTGGTCGTTTGACGGCTCGTGTGCCAGCGGCGACGGCATGCGCCTGATGCGCGACGGGAAGGCTGCCTACGACGAATGGGGCCATGGCTTGTGGGCGTTCGACGAAGGGGGCAAGCGGCTTGTCATCATCGCCGAGGACATCAGCGAAGAGGCCGACCGGCGACAGGAAGCGGAGATGATCGAGTTCCGCATCACCGCGCGCCAAGGCAATGCGATGACATTGAAGCGGCTGGGCGACGGGGCGACGCTCAATGCCGTGAGGTGCGGGGTGACGTGATCCGGTTGTCGCGTTGCTTGACGCGTTAGCCCTTGAAGCCGAAACCAAAGGAGCTTCATGCACGACCGGGCAATCGGAAAGATGACGCCCCCCCCCCGACAAATACGTCGCAGCCACGTCAAACCAGCGTTTGACTCAGGTCAACGCCCCCGTTCGAGGCTAGGCGTAGCAGTCCGGCCACCGGGTCCAACCGACTGCGTTTCTTCTCGGATTGGGAGCATTTCGTATGACGAATCGTTTGCTGGCCGCGGCCACTTTGGCCGGGGTGCTGACTTCATCTGTCGCTGCGGTCGCCACGACGCCGGCGCAGGCCGAACAGGGGCCTTGGCTCGTGCGCGGGCGGTTGCTCGCGGTGTTGCCCGACGAGGACGCGACGGTGAGCGTGCTCGGCGGAAATCTCGACATCGAAAACCAGTTCGTGCCCGAACTCGACATCACATATTTCTTCGACAAGCACTGGGCGGCGGAGTTGATCCTGGCCGTCACACCGCACGAGATCACACACAAGCCCACGGGTCTCGACATCGGCGAGGTGTGGCTGCTGCCGCCGACAGTGACGCTGCAATATCACTTCCAGCCCGACGATCCTGACTTTCGGCCCTATGTTGGCGCCGGCGTGAACTACACGCTGTTCTTTGGGCACGAAGACGCGGACCCGGCGATCCGCGACGCCGATTTTGATCCGAGCGTGGGCTTCGCGCTGCAAGTCGGCGCCGATTTTCCGATCGACGATCATTGGTCGATCAATGTCGACGTGAAGAAGGTGTGGATCAACACGGACGTGCATCTCGACACGGCGCTGGGGCCGGTCGAAGCCGACGTCGACATCAACCCGCTGATCGTCGGCGTCGGCGTGTCGTATCGGTGGTGAGGACGCGGCCCCGCCGCGCAGATGTCAGTCGAGATACGGGGACAGTCTTTCCTTCACGTCCTCCGGGATGCGGCGGGGTTTGCCGGTCATCGTGATGAGGGCGGCTTCGATCTTGGCGGTGACGAGGTCGACGCCTTTGTGCCTCACCCATTGCTCGCCGGTCAGCCTTGCGCCGGTGAGCTTGCGGTAGCGCGTGTGAATCTCCAGCGCGTCGTCGAGGCGGGCGGGCTTGGCGTAGTCGATTTCCATCCGGCGGATCGTCCAGGCAACGGGCTCTTCGCCCGCCATCATCACCATGTGGTGGATGCCGACGAGGCGCAGGAACTCGCTGCGGCCGCGCTCCATCATGCGCAGATAGTTCGCGTGGTAGACGATGCCGGAGACGTCGGTGTCTTCGTAATAGACGCGCGCGGGCAGGATGTGCGTCTTGCCGTCGAAGCGGCCCATCGTGGGCTCAGACATCGGCGTCCTCGCCGCGCGCCGTGTCGAACAGGGTTTGCTGCGCAACTGTCTTCGGCGGCGTGAGACCCAAGTGCGTGTAGGCGAGGCCCGCCGCCATGCGGCCGCGCGGGGTGCGCTGGACGAAGCCTTCCTGAAGCAGGAACGGCTCGATGATTTCTTCGAGCGCGTCGCGCGGTTCGCCGAGGGCCGCCGAGAGTGTCTCTACGCCGACGGGGCCGCCGTTGTAGTTGTCGATGATGATCTTGAGGTAGCGCCGATCGAAATTGTCGAGGCCGCGTTTGTCGACCTCGAGCCGGGTCAGCGCTTCGTCGGCGGCCTTGGCATCGACCTTGGCGAGCTTCGCCACAGCCGCGAAATCGCGGATGCGGCGAAGCAGGCGTCCGGCGATGCGGGGTGTGCCGCGCGAGCGGGCGGCGACCTCGCGCGCGGCTTCGGGCGTGAGCGCCAGCTGCAGGATGCGCGCGCCGCGGGCGACGATTTCGATCAGGTCTTCGACTTTGTAGAACTCGAGGCGGAGCGGAATGCCGAAGCGATCGCGGAGCGGCTTTGTGATCATGCCGGAGCGGGTCGTCGCGCCGACCAGCGTGAACGGTGCGAGGTCGATCTTCACGGTACGCGCGGCCGGGCCTTCGCCGATGATGAGGTCGAGCTGAAAGTCCTCCATCGCGGGGTAGAGGATTTCCTCAACCGCCGGGTTCAGGCGGTGAATTTCGTCGATGAAGAGCACGTCGCGGGCCTGGAGGTTCGTCAGGATCGCAGCAAGGTCGCCGGCGCGCGCGATCACGGGGCCTGACGTCGAGCGGAAATTGACGCCGAGTTCGCGCGCGACGATCTGGGCCATCGTGGTCTTGCCGAGGCCCGGGGGACCGGCGAGCAGCACGTGGTCGAGCGCTTCGTTGCGACCGCGCGCGGCGTCGATGAAAACCTTCAGGTTCGCGCGCGCCTGGTCTTGGCCAATGAACTCGGCGAGCGTCAGCGGGCGGAGCGAGACTTCTGAGGTGTCGTCGTCGCGCGTCTCGGCGGTCACGAGGCGGTTCGGTTTGGTCATGGCGCTTGTCTTTCATGAGCGCAGTCTGGGAGCGCGGGCATCTTGCCCGCACTTGCGCCGTCGTTGCATGGCCAAACGCAAGAGCGGGCGGGACGCCCGCGCTCCCAGACTGCGCCGCGTCCCGTCATGCTGCGCTCGACAAGGCGCGGAGGCCTTCGCGGATGAGGGCGGGGAGCGGTAGTTCCATACCTTCGCGGGCGAGGACGGTGGCGATTGCTTGGGACGCTTGGGCTTGGGCGTAGCCCAAGTTCACGAGTGCGGAGACGGCTTCGGCGGCGGCGCCTTGGGGTTTGGTGAAGCCAACGACTGTGCCCTCGCCTCTTGCGACGTGGAGCGGGGCGGAGATCGCGGCCGCCTTGTCCTTCAGTTCGGCGGTGATGCGGGCGGCCAGTTTGGGGCCCACGCCCTGCGCGCGGCCTACGGCTGCTTTGTCCTCGAAGGCGACGGCGCGGGCGAGATCGGAGACGCTCAATGTGCTGAGGATCGAGAGCGCGACCTTTGCGCCGACACCTTGGACCGTCTGCATCAGGCGGAACCATTCGCGCTCTTCGCTGGTCGTGAAGCCGAAGAGTTTGATCGCGTCTTCGCGCATCTGGGTTTCGACGAAGAGTGAAGCGCGGTTGCCCGGTTGCGGCAGATTTCCGAGCACGCGCGCGGCGCAGTGCACGACGTAGCCCACGCCGCCGACGTCGATCACCGCGAAGTCGGTGCCGATTTCGTCGACGATGCCGGTCAGTTTGCCGATCATTCCATGACCTCCTAGCGTGCCCGCGCCATCAGCGATGCGATGCGGTCGGCGGATTCGGATATGTGCGCGTGGGTGATCGCGACGGCGAGGGCATCGGCGGCGTCGGGACTTTTCGCGGTCGAGTGCGGCAGCAGGACCTTCACCATCGCGTGCACCTGTTCCTTCTC
>JAEUML010000216.1 GCA_016792785.1 Alphaproteobacteria bacterium
TCGTTGTCGCCGACGACGAGGTCGCCTGCGTTGCGCAATTCGTCGAGCAGCGGTGCGGCGAGGCGCGCGTCCTTGCGGTCCCACAGCACGCCGACGTGCCAGGGGCGCTTTCTGCCCTTCCAATCCGGCGTGAAGGAATGGATGGAAACGATGACGGGTTTGACGCCGGCCGTCTTTGCGCGCGCGATCTCGCGCTCGATCGCGTCGTGATAGGGGCGATAGTAGCGCGCGATGCGGCGGCGAATTTCGTTCGCGTCCGCCATGGCGTTGCCGGGGATAATCGCGCCGTCGGAGAGTTTCATCACCAGCGTTGGGTCGTCGGCGCCACGGTTCAGGTCGATGAGGAGGCGGGAATACGCTCCCAAGATCGCCGGAGCGCCGAACGCCGCGGCGAAGGCACGGGTCATTTCTGCCGCGCCGATGTCATAGGCGATGTGGCGGGCGAAAAGCTCGGGCGCCAGACCGAGCGCGCCGTACTCGGACGGCAGCGCGTTCGAGGCGTGATCGCAGACGAAGATGAGATGCGGCGCGGCGCTCGCGTTAACGATTTGGAAGGCAGGCGGCTGGCCGGGCACTGGCAGGGCTCCTTGGTCGGCGCGACCATAAAGACTGGGCTCGGGTCCCGGAAGCCGCGCTGCAAGGCAAGAGAAATGGCGCATGAATAAACTCAAACCGTAAGGCGCTCCTTAACCGCAAGGCCTCTAATTTGCTCTGGCAATGATGTGACAGAGCAGTTCGTGAGGACCTTGGTGACTGCACCGTCCGAGATTGGACAGGCATCAGCGGCTCAACGCGATTTCTCTTTGAATCGCTGGCTTCTGGTCTTTCGAGATCGGCGCGTCGAAGCGGATTTCGCCGCCCGGTCGCGCGCCGACTGGCTGCCGTTCATTCGCATCTACCTGGTCGCGGCGATCAGCATCTACGCGCTGTTCGGATTGCTCGATTGGCAGGTCGCGCCCCAGGCTGTCGAAAAGCTGTGGCTGGTGCGCTACGGCATCGTCGTGCCCGCATTGATCGGCGTGTTCGCGTTGACGTTCCGGCGCGAGTTTTCCGCCCACATCCAGCCGGCCCTCGTCTTCGCAAGCGGCATGGTCGGTCTCAGTATCGCGGCGATGTGCGCGATCATGCCGCCCCCTTATCACAGCAACTACTACGCCGGGCTGATCATGGTCGCCGTCTTCAGCGGAACCCTGCTCGGGATGCGTTTCTTCTATTCGACGTCCGTCGCCGCCAGCCTCTTTCTCATCTATCAAGTCATCGCAGTGTGGATTAATCCGGTCAGTCCTACCGACTTCGTCGCGAACAACTACTTTCTGACGATGGCCACCGGCGTGGGCATTTTTTCGAGCTACATCCTCGAGACCTACATCCGCAACAGCTACGCCGCGGAAGAGAAGATGAAGGTCCTGCTCGACGAAGCGCGGGCCGCGAACCGCGCCAAGAGCGAGTTCCTGGCGATGATGAGCCACGAAATCCGTACACCCATGAACGGCGTGTTGGGGATGACGGGGATCCTGCTGGACAGCGACCTCGACGACGAACAACGGCGAACCACCGACATGATCCGCAGTTCCGCCGACAATCTGCTACAGATCATCAACGACATTCTCGACTTCTCCAAACTGGAAGCGGGCGCAATCGAACTCGAGATTTCCGCCTTCGACTTTCACGTGCTGCTGCGGCAATCGGCGGACGTGCTCTCGACCACGGCGCAGGCAAAAGGTCTGGAATTCGTCGTCGACATCGACCCTTCCACGCCGCGCTTCGTACGCTCGGACGCCGGGCGCATCCGTCAGATTCTGATCAACCTCCTCGGCAACGCCGTGAAATTCACGGAGCGCGGCGGCGTGCGGCTGCGCGCGTTCCAACTGGATGGGGCAGGCGGAGGCGCGATTCGTATCGAAATCATCGACAGCGGTATCGGCATTCCCCAAAGCAGATTAGGGCGTCTCTTCAACGAGTTCAGCCAGGCCGACAGTTCCACGACGCGCAAGTACGGCGGAACGGGCTTGGGCTTGGCGATCTCCCGTAGACTCACCGAACGGCTTGGCGGACGCATCGGCGTGCAAAGCGTCGCCGGGCAAGGCTCCGTATTCTGGTTCGAGTTGGCGCCGGCCGGTGCGACGGAAGTCGACGTCACGCAATCAGCGAGCGACATTCGCGACAGCGACATCGAGCGCGCTTGGGCGGCCGTCAACGGCGTCGGCCGGCCATTGCGCGTGCTCGTGGCCGAAGACAACTCGACAAACCAACTCGTTATCAAATCCACGCTCGCCAAATTGGGCATGTACTGCGATGTCGCGGCGAACGGGCTTGAGGCGGTCGACGCGATGCGGCGCGCGCCCTACGACCTGATCCTCATGGATATTCAGATGCCCGAAATGGACGGCATCGAAGCCACGCGCGCCGTTCGCGGTCTGCCGCCCGCGGCTGGGAAAACTCCCATCATCGCGCTCACCGCAAACGCGTTCAGAGAGGATATCGATCGCTGCATCGACGCTGGCATGAACGGCTATGTCGCCAAGCCTTTCCGCACGCGGGAATTGGTGGTGGCGATCGGCGCTGCGGTCGAAGGCCGTACCGCCTTCAAAGCGTTGAGCCTCCCGGACTTACCCGGTGGCCAGGACGCAGCATCGGCTCCCGTCGTGGATTGGGACGCTATCGAGAAGTTCCGGGCGGACGCGGGAGAGGAAATGCTAAGCGTGCTTATCGACACATATCTGAGCGACACGGCGGACAAGTTGAAACGCATCGCAATCGTGATGGGGGCGGCAGAGCAACACGAAGAGGCGGCGCGCCTGGCTCATTCGCTGAAAAGCGCGAGCGGAATGGCGGGCGCTGCGGCGCTCTACCGGCGCGCAGCGCATGTCGAGGCGCAAATTCGCAACCGAGACGCAAGCATGGATGCGACGGTCGAAGCCAACGAGATGCACAGGCTGTTCGCCGCCTACCGCGCCGACGTCATCGCGCGCGGGCTCGTAGCGACGGCGTAACGACGTACTGGCCCTTCCGGACCGGCGTTTTGTGGACGACCCGTCCTCGCGTTATGATCGACCGCGAGGAGGTTGCAGCCCGTGAGCAAAGCATTCATGACCATCGCGGCGTTGCTTCTGCTGGCGATCGCGGGAGCGCAGGCGGCAGCGGAAGCGCGGCGCTGAGTGATCGACGCGCACGCCCACTTGAGGCGGATGTTCGACGCGGCGGTTGCGGCGTGTCATCCGTCGCGAGTCGTTGCGCCTGCCCTGCCCGCGCGGCCGACGGGGCGGGTGATTGTGGTCGGTGCGGGGAAAGCTGCCGCGGCGATGGCGGCGGCAGTCGAAGACGCTTGGGGGCCGCCGCTTTCCGGGCTTGTGGTGACACGGTACGGGCATGGCGCCGCGACGCGATTCATTGAAGTGGTCGAGGCGGGGCATCCTTATCCTGATGCGGCGGGTGAAGAGGCGGCGGCGCGGTTGCTTGCGTGCGTGCGCGGGCTGCGCGCGGAGGATTTCGTGCTCGTGCTGCTGTCGGGCGGCGGGTCGGCGCTGACGGGATTGCCGCTGGCACCGGTGACGCTCAGCGAAAAGCAGGCGATCGCAAAGGGATTGATCCGTTCGAGTGCTTCGATTGGCGAGATCAACTGCGTGCGCAAGCATCTTTCGGCGATCAAGGGCGGGCGGCTCGCGGCGGCAGCGCATCCCGCGCGATTGCTCACGCTCGCGATTTCGGATGTCGCGGGCGACGATCCCTCGGTGATCGCGTCAGGCCCGACCGTCGGCGATTCGACAACGCAGGCGGACGCGCGCGCCGTGCTTGCGAAGTACAGCGTCGGCGTGCCGGAGAGCGTGGCCGCGGTGCTGCGCGACCCAACGCACGAATCCGTCAGGCCCGGCGATGCGCGGCTCGCCCTTTCGGAATACCGCATCGTTGCGCGGGGCGCGGATGCGTTGGCCGCGGCGGCGGACGAGGCGCACCGTTCGGGTTTCGAGACGCAGGTGATCGGCGTCGCGATCGAGGGCGATGCGCGCGCGGTCGCGCATGCGCATGCGGAGATCGCGCTCAGCGCCGCGCCGACGCGCCCGCTCTTGCTGTTGTCTGGCGGCGAGTTGACGCTGACGGTTTCGGGCCAAGGACGCGGCGGGCGCAATCGCGAGTATCTGCTCGGCATGGCGCGAGCGTTGAACGGCGCACGCGGCATCTTCGCGCTCGCCGCCGATACGGATGGCATCGACGGCAGCGACGACGTCGCGGGCGCCTGGATCGGTCCCGACACGCTTTCGCGCGCGGCGGCGCTCGGCCTCGACCCGGCGGCGTTTTCTGCGGCGAACGATTCCGGTGGCTTTTTCTCCGCGCTCGGCCAAGAGGTTGTGACCGGGCCGACGCGCACGAACGTCAACGATTTTCGTGCCATTCTGGTCATGCCCGGCGTTTGACGCGGGGACGCGGTGCGAACGAGACTGGCGGGCGGTGATTCTCTTCGTTCGCATCCTCATTCTGCTTCTCCTTGCGGCCGTGCCCGCTGCGGCGGCGCCGTCGCCTCCTGGGTTTGCGATCTGCAACAAGACCGACCACGCGATGGCGGTGGCGATCGGCCGTTTGCGCGGCGGCGCGTGGACCAGCGAGGGCTGGTGGCGGATCGAGCCGGGCGCCTGCCAGGACATTTTGCGCGGTGTGTTGCGGGCGCGGTACTATTACGTTCGCGCCGTGCATCTGGGCGTCGACGGTGCGTGGGAGGGCAATCGCCTGTTCTGCGTGGCGCGCGACAACTTCACGATCAAGGGCCGCGGCAATTGTGCGAAGCGCGGCTACGGGCAGGCAGGCTTCTTCGAGGTCGACACCGGCAAGTATCCAACGTGGACCATGAATCTCTCCGACTGACGTCCTTCAACCGAACCGATTTCAAGAAGGTGACATGCGCCGGCGCCGCAATGTGAAGATCGTCGCGACCTTAGGGCCAGCGTCGCGCGAACCTGAGATGATCAAGCGCCTGTTCGAGGCGGGCGCGGACGTGTTCCGCATCAACATGAGCCATACGGATCACGCGACGCTGGCCGCCTATGTCGCCAACATCCGCGCGGTCGAGGCCGATATCGGACGGCCGATCGGGATTCTTGCCGACCTGCAGGGACCGAAGCTGCGCATCGGGGCGATGGCGGGAGGCGGCGTCGACCTCGTCGCGGGGTCCACGGTCAGGATCGACCTCGATCCGTCGCCCGGCGATGCCAGCCATCTGAACCTACCGCACAAGGAAGTGTTCGCGGTGCTGAAGCCGGGCGGGCAGCTTCTGATCGACGACGGGCGATTGCGGCTGCGCGTCGAGACGGTTTCCGGGGACAGTGCAACCGCCAAGGTCGAGTTCGGCGGGCGGTTGACCGACCGCAAGGGCGTGAACGTGCCGGACGCGGTGCTGCCGATCGCTGCCTTGTCGGCGAAAGATCGCGCCGACCTCGACCGCGCGCTTGAGCACGGGGTCGATTGGATCGCGCTTTCGTTCGTGCAGCGGCCGGAAGACGTTGCGGAGGCGCGCAAAATCGTCGCCGGGCGCGCGGGCGTGCTGTCGAAAATCGAGAAACCCTCGGCGATCGAGCGGCTCGCCGAGATCATCGAATTGTCGGACGCTGTGATGGTGGCGCGGGGCGATCTGGGCGTCGAATTGCCGGTCGAGCAGGTGCCGCGGCGGCAGAAGCAGATCACGCGCGCGGCGCGGGCGGCGGGCAAGCCCGTCGTGATCGCGACGCAAATGCTCGAATCGATGATTTCAAGCCCGATGCCGACACGCGCCGAGGTCTCCGACGTCGCGACCGCCGTGTTCGACGGCGCGGACGCGGTGATGTTGTCCGCCGAATCGGCGTCCGGCAAATACCCGGTCGAAGCGGTCGAGATGATGGACCGCGTCGCGCGCTCGATCGAAGGCGACGAGCACTACCGCATGTTCGTCGACGCCCAGCGCAGCGAACCGGAAGCGACGACCGCCGATGCGATCACGGCCGCATCACGCCAGGTCGCGCATACGGTGAAGGCGGCGGCGATCGTGTGCTGGACGGGCTCAGGGTCGACGGGCCTTCGCGCCTCGCGCGAGCGGCCGAGCGTGCCGATCATCGCGCTCACGCCGGTCGCGGCGACCGGGCGCAAGCTCGCGATCGCGTGGGGTCTGCATTGCGTGGTGACGGAAGACGCGCACGATCACGAGGACATGGTCGATCGCGCCTGCCAGATCGCGTTCCGCGAGGGTTTTGCGCAGTTGAACCAGCGCCTGGTCGTGACCGCGGGGGTTCCGCTCGGCACGCCGGGGGCGACGAACTTGCTGCGCGTCGCGTTCGTGGGGCGCAAGACGGGTTGATCTACATGCACCGTCGAAAACTCACGAGTCCGACGGGCCGCGCACTTCAACAGGCGTCATAGATCGGCTGATCGCGCGGCGATTGATTTCCTGGATAAGAAGGTGTTCGAATAACTCGGCGAGCACTGGGGCAAACCGGAATGTCTCGCTGAACAGGGTGTCTGCCTCGCCTTCACCGCAGACAAGCGCCTCGTCATCCCGCCTCCGCTTCAGTGCTGCTGGCTTCACTATCTGATCCCAGGTCAGCCGAAGAGTAGCTCGGTTGTGCTTGTTGGTGACGACACCTTGCGTCGATATGGTGATCTTGAGGCCAGCGTCCTTCCAGTCGAGCGCGCTCAGCAGCGCGAGACCGCCAAACACCACGGTCAACGCGATGGATGCCAGAATCTCCAATGCGCCCAAGCTTGCAAGCGATTCTTGGCTTGCTGCGACCCCAACCAACACAAGAACGCCTAAGAAGAGTCCGATCAACAACGTCGACGACAGTGCTTTATCCCACCAATCGAAATTGAAGTGCAGTCCACTCCCATGAGCCATCGCTTCGACGGTTCTATTGAGAGAGCCACCCGCAGCCGCAATCTCCGTTCGGTTTTCTCGGCACCAGTTCATGAGGGCCACCACGAAGTCGCGCCCCTTGAATTCTCCCGGCAAGTCCAATGCGTCGCGCTGAAGCATGTTTAGCAGGCCGACTGCAGCAGCTTCGCCCCAAGCCGCAGAGACGCGTTTCGACCCTCCGCGCCAGATTTCGACACCGTTATCATCGACCACTATGGTCGCGTCCCAAGCAACGTCAATCGCGCGTGCGACGGCCGCGACTCCCGCGATCACCAGGGCGCCAAGGCCGATAACATCGACAGGAATGGACTCCCACCCGCGCCCAGCAAGCGGCGCAGCAAACGCAAACAGTATGGCAAGAGAAACGAAGACGTAGAACCAGATCGGATGCGGCCGCCGTCTAAAGACGAGACCTTCTTGCGATATGACATCGAGCACTGACCGCCACGTTGTGGCACGCAACTCCGCGAGACTTTCAAAGGCCACGTGTTTATTGCCCATCGGCCACATGCTTGCGCATCAAATCGGCGGCGGTTTGCTTGCGCGTTCTTCTTCGAGCTGGAGCGCGCGGCGGGCGGCGTTTTCCATCATGGGGTTGAGTTGCGCGGCACGGCGGTAGGCGGCGAGAGCGGCGCCTTTGTTGCCGGCGGCTTCGGCCAGGCGGCCTGCGATCGCGAGCGCTTTGAAGTGGCGGGGCTCAAGTTCGATCGCCTTTGCGAGGTCGGCTTCGGCTTCCTGCTGGCTGTCCATCGCGAGCAGGAGTTCGGCGCGGCGGTACCAGACCTCGGCGTAGTCGGGCTTCATCTCGACGACGGCGTCGAGCAGTTTTTTTGCGGTCGCGACGTCGTCGGCCGCCATTGCGGCTTCGGCGCGCGACATCAGCACATCCACCGTGTCGCTGCCCGACTTCATCCAGATGTCGACGATCTGAGCTTCGAGCGCGGCGGCTTCGGGCGCCGTGCGCACGGCCGCAAGTTGGTTAAACAAGCGGTCGAGACGCTTGTCGGTCTGATCGGCAAGGGCGGGCGGCGTGAGGCCCAAAGCGAGCGCCAGCGCCAACAGGATTGTTCGCATGGGCCATGCTAATCTCGGGCGGGGCGGTTCTCCAAGCGGCATTCGTACATGAAGATTACCCGGCGGGGCTTTGCGCGGTTGGCGGCGGCGTTGCCGCTGGCCGGCGTCGCGCGCGCGGCCGTAGTCAGCGAGCCCGATGTCGTGATCGTGGGCGCGGGGGCGGCCGGCATCGGTGCGGCGCAAACGCTGATCGCGGGCGGACGCAGCGTCCAGTTGATCGAAGCGGCCTCGCGTATCGGCGGGCGCTGCTTCACAGACACCGCCACGTTCGGCGTCGCGTTCGATCGCGGGGCGGCGTGGTTGAAAGGTGGGGCGGCCAATCCGCTCGCCGGCTTCGCGCGGCTGCACAGGTTCGAGATCGGCGCGAGCGAGGCGCGGGAACTGACGTTCGCGCGCGGTGCACAAGCTCCGCTTGCTTCGAACGATGGCTACGAACGCGCTATCGTGACGCTCAGCGATGCGATCGCCAACGCAGCCGAGCAAGACGACGATATTCCCGCGTCGCAGGCGGCGCCGATGTTGCTCGACGACGAGGTGCGCTCGTGGGCGGCGACAGCTTCGGCGATGATCGGGCCGCTCGACATGGGCGTCGACCTCAACACGATGTCGGTCAAGGACTGGTTCGGCCTTGAAGAGGACGACGGCAACCGGCTTGTGCGGCAGGGATTGGGCACGCTGATCGCGCGGATCGGCGCGGGGCTGCCGGTCGCGGTGAACACCCCAGCGCGCAGGCTGGTCGTCTCAGGGCGCGGCGTCGCGGTCGAGACCGATCGCGGCACGATCCTGACCAAGGCCGTGGTGCTCACGCCGTCGCTCGGCGTGCTGACGAGCGGAGCGATCACGTTCGATCCTGTGCCCGACCCGGCGATGTTCGCGGCTTGGAGCGGGATGCAGATGGGCCTTCTGACAAAGATCGCGATGTTCTTCGGCGCGGGCGCGCCCGTGTTGCGCTTTGCCGCCGATTCCATGCTGATCCCGCAGGCGGACGACGAGCGCGGGCATGTGTTCCATGTGCGCCCGTTCGGTGCGCCGCTGGCGATCTGCCTCGTGGGCGGGTCGCTCGCGTGGGAACTGGCGGGTCAGCGCGACCGCGCGGTGATCGAGTTTGCGCGGGAGAAATTGCGCGCGCTCTTGGGCGCGAGTGGCGATGCAGGCTTGCGCAATGCAGCCGTCACGGACTGGGGACGCAATCCGCTGACCAAAGGGGCATATTCGGCGGCGCTGCCCGGTCATTGGCGCGCGCGGGCGGCGCTTGAGGCGCCGCTCAGCGAGCGCATCTTCCTCGCGGGCGAAGCGCAAGGCGGCAAGGCTGCGCAAAAAGTTCACGGCGCCTTCGCCAGCGGCCAGCGCGCGGCGCGGCGGATTCTGAAATTGCTCAGGGCTTAGGGCCGCCCGTCGCCCAATCGATCAGCTCGATCGTGTGCACGACGGGCAGTTGCACGGCGGCCGCAATTTGCGCGAGGCAGCCGATATTGCCGGTGGCGATATATTTCGGCTGCGTTTCCATCAGCGTCGCGGCCTTGCGCTGTTGCAGGCGATCGGCGATCGCAGGCTCGAGCACGTTGTAAACGCCGGCCGAGCCGCAACATTGCGTGTCGCGCGGTTCGACCACGTCGAACCCCAGCGTGCGCAAGATCTGCGGCGCCGCGGCGGCCTGCTTCATGCCGTGCGTCAGCGAGCAGGCCGCGTGATAGGCGACGCGCGTGAAGCGGTGCGCCCTACCCGTCTTCAGCGGCACACCGCGCAACAGGTCGGCAATGTCGCGGGTGCGTGCGCCGACTGCCGCCCCGCGTTCGTCGTTCAGTTGAAAGCCGATGTCGCGAACGACGGCGCCGCAGCCCGACGCCGTGGTCACGATCGCGTCGAATGGCTTGCCGTCATCTTCGTGTTTTGCGATGTCGGCGACGAGCGCTTTGGCGTGCGTATGGGCCTCCGCGGCTTGACCAAGGTGGTGATTCAGAGCGCCGCAGCAGCCATCGCCTTCCACGGTCGTCACTTCGAAGCCGTGGCGCACGAGAACGCGGACCGCGGCGCGCGTGATGCGCGGGGCTACGACTTCTTGCACGCAACCCACGTGAAGCGCGACGCGACCGACGGGTGTCCCCGACGGGCGGGAGACCTTTGCAATTGGGGTCCCGCGTTCGGCCTTCGGCAGCCGCGCGGCGAGGCGGGCGGGTGCGCGCAACGCTTCGGGCAGAAGTGCTGCGAACGGCGCGCCGATGCGGCCGAGCATCAGCAGAGGACGCAAGAGTTCGCGATGCGGCAGGACTTGGCCCAACGCTTTGCGCAAGAGCCGGCGTGCCCAAGGGCGTTGCGCTTTGCGTTCGATGTGTTCGCGCGCCTTGTCGATCAGGCGCGGGTAGTTCACGCCCGAGGGACAGGCGCTGACGCAGGCGAGGCACGACAGACAGCGGTCGATGTGGGTTACGACCTTCGCGCTGGGTACCGCGTCGGTTTCGAGCATGTGCTGGATCAGTTGGATGCGCCCGCGGGGGCCGTCGAGTTCGTCGCCGAGAAGCGTGTAGGTCGGGCACGTCGCGGTGCAGATGCCGCAATGGACGCAGGCGCGCAGCTGCTTCTCGGCGGCGGCGAGTTGCGGGTCTTCGAGTTGCGCCGGCGTGAAGTTCGTGCGCATGCGCCTCAGACGTCCTTGTACATGCGGCCAGGGTTCAAGCGGCGCGCCGGGTCGAAGGCAGCTTTGACGCGGCTTGTGAGGGCGAGCGTCGCCGTGTCGAGCGGTGGGAAGACGTCGTCGGTTTGCGCCGGGCCTTTGCGCACAAGCGTGGCGTGACCGCCGAGGTCGCGCGCGGCGGCGTGCAGGGCGGCGGGGTCGGATGCGTTCCTGAACGCGAGCCAGAGAATCCCGCCGGCCGCATCGGCAAACCACGCGACCGGCTGGACGCGGGTGGTCATATCGTGCGCGCGTGCTGGCGGCACGGATGCGCGCCAAAGCGTCGTCTCTGGATCGAAGAGCGTGTGCAGGTCGGCGGCGGCGCGGAAGAGTCTTGCGCCCTCGTCCGCCTCCAAACGGCGCGCGTCTTTGGCGATCGTCTTCGAGAGTTCGGCGGCGCGTGCGGCAACGCCTTCGCTATGGCCTTCAAGGCGAATGAGGGTTCTGGGCGTGCCGCCTGTTGCGAGATGGATGAGACCTGAGGGTTCGAACGGCGACGCGGCAACGGCGCGGAGAATGCGCAGCGCCGCCGCCGGCTCTTTGCCTTCGAGCGCGAGCACGGTTGCCGCTTGAGCACGCGGCAGCGCGCGTAGCGTGACTTCGGTGATAGCAAATAACGTGCCGAAGGACCCGGCGGCGAGCTTCGGCAGGTCGTAGCCGGTGACGTTCTTGACGACGCGGCCGCCTGCCTTGAAGCGTTCGCCTCTGCCGTTGACGGCGGTGAAACCGAGCAGGTGATCGCGTGCGGCGCCGGCGGCGAAGCGGCGGGGACCGGCGATCGCGGCGGCGACCGTGCCGCCGATCGTTCCTCCGCTGCCCCCCTCGTTCCAGAGCTTGCCGATTTCGCCCGGTTCGAAGCCGAGGCATTGGCCTTTCTCGGCTAATACGCCCTCGATCTCGGCGAGTGGCGTGCCGGCCTTGGCGGTGAAGACCATCTCGTCGGGTTCGTACATCGTGACGCCGCTGAGGCCTGCCAGGCGCAGCACCGTGTCCACCTCGACTGGGTGGCCGAAGCCCTGCTTGGTGCCCTGGCCTTCAACGGAAAGTGGCGCCTTCGCGTCGCGGATCGCTTCGACAACTTGCTCTTCGGTGTCGGGCTTGAGGATTTGCATCGCTAGAGCCGGGGCAAGTTCGCAAATGGAAGACGGCCTTGATGCACGTGCATCGCCCCGCCTTCGACGCAGGCCGAAAGCGACGGAAAGACTTTGCCGGGATTGAGCAGGCTTTGCGGGTCGAAGGCGCACTTCACCGCCTGCTGCTGCGCGAGGTCAATCTCTGAGAACATCAACGGCATCAGGTCGCGCTTTTCGACGCCGACGCCGTGTTCGCCGGTGAGCACGCCGCCGACCTCGACGCAGAGGGTCAGGATCGCAGCGCCAAATTTCTCGGCGCGGTCCAAATCGCCGTCCTTCATCACGTCGAACATGATCAGGGGATGCAGATTGCCGTCGCCGGCGTGGAAGACGTTCGCGACCGGCAGGCCGAATTCCTTCGACATCTCGCCGATGCGCGTCAACACGCGCGGCAGGGCGCGGCGCGGAATCGTGCCGTCCATGCACAGCATGTCGGGCGCGATGCGGCCCGCGGCGGCGAACGCCGCCTTGCGGCCGAGCCATATGCGCTCGCGATCCGCGTCCGACGCGCTGCCTTCGCAGGCGAGCGCGCCGTTTGCACGCGCGATGCGTTCGACCTCGCGCGCGGCGCCCTCGACTTCGACTTCCATGCCGTCGAGTTCGGCGATCAGGATCGCCGCCGCCTCGCGCGGGTAGCCGGGGGCGCAATAGGCTTCGACCGCGTCGACGGCGAAGCGGTCCATGATTTCCATCGCGGCGGGCACGATGCCTTCGGCGATCACGTCGGCGACGCATTGGCCCGCCGCTTCGATCGACGGGAAGGCGACGAGCAGCGCCTTTGCGCTCGGCGGCTTCGGGCGCAGGCGCACCGTCACTTCGGTGACGACGCCGAGCAGACCTTCCGACCCGGTGACGAGGCCCAAGAGGTCGAGGCCGCCCGCGTCGAGCGCCTTGCCGCCGAAGCGCACGCGCGTGCCGTCGAGCAGCGCGAGTTCGACGCCCAAGAGATTGTTCGTCGTCAGGCCGTACTTCAGGCAGTGAATGCCGCCCGAATTCTCCGCCACGTTGCCGCCAATCGTGCAGGCAATTTGGCTCGATGGATCGGGGGCGTAGTAGAAGCCGTTGGCCTCCACGGCTCGGGTGATACCGAGATTTGTGACGCCCGGCTGGACCACGGCGCAGCGGTTCTCGAGGTCGACGTCCAAGATCTTGTTCATGCGCGACAGGCCCAGCAGCACGCCGTCGCCCAAAGGCAGCGCGCCGCCCGAAAGCGACGTGCCGGCGCCACGCGGGACGATCTTGACGTTGTTCGACGAACAGAAGCGTAGGACGGCCGAAACCTCGTCGGCCGATCTCGGCAGCACGACGGCCAGCGGCTTTTGGCGATAGGCGGTCAGCGCGTCGCTGTCATAGGCGACGAGGGCGTCATCCTCGGCCACCACGCCGTCGGGCACCAGGCGGCGTAGCGCGTCGATCAGCGCTGCACGGCGGGCGAGGACGGATGGGTCGAGATCGGGCATGCGCATTTGCCGGGCAGTATCGGCCGCCCGGCCTTGGCACGCCAGCGATCAGCCTGGGGATTAGCCCTGGCGCGCCTTGAAGCGCGGGTTCTTCTTGTTGATGACGTAGACGCGGCCCTTGCGGCGGATGACGCGGCAGTCCTTGTCGCGGCCCTTGAGCGATTTGAGCGAGTTACGAATCTTCATGACGCAAGGTTCCGCAGAGGCAAGGCCCAGAAAATGAGGGCAACGAAGGGGCGGACCAATAGTGTGGCAGTTGCAGGTTGTCAACGGCCCAAAGCAGCACGTGTGGCGCTGATTCCCTTGCCTTTCGGGGCGACATCGTGCCATCCGAAGGGTATGTGCGGCTCGCGTTCACAGACGCTTTCGGCCCTTCGCTGGGCGCCTGTTTGTGCCCTGATCCTGGCGTTGGCCGGCTTCAGCCCTTGGGTTGCGAGCGCGCAACCTAATCCCGGCGTGCGCATGGCGCATCCGATTCCCGACGACCCGCCGGATCAAACGGGCGCGTTCGACACTTGGCTGGAGGGGTTCAAGGTTCAGGCGCGTGGCCAGGGGATCAGCGAGCGGACCCTTGAGCGCGCCTTCCGCGGCGTGCGGCTCAACCAGCGCGTCATCGAACTCAACGAGAACCAGCCGGAGTTCAGCCGCGCGATTTGGGACTATATGGACGGCGCGGTGTCATCGGACCGTGTCGCGCGTGGGCGGAAGCTCGCACGGCAGTATCGCAAGTCGCTGGGCCGGGCGGAGCGCAAGTACGGTGTGCCGGCGTCGATCGTGACCGCGATCTGGGGGCTTGAGAGCAATTTCGGAACGAATCTCGGCGGCTTTCGTGTGATCGAAGCCTTGGCGACGCTCGCCTTCGAGGGGCGGCGCGCGGAGTTCGGGCGCGAGCAGCTGTTGGCCGCGCTCAAGATCATCGAAGAGGGCGACATCACGCCTGAGCGCATGATCGGCTCGTGGGCGGGCGCGATGGGTCAGACGCAGTTCATCCCGACCGTGTTCCTGCAATACGCGAAGGACGGCAACGGCGACGGCCGGCGCAATTTGTGGGACACGAAGGCGGACGTGTTCGCATCGACGGCCAATTATCTGAAGGAGAAGGGCTGGCAGACCGGCGCGCCGTGCTTCGATGAAGTGCAATTGCCGCAAGGATTCGACTTCGGCAACGCCGATATTTCGATCGAGAAGCCGGTGCGCGAGTGGGCCGATTTGTCGGTGACACTACGCGACGGGCGCGCGCTCGCGCAGCGCAAGGGGCAGGACAAAGACGCGCCGGCCGCGATCCTATTGCCGGCGGGCCACAAGGGGCCAGCGTTCATCGCCTATCCGAATTTCAAGGTCGTGCTCGCCTACAACAACGCGATCTCATACGCGCTGGCAATCTGCGAGCTGTCGGTCAGGTTCAACGGCGGGCCGGATTTCCGCACGCCGTGGCCGCGCGACGAGCAGCCGATCCTGTCGCGCAGCGAACGGGTCGAGATGCAGACGCTGCTCGCGCAGCGCAAATACGACATAGGCGAGGTCGACGGCGTGATCGGACGGCGGACGCGCGAAGCAATCCGCGCGTTCCAACGTTCGCAAGGCATGCCGCCGGACGGGTTTGCGACCATCGCGCTGTTGCAGCGGCTGCGTCAGGCGCCGGCTTAAGCGGCAATCGCCTTGCGACGCATTGCTTCCGCCACCGCCTGAACGCGCGTCGCAACACCCAACTTCTTCTTCGCGTTCTCGATGTGGAAGCGCGTCGTGCGCGGGCTGATCGTCAGGATCTTGCCGATTTGGTTGTCTGTGTTGCCGGCTGCCGCGAGGCGCAGGCATTCGATCTCGCGCGGCGAAAGCAGCCCTCCGCGCTTCAGCGGGTTTGCGCGCAACGTTTCGGCCCGCGCATAGGCGCAGTGCGCGAGTACGTGCAACGTCGAGCGCACGATCGGCGTCAGTTCGGGTGTCTTGCCGCCCAACAACACGATGCCGTCGAGACCGCGCTCGGAGCGAACGGGGATCATCAAACCGTCGAGCACGTCGAGCGAGAGCTTTATCTGTGCGAGTGCGCGACGCTGGTGCACGGTGAGCGGCAGCGCCCAGAGTTCGGCGGCCGTGTAGGGGCGCGCTTCGGTTCGTGCACGCGCGACGAGCGGATTGTGGCGCGAAAAGCCGGCGCTGTCGAAGGCTTCGGCAAAGCCTTCGGGCATGTCGTTGTAGAGCACGCGGCTCGACACGTGGTCGGCCAATTCGTCCGCGCCCTTCAAGACGAGCATGTAGCCAAAGCCATAGCCCGCTGCGATCGCCTTCATCGCGCCCCAGATTTCGGGCGCGCTGGCTGCGTTGCCGATCTCTTCGATCGCCGTCACAATCGTGGTCCGCAGTCCGTTCATTTCTTCCTCCGCATACGCGCCGCGCCGCCCTCATCGGGGCGACGGCAACGCCGTTCGTTTGTGTCTTGGTGTTGCGTCTTAAGCCGCGATCGCCTGCTGCTTCAGTGCTTGCGCGACGGCCTGAACCCTGGTCGCGACGCCGAGCTTTCGCTTGGCGTTTTCGACGTGAAAGCGCGCAGTGCGCGCACGGATCGAGAGGATGACGCCGATCTCCTCATCCGTCTTGCCGAGCGCCACCCAGCGCAGGCACTCGACCTCACGCGCGGTCAGTAACCGCGAACGCGGCGAGGCGCCGGCGGCGAGCTCTTCGAAACGCTTGAACGCGGTGTGCGTCAGCAAATGAAGCAGCGAGGCCAACAGCGGCGACATGTCGGGCGCGGGTCCGCCGAGCATCATGATGCCGCGCATTTCGCCGCAATAGGCGATCGGAAACGTCCAGCCGTCGCGCATGTTCAGCGTCGAGCCAACATGGCGCAGCACGCGACGTTGTTCG
The DNA here is from genome assembly GCA_016792785.1 of Alphaproteobacteria bacterium. Classification (GTDB taxonomy): domain Bacteria; phylum Pseudomonadota; class Alphaproteobacteria; order Micropepsales; family Micropepsaceae; genus SZUA-430. The sequence continues at coordinate 16,075 of JAEUML010000216.1, forward strand.
GCACTGAGCTGCGATGCGGGCAATTCGCCGGCCGAGAACGGGGTCAGCTGCGTCAATGCCTGAAGGATCAACGGATGGTTCTGGCCAAAGCGCTGGCGGTCGAAGTCGGCGGCAAAATCTTCGGGGGCGTCGATGTAGACGATGGCGGGCGCCACAACGCGCGGAAGCTCGGGATGGCGCTTCATCACGGTCAGGTGCGTGAAGCCGAACGGCGCGGCGAAGGCCTTCAGCGTCGACCACAATTCCTCGCTGCTGCCCGCCAAGCTCAGACTGCGCGCAATACGCGCGGCTTCCCGGATCTGGTTCATTGCCGTTCCTCGCAAAAGCAGACGCGCGGCCGTTTGCCGACCGCCGACGCCATCGATTACGAAGGCCGTGCTTTCGCCCTGGGAGCCTTCATCGGTGTTCCGATATGTGCAATGCAACATCGAACGATGTCATAATTGTGGCACTGCACCAATTTGGCTAGAGTTACTTCGTGAACTCCAGCTAAATTCTCGATCACGAACGTGTGATCATTTCATGCCTAAGATGGCTGAATATCTGAGGAATCACCCCTAATATCCTGAATTACTGCTGTTTTTATCGTCTTGTTTGTCAGCACAAAAACCAGCAATACCAACATCAACGCGGTGCCCAACCAGTAAGGGTAATCCTGGCTCCATGAATAGAGTGCATTTCCGATGAGCGGCGCGAAGATGAATCCGGCAGCGCTGGCTCCGCCCGTTAATCCTGCAACTGCACCTTGCTCGTCCGCCGAAACCGACAGGGAGGCGGCCGCCGCGAAGCCTGGGCGTAACATGCCAAAGCCGAGACCTGAGAGCACCAGCGCGAAGGCGATCAGGCCGTAATTCGACGGCACGATCAGCAACACGTTCGACACCAACGCCACGACGATGCCGGCGAAGATAAGGGTGCGGGTCGTCATCTTGAAGCGCTGCACCAACACGAACTGGGCGAAGAGCGATGCGATGGCGGAACCCATCAGGGCCACGCCCGTGAATTGCTGCGTCTCGGCGGTTGTGGTGTTCATCGTGTCGCGGATCAGGAAGGCGATCGTCTGAATCGGGATCGCGCCCGCCGTTCCCTGCACCACCGAAAAGACGATGAACGGGAACACGCGCGGATCGAACCACGAGAGCGGCTTTATGATTTCGCGTTTGTGGGGCCGCGAACGCTCAGGCAACAAGAGCCAAATCGCGAGCGCGGACGCGATGCCCAGGATGCCTACAAAGTAGAGCGGTGCGAGCACGCCGATGACGGTGAGCGCCGCGCCGATTCCTGGTCCGATCGCCGCCCCCAGGCCGAACGCTGCGTTTAGGGTCGCCATGCCCTCGGTGCGCTCCTGGGCGGTCGTGCGGTCGGCGATGTAGGCCTGGGCCGCCGGATACGAGCCCGAGCCGAAGATGCCGTAGATCGAGCGGGTGGCAATCAACAGCACATAGGTCGCGAACGGCGCGGTCAGACCCCAAAGGCCGAACGCCATTACGCTTGCAAAGCCAAGCGTCGAAATGCCGAACGCGAGCAGGCCGATCAGGATGACCGGACGCCTGCCCCAATAGTCGCTGCGCAAGCCCCAGAACGCGGACGAGAACACCCAGATCGTCGCCGACACGGCGAAGATCGAACCGACCTGGAACTCGCTGAGACCGAGATCGCGGGCGAGCGGAGGCAGGATTGCAAACATCAATGTCTGGCCGAGGCCGTTTGCGATCAGGCAGACGAAAAGCAGCCCTATGGCGCGGCGGCGACCTTCCTGTGTGGTGCCGCCCGTTTCGTCCTCCGGCGCGAATGCGGCGCGGGCGCGTTCAAGCCAGCCGGATTTCGACGTCGGGTCGGGATTTTGCATCGCTTGGTTTCTGGCGAACGAATGGGACCGTCGCAGCGTGGCAAATGCGCGCAAGCTATCGAAACCATCGGCACGGGATGCGGTGACTCCGGGTGCGAAACGCTTAGTCTTTCTCTCGCCTTCCTCGATCCAGCAGAGAGACATTCGACATGATGAAAACACTCACGACTTTGTTCGCGGCGGGACTTGCGTTTGTCGCGATGGCATTGCCCGCTTCGGCGCGCGATGCCGAGATCTACACGGGGATCTTCTCCTCGCTTGCCGTCGGCGGTTACGACGCGGTTGCGTATTTCAGGGAAAATCGCCCGGTCAAAGGCAAGGCCGAGTTTTCGATGCAATACAAGGGCGCGACATGGCAGTTCGCGTCGGCCGACAATCTGAACGCGTTCAAGGCAAGCCCCACCGCCTATGCGCCACAATACGGCGGCTACTGCGCGTGGGCGGTCAGCCAGAACTACACAGCCTCGGGCGATCCGTTGGTGTGGAAGATCGTCAACGGCCGCTTGTTCCTCAACTACGATCAAAGCGTGCAAACGACGTGGGAGAAGGACATCCCCGGCCACATCGCGAGCGCCGACAAGAACTGGCCCGGCGTACTCGGGAACTGAAAGGACAAGGCCCCGTTCAACGCGGGGCTTATTTTCAGTTCTCTGCCTTCAATCTAATTTGAGACGTGTCGCTGCGGCCGTCGGCGTCGACGACGGTGATACGGGCGAAGCCTTCGCCGTCGGGCGTCCACCATGTGTCTCCGATCAGCGAAGGGCTTTCAAGCGGCAGGCCGTTGATCACCCAGCGCAGGGGCGCGCGACCGCCTTGTGCCTTCAGCGGTAGGGCTTGCGGCTTCTTCGGATTCTCGAGCGACACGGTCGCGCCGTTCGGCGGGAAGGCGATGCGCGGCGGCTGGATGCGCTTCAAGCCGGCGACAAGCGTTGTCGAGCGGCGAAAGCGTTGCAGCGCGCGCGGCAATTGCTCCGCGTTTTGCGCGACGAAGGCACCGTCCGGCGGCGGCGAAGACCAACGCTCCTCACCCGGCAGAAGGTCGAACACTTTCAGCAACAAGGGTGCCGCGTCGTTGCGGCCGATGTGGCCGGGGCGCGTCGAGCCGTCGGCGCGACCGACCCAAATGCCGACCGTGAATCGGTTCGAGAAGCCGAGCGACCAGGCATCGCGATAGCCGTAGGACGTACCGGTCTTGAACGCGATTTGGCGGTCGCGCTCGATGCCTTGGCCCATCGACCAGCCGTCGGGCAGATTCGCGCCCTTCAGCACGTCCGCCAGGTACCAGGCCGCGGGCGGGCCGAACAGGCGATGGGGTTCGCCCGGCTCATCGCCCATCCGAAAACGCAGCGGGCGCACCTCGCCACCTGTTGGAATTGCGACGTAGAGCATTGTCAGATCGCGCAACGAAATGCCGACACCGCCGAGCGCCAGCGGCAGCGAGGGGATGGCGCCCTTCTTCGGGAAGACGAGTTCGGCGCCGGCGTTGCGCATGACGGAGGCGAGGCGGATCGGGCCGACGCGATCGAGCAACGCAACCGCCGGCACGTTCAACGATTGCTGCAGCGCGCGCGCCACCGTCACTGTGCCCTGGAAACCGCGGTCAAAGTTCCGCGGTTCGTAGTCGCCGAACAGCGTCGGCTTGTCGTCGATCAGCGTCTGCGGATGGACGACGAGATCGTCGAAGGCGATGCCGTAGATGAACGGCTTCAACGTCGAGCCGGGCGAGCGAGAAGCTTTGCCCAAATCCACCTGCCCTGCGTTCACCCAGAAATTCGCGCCGCCAAGATATGCTACGACGTTGCGCGTCGCGTTCTCGACCACGATGACGGCGATGTTCGCGTCGTCGTCGAAATAGCCGCGTTCGCGGCGCGCGAGGTCTTCGAGCTTGGCCTGCACCGAGGCGTCCAACGTCGAAGCGATGACCGGATCACGGCCTTTGTTTTGCGCCAACAATTCCTGCGCCAAATGCGGAGCGTGGAACGGGAAGCGTTGGCGGCGCGATGGAATCTGCTCCTCCATCGCTTCCTTTGCTTCGCGCGCTGTGATCACGCCGCGTTCGGCGAGTGTCTTGAGCACGCGGTCGCGCGCGGCCTTGGCGATTTCCGGAAAGCGGTCGGGGCGGCGGCGCTCAGGCGACTGCGGCAGGGCGACGAGAAGGGCGGCCTCGCCCACCGTCAAGCGGCGCGGCTCCTTGCCGAACCAGGCGAAGCTTGCGGCGCGCACGCCTTCGAGGTTGCCGCCGAACGGGGCGAGCGTCAGGTAGAGTTCGAGAACTTCGTTCTTCGACAGATGCCAGTCGAGCTGCAGCGCGCGCGCCATTTGGGCGAACTTGGCGGGCAGCGTGCGCTCGCGCGGTTCCATCAGGCGGGCGACCTGCATGGTGATCGTCGAGCCGCCGGAGACGACGCGCGCCTCGAGCGCCAGTTGGTGAAGCGCGCGCAGCATCGCCACGGGGTCGACGCCCGGATGGTCGTGGAAGCGCTGATCCTCCCAGGCGAGCGCCATGCGCAGATAGCGCGCGTCGACTTGGTCGGGCTTCACCGGCAGGCGCCACTTGCCGTCGCGCGAGACGAACGCACGCAGCAGCGTGCCGTCGGCGGCGGTGACGATCACCGAACGATCGTCGGCGCGCGTGCGGCCGATCGGGTTCAGGCGGTCGACAACGGCGAGCGCAAGCGTGAGACCTAAGAACGCGAATGCGGCGATGATCCAGCCGGAGCGCGTGAATGGATTGAGCCGGTTCAGTCGCGCACTCATAAAAATCCGTCATGGCCGGGCTTGACCCGGCCACCCAGTTCGCGCTCGGCAGTGCGCGCCCAGACTCTTTTTTCACCAAGAAGCCACGAAGACCATGAAGGTTCGCAAAGGGCTTCGTGCAACTTCGTGCCCTTCGCGGCTTCGTGACAAATCCGACCGTTCATCGCGCTGCCGCGCGAAAGTCTGGGTGGCCGAGTCGAGCCCGGCCATGACGATTTTGTTTTGTACTCGTCAGTTCGAAGCAATCGTCATTTGACCCATGTTCGTGCGCGCGCGGATGTCGGGCGCGTACATATCTTCGACCAGCGCGGCCGGGACGGCGTAGGAGCCGGGCACGGTTGCGCGAACGATGTAGGCGAAGTGGAACGTCGGACGGCGCTGCTTGGCGATTTCCTTCGGGTCGGTCGGCTGATAGTTCGAACCGATATCGAACGTCGCGACAAAACGATCATCGCGCGCCTCGGTAATGTTCGCGGAGGCGAGCACCGGCAGGAACGGATAGATCGTCGAGCCGTCGTCCTTGCGCTGCACGGCGCCTTCGATCTCGAAGCCCGCGGGCAGCAGGTCGAGCAACGCCATCAGGCGCGCGCGGTTGTCGCCCATCTCACCCGACAGACGCACGATGAAGCGGTCGTTCTGCTTCACGTTCGCAAGACTCGCCGGTTGGCCATTCATGGTCAGGATCGCCTTCGTCAGCGTCACGCCGTTCTGGCTTGCGGGCAGCGCTTGCGCCGGGATGCCTTCGGCCGAAACGATGCGGAAGACTTCCTTCTGGCCGTTGTTCTTGACCGCGACGCCTTGATCGATCTGGGCGAGCGAGGGCGAGAAGCGCAGGACCTTGCCGCCTTGCGCCGCGGCCGAGACCGTCGCGCCCGAGACCGCGATGTTGACCGGCGGGATCGAGGCTTCGACCTCATGAGCCGCGAGCAGCATCCAGGCTTTTTCCTGCGTCGTCGTGTAGTTCAGACGCGGATCGAAGCCCGCAACGCGATCGACGAGCGCAGGGATGAGACCCGCCTGCCCCGCCTTTGCCGACATCGCCGTCAAACCGGCGACGTCGCGCAGCAGCGAGCCGTAGTAGCTGTCGGTCACGTACTTCGCCGGCTGCGCACCGGCTGCGATGTCGCGTGCCTTGGTGAACGCCGGCGCGGCGCGCGCGCGATCGCCGATGTCGGTCAACGCCGCCGCCGTCAAGCCCAGCGCGAAGGCGTTCGTCATGCCCTCGGTCCTTGTATCGGCAAAGTAGCGGAGCTCACTGGGGTTCAGCGTGCCCGCACGCGCGAGCAGGTAGAAACCGTAAGCACGCGCGAGGTCGCCGTTGCTTTCAGAGCCGGCAGCGCGGCGCGCCCAACCGAGCGCACGTTCGATGCCTTCTTCCGGAACGACGTAGCCTTTGGCTTTCGCCTGCATCAGGAAGTCGGTCGCGAACATGCCAATGTAAGCGTCGGCTTCGCCCGAGATCGAGCTCCACATGCCGAACGAACCGCCATAGGTCTGCATGTCGAGAATTTTGTAGGCCGCCTCTTGGACGCGGTCCTTGATGTTCTTGTCCTGCTTGACCTGCGCGAGCAGCGCCATGTCGTTGTAGTAGACAAGCGGGAAAGCGCGGCTGGTCGTCTGCTCGAGGCAGCCATAGGGATAGCGATCGAGCCAGCGCAGAAGACCCGGCACGTCGTTGAAGCCCTTGCCGCCTGCAACGGTCACCGCAACCTGCGCGGTGCCGGGCTTGAACGAGGCAAGCAGTTCCTTGCCGAAGCGGTTTTCCTGTCCCGGTGCGACCGTAACTGTGTCTTCCGCAGACACCGGCAGTTGCGGCTCGCGCACTTCGATCGGCCACGAGCGGGCGACCTTAAAGCCTCCGGGACCTTCGACGTTGAGCGAGATGGACCCGATGCCGGCTGCCGGCGCTTCGAGCGGTACGTCGAGCAGCTTGCGCTCGCCCGCACCTAGCGTCGTCGTCAGGCGCGTCTGACCGCCGGGGCTTGCCGTCGAACCGGACGCCTTGATCGTCGCCGTGTACGAACCCGCAGCGCCTTCGACATTGTGCATGTTGAGAGCGGCGGTCAGTTTGTCGCCCGGCGCCATGAAGCGCGGCAGCACCACTTCGGCCACGACCGGATCGCGAACCGTCAGCGGCTGTTCGGCCTTACCCAGCTTCGTCGGCGAATAGGCGACGGCCATCAGGCGGAGTTCGCCGTTGAAGTCGGGCACGTCGAACGTGATCGTGCCCTTGCCGCCGTCGCCAAGCGCCACGGGACCTGAGAACAGCGACACGGTCTTTTGGGGCACGACGGCAAGCGAGCGTCCCCCGACGCCGTCACCACCCGACCTGAACTCGCCGACGATAGCGCGGTCGGAGGCGATCAAACGCCCGTAGTCATCACGCATGTCGAGCCCCAGACGGCGCTTGCCGAAATAGTGCTTCGTCGGATCGGGGCTGTTGAAATCCGTCAGCTGCAGGATGCCTTCGTCGACCGCGGCGAGCGTGACATAGACAGCCTCGCCCCAGCCTTGGTTCGTGACCTCGATCGGGATCGACAGTTTGCGATTCGGCGCGATCTTTTGCGGCGCCTTGATCGCAACTTTGAGCGTGCGCGGTGCCGGATCGACCGCAATCCACGCCACGCCGATCGAGCGCGCCGGGGCGCGGGTCTGTGCCGACGACAGCGGACGGTAGTGCGTCACGAGCGCGTAGGCGCCCGCACCCCACTCGGCCGACACCGGCACCGTGACCGTCGTTCCGGAGGCCGAAGCGTCCACGACTTTCGTGAAGTGGATCTTGTTCGAGGCCACGACCACGAGCGCCTTGCCGTCAGACGGCGGGTTGATCGAGATTCGCGCGCTGTCGCCGGAGGCGTATTGCTGCTTGTCGACGGAGACCGCGACGCGATCGGGACGATCGTTGTCGGCGCCGCCGCCCCAGCCGGACCAGAAGCGATAGGCCGTCGTGGCGCCGCTCGATCCATCGGCGACGGTCAGGCGGTAGGATCCCCAAGGCAGCGCCTTCGAAATCTTGAACGCAGCGCCGGCCGCCAAGTCCGTCTTGCCGCCGTCGACGATACGGTCGTTGACGACGCGCTCATAACGCCAGTCGTTGTCGACTTGGTACCAGCGATAGTCGACGTCCTCGTTGACGAGTTCCCACGTCACGCCGCGCACGGCTTTACCCTTGCCGTCGGCGTCGACGGCCAGGACTTCGAAATTCGCGGGCGTGTTTTCCTGCACGGAATCCCATTGGAACGCCGGACGCACGCCGATCAGCGTGTCGCGCGTGCGCAATGGCAGCGTGACCTGATCCGAGGTCGCGCGGCCGCCGGGCTCGAAGATCGCGATGTTGATCACGCCTTTGAGCGGCAGCGATGTGTCGGCGAGTTCCTCAATCGCGGCGGTCGCCTGCGTTTTGCCGGTGGCGTCGGTTTCGGGGACGCTCATCGTGACTTGCGTGCCCTCGAACGTCTCGTCGACCTTGCCGAACTTGAAGCCCTTCAACGCGGGAACATCTTCAAACGGCGCGGAGTCGCTTGTGATCGTGAGCGTGCCTTCCCCGCCGAGGCCAGCCGCGGGCGCGCCATAGAGGAAGCGGCCGGAGACGTCGACGACGGCCTGCTGACCGGGGCGAAGGATCTTTTGCGCGGGCTTGAGCTCGACCTTGAGTTTCTGCGGCACGAAGTCCTGAACGTCGAAGGCTACGCGGCCGATCGGTTCACCCTTCGGATCGACGAAGGCCGCGACCTGCCAACGGCCGCGCGGGGCCGTCGCGGTCAGAGTGACCGGCGTCGCGACCCCGCCCGCCGTCATGTCGGAGACGACCCACTTCTTCGATTCCAAACCATCGGGGCGCGAAAGGACGTAGGTCAGGCGTTCGTTCAGCGATTTCGCCTGCTGGTCGCGCAAGAGCGTGACCACGTTCACCGTCTCGCCCGGGCGATAGACGCCGCGGTCGGTGTAGAGATAGGCATCGATCAGATCGGGCGACGCGCGGCCGTCGACGCCGCGGTCGGTGAGGTCGAACGCCGGGCGGCGAAGATCGAGGAACGAGAAGTCACCGGCCTCGCCGTAGGCCATCACGGCCACCGGCTCCATGCCGCCGGTGCCGCGCGTGATGCCGGCCGAGAACGTCACGCGCCCGTCGCGATCGGTTTCGCGCACTTCGAGCTGTTCGTTGTTGCGCGCGATGAGGACGACCTTCACGCCTGATACGCCGCTCGCCGACTTCAGCGAACGCACGAAGACGTTGAGACCATCCTTGCCCTTAAACGTGGTGAGGCCGAGGTCGGTGTCGATGACGAACTGCGCGGCCTTGGGCTTCCAGCTGACGTTTTCTTCCGTCGAGGATTGCTCGGCCGCATCGGCGGCGACAATCATGTAGGCGCCGTGCTGGCGTTCCTTCAGCGCCCGGCGAAGCGGGAACAACGTCACCACTTCATCGTTGCGGCGGTTCGTGGGGACCGTAAGTTCGCCCTGCCAGACGACTTGGCCCTGTTCGCTTTCGAGCGTGTTGCGTTCGTATTCGTAGAATTCGCGCTGATCGATGAGGCCGGTCTGGAGCTGGGCCAACAGGCGGTCGCCGACGCGGATCACCTTGATGTTGAGCTTCGCAACGTTAACGGTCGTGATCGGCACGCCGTCGGCGTTATCGCGCGGCAGGATGAAGCCGGTGCCGAAGCGCACAAGCGCGGGCTTGTCGCGGAGTTCGACGGGAAGCGTTTCGGCCTTCGTCAGCTTCTCCGTTCCGCCGGCCGCCGGCAGGCCTGCCTTGAGTTCGAGTTGATAGCTCTGCGCGAAGGCGAGCCCCTGAATGCAGAGACGGTCCTGACTGACGCGGATCGCGATGCGGACCTCTGGATCGAATTTCAGATAATCCTCGTACTTCGTCGCGCCGGTGTTATCGAGCTTGCGGGTGAAGACGAGACAGGCTTCGGGTTCATCGCCCGATGTCTGCACTTCGAGACGTCGGAACGCGAAGTACGGCGACGGCAGTTCGGGCGCGGCGGTGACGGGCCCCGTCGTGCCGGACGACGTCGTGCCCGTGCCTTCAGAACCGGTTGAAGATGTCGTGTCGCCGACGGTGATCGGACCGTGTTGTTGGCCGACATAGCGAACGGCCAAAAAGATCGCCGCCGTGAGAGCCACGACGACGGCAAGAGCAATCAGCACGCGCTGCATAGATTAGTCCCCGAGATCAAGCGTTCGTCCGGTGCGATCGCTTCGACGCACCCGCGGCGCGTTGTTAGCACAACACGTTGCGACGTGTGCAGGTTAGCGGCAGCCGTCACGTTGGGCACGTATCTTGTCAGCTTTTTGTCGCAATGACGGGGAGTTTGCGGCATTTTCAGGTGGCGGCGGATTCGGCCTTGGAGACCTTCCGGGCGAGGCCTCGCGAATCACTCTTGCGGGCGTCCTCCAGCGGTTGTTCCATGAGCGCCGGTTTCCCGCAGCAAGGGTGCCAGCCCCCGGGGTCCAACATGTTCAGGTTCGTTTTCGCGGTGCTGCTGATGTCGGCCTCGGCATTTCGGGCGTCCGCGTGCGACGTCACGACGGTCCGCGACGCCGCATCCTTCGCTGCCATCGACACAGAAAGCGTGGCGGCGTTCTACGAGTCGACGGGTGGCTGCGCCTGGGACGACGCGGCGGACGCAGCGATGATGTCCGCGGTCCGCGGTGCGGCTGATGATGGGCTCGATCCCGCGCTTTTCCATGCAGACCTGCTGGAGGGCGCTGCGGTGCGGGACGAGGAACGGGACGTCCTTCTGACTGACGCCGCCATCAAGTACGCCGTGGCGCTGACGCGCGGCCTCAGCGCACCGCGGCCTGAAAAAGTCGATCAGGCAATGGGATCGCTGGTGCACGGGGAGGTCATCGACGGGTTGGCCAGGGCGCTGGGGCGCCGGGAGGTCGGCGATTGGCTGAGCGGGCTTGTTCCTACGTCGGAGGCCTATTCCCGCCTTCGAAGCGCGCTTGCGTTCTACCGGGCGATTGCCGCGGCGGGTGGTTGGGACCTGACGCCTGCCGCGGTCGCCGGCAAGCGGCGGGGGAAACTGATCCCTGCCTTGCGCCGGCGGTTGGCGATGGAAGGCGATTTGACGGTCAACGACGGGTCGGCACGTTTCGACGAGAGCCTGCGCGCCGCGGTCGAGCGGTTTCAGCGGCGCAACGGCTTGCGTGCGGACGGAAAGGTCAACACGAAGACGATCGAGCGGCTGAACGTCTCTGCGTCCCAGCGCGTTGCGCAGATCGCGTTGAACCTGGAGCGGTTGCGCCTTCAGGGGGTGCCGACTCCGACCCGCGTCGAGGTCAACGCGCCTGCGGCGACCGCCGTTCTCTACCGTGAGGGGGCCGTGCATTTGGCGATGAACGCGGTCGTCGGTTCACCGGGGAACGATACCCCCTCACTGTCGAGCGCTATCGACACGATCATTCTCAATCCGACGTGGACGGTCCCGCAATCGATCATCCGAAACGAGATCAAACCGGCCATAAGGCGCGACAGGGACTATCTCACCAAGAACCGGATGTACTGGGCGGGGGACCAGCTTGTTCAGGAGCCCGGTCCGCACAATGCATTGGGCCGCATCAAGTTCGACTTCCCGAACCCCTATAGCGTCTATCTGCACGACACGCCGGCGCGACGCCTGTTTCTGGACCCCGAGCGGGCGCAAAGCCACGGTTGTGTGCGGCTGGAGAAACCGCTGGAGCTGGCCACCGAACTCTTGCGCGATGATCCCGAATGGGACCGAGAGGCGATCGAGCAGGCGATCCGCGACGGCGCCACGCGGCGCATTCCACTGGGCCAAGCCATGCCCGTCATCATCGTCTATCACACGGCGTTCGTGGACGACGAAGGCCTCACGCACTTCCGGCCCGACATCTACGGGCTGGACACACAGCTAACGCTGGCGATGTCGCAGCGTGCCGTGACCATGCGCTCCGAAGGCTCGTTGGGGTCTTTCTGACCAATGCCCCTCACGCGAAGGGTGGTAAACGCCGCCTGACGCGCGCATCGCGTGTGGCTAAATTCCTGGTACGGGCGCGCGCGCCGTTATATTCATGGTGTCGTGGTGAATGGGGGCGGCCGGATCAAGGCCGACGGCTGAGACGTGCGTTTTGGATTGTCTTTCCTGGGGTGCCTGCTGATCGCAGGCTGCGCGTCGGTCGCCGTCGATACGACCGATTCTGCGACCGTTGCGCGCTATGAAGCGTTCAAGAGCGGAAACATCGTGCTGCCGATGGGCACGATCGAGGCCGCCGAGTGGACCATCAATCGGCAGAACGCCTACGACCTTTTGGCGGCCGGCCGTTGGCGCGAGCTTGCCGATCTCGTTCAGCGCAAAGCGATCAACAATGATCTTGCTTGGTACTATCTCGGCCGCGCGGCAGAGGGCCTGAGCCAGACGGATCTCGCACGCACCTATTACCAGCGCAGCGTCGATCGCACGAAATCGGGCAAGTACAGCCATCGCTGCCAAGGCAAAGTGATGAGCATGTGCGACGGGTTCGATTTCCCGGACGTCGCACAGGCACGCCTCGCCTCGCTGCAAGCTGCGGCCCCGGCCGATCCTGCAACGCCAAAGGCAACCGACGTCGCCGCGGGCCAGTTGCTGCGCACTGGAACGGGCTTCGTCGTCGACACGAGCGGCGCCGTGATCACGAACTATCACGTGGTGCAGTCGTGCGGCGCGATATCCTTTCTGTTGAGGGACACGACGTCGGCGGACGCAACGGTCGTGGCGAGCGATCCGGTCAACGACTTGGCGCTGTTGAAGCTGAAGCACGGGACCAAGGCCGCGGCGGTCTTTCAGGAGCCGGACAAACTGCGCGCGGGCGACGACATCATCGTGTTCGGCTACCCGCTCTTGGGGCAGCTCGCGAGCAGCGGAAACTTGACGCGCGGCTCGGTGACGGCGCTGTCGGGGTTGCGCGACGATGCGCGCTATTTCCAGATGTCGGCCCCGATCCAACTCGGCAATTCCGGCGGGCCGGTTTTGAACCAAGCCGGGCGGGTCAACGGCATCGTTACGTACAAGCTCAACGCCGCGCGCGAACTCAAGACGACGGGCGACATTTCGCAGAACGTGAATTTCGCGCTGAAGACGTCTGTGCTGCGCGCGTTTCTTGACGGCAACAACGTGACCTATGCGCGCTCCGACGCCGCGCAAGCGCAGTCGCCGGCCGATGTGGGCAGCGAAGCGGCCAAGTTCACCGGGATTGTCGGCTGCTACAAATCCTAGCGAGATCGAGGCCGGCGTCGGCGAAAGCCCGCGGACGCGGCAGCTCAAGCTCGACCACTGCGATCAGCGCCCGATTCAGGCGGGCCGTTTCATTTGTGCCGGCAACGATCGTGGGCGACAGCTTCGCATCGGCGCGCAAGCGCGCCTTGAGCCTGCGCCCCAGCACCCCGCGTTCAGCGGCGCAATGGGCAAAGGCGCGCGCGACGTCAGGCCCTGCGGCCACCAGCACGGTCGAGCCGCCAACGGGAAAGGCCTCGATCCCTGCGCGTCGAAGCAGCGCCACCAGCCAGTTTACGGCCGAAGGCGGCAAGCCGTCGCGCAGTGTCAGCTGCATGTGCGCAACGCGGTTCAAACCCAATAGAAGACAAATGTAGCGTTTGAGCGCGAGCGCTTGTTGCTGAGCTGGGTTCACGGGTTTCGGCGCCGCGCGCCGGCGCATGATGCCTCTCGGGCGCGCGGCGCACGTGCGCCCCCTCGCCGATCGCGGCTTCAATCCGCGCGTGAACCGCTTCACAACAGCCGTCCGCGCGCTGCACTCACCGGCGGATTGGGCTCCGCCGTATCTTTGTTCTTCATGCCCTCTCAGCTGCGTGCTTCAAGCTGCTTGTCGTCCGCGGCTTGATTTCGCCCCGTCAGCTGCTCCCCGCTAGTCGGACAACGCTATGCGGGCCCGCGGCGAAGCGCATGTGCGTTTTCGCACAAGTCTGAAATTGGCCTTTGGTGTGACCCTCAAGGAACGGTCGTGCGGTCACGTACGAGGCGGCGCAAACCTTCGACGTTCCAGACGCGCAGGTCGCGGCCGCGCTTCTCAATGAGGTGCAGCGCGTGCGGCTGGCCCGCCTTTGGTGGGCCCAAGTGGCTGAATTCCCGCGTCACCGCCTCGCGCGTCGTGCCGAGCCGGACCGCCAGCACTTCGTGCGTCGGCATGTTCTTGATGTCGGCTTGGTTGTTTTCGATGCCTGCAGCTTCGGCCAAACGGACAATCTCGGCACGGACGCGGGTCGACACGTCATAGGCGACTTGTTCGAACAGTCGATCCGTCAGTGCGCGAATCATCTTGATCTGCCGCTTGATCAGCCACATAGCGACGGGACCCGACTTCTCGGCCAAAGCCTTGAAGTCTGCGCCGGCGATGCGCACAAGCTGGCCGTCGGTTTGCGCCGTGACCGTCGCGGAACGTGGGCCACCATCGATCGCCGCAAGTTCGCCGAAAAGATCGCCAGGACCGATCGCGCGGTAAAAGACGATCTTGCCGCTTTCGGGCTCCGTCTTCGCCTCGAACGTGCCTTTCAAGACGAAAAACACGTCATTGTTCGGGAGATCCGGACTGACGACGACCTGCTTGCGCGCCACGACCATTGGTGGCGCCTCCCACAGCTTGCGCTGATCGGGTGTGAGGTGCGCCAGGAACTCCAGCGAGTCGAACGGCGAAGTCATCGATGTCATGGTCTTTTCGGCGCGCGACTATTGGAGGGCGTACCGGCTTTGGCAAGCCGATTGCGTTTCGCCGTGCACAAGAAATCTGCTCCAACCGCGGATCGGAATAACGCAACACTATTGATCTT
>JAEUML010000234.1 GCA_016792785.1 Alphaproteobacteria bacterium
TAGTTCTCCGCCGACTTCGCGATCGAGCGCGGGCAGCGGCCGTACGGCTGATGGGTCGACGGTTCCAGAACGTCGCAGAACAGGATCAGCGTCTTCTGCGCGAAGAACGGATCGATCACCGCGCTCGACGGATCGGGCAGCAGCGTCATGTCGGATTCGTTGATCGCCTTCCAACCCGCGATCGACGAGCCGTCGAACATCGTGCCCGTTTCGAAAATGTCCTTGTCGATGAGCGACAAGTCGAACGTCACGTGCTGCCACTTGCCGCGCGGGTCGGTGAAGCGCAAGTCGACGAACTTGACCTCTTCGTCCTTGATCTTCTTCAGGACGGTGTCTGCATTTGCCATGTGTTCCTTCGCCTTTCTGCTGAAGCGCCGCTCCCACGCGGCAAGTAAGAGTGATCGGAGTTAGATCGCGTCTTGCCCGGTTTCGCCGGTGCGGATGCGGATGACCTCCTCGACGGAGGAAATGAAAATCTTGCCGTCGCCGATGCGCCCGGTGCGCGCCGCCTTTTGAATGGCGTCGACCGCGCGTTCGACCTGTTCCTCGGGCAGCACGATTTCAACCTTCACCTTGGGGAGAAAGTCGACGACGTATTCCGCACCGCGGTAGAGCTCCGTGTGGCCCTTCTGGCGGCCAAAACCTTTGGCTTCCGTGACGGTGATTCCCTGGACGCCCACCTCTTGCAGGGCCTCCTTCACCTCGTCGAGTTTGAATGGTTTGATGATCGCTTCGATCTTCTTCATGGGGCTCGGGCTCCGCGGGAATTGGGGGTCCATATAGCGTGGCGGTTTTGGCCCGAACATCCATGAATCTGCTGAGGCGCTAGGCAGATGTGCACAAAGTCTGGGCAGCCGCAGGCCGCCTTGCGGGGCAGGGTACGCTTTGCCAAGGTGCCGCCGACCTCAGCAGGCCCGATCGATGAAGCCCCTCAATCCCACCTTTGCCGGCGCCGGAACCACGATTTTCACAGTGATGTCGTCACTGGCAAACCAGCACGGCGCGGTGAATCTCGGGCAGGGCTTCCCCGACACGGACGGCCCACTCGCCCTGCGCGAGCGGGCGGCGCAAGCGCTGATTGAAGGCCCAAACCAGTATCCGCCCATGATGGGCGTGGAATCACTCCGTCAGGCACTCGCCGCGCACGCCAAACGCTTCTACGACCTGAACTACGACTGGCGCGGTGAAATCGTGGTGACGTCGGGCGGCACCGAAGCGCTGACCGCCTCGATCATGGGCCTGGTCAAGCCCGGCGATGAAGTCGTGCTGATCGAACCCGCTTACGATTCCTACCGCCCGATCGTCGAAGCCGTCGGCGGCATCCCGAAACCGATCCGCCTCGCCGCGCCCGGTTGGCAGTTGACGGAGGCCGCCCTCGCCGCGGCGTTCGGACCGAAGACCAAGGCGATCCTACTGAACTCACCGATGAATCCGGCGGGCAAGGTGTTTTTGCCCGACGAACTGAAGCTGCTCGCCTCGTTCCTGACGCGCTTCGACGCGCTCGCGATCTGCGACGAGGTCTACGAACACCTGACGTTCGACGGCATCCGCCACGCGCCGCTCGCGACGCTGCCCGGGATGTACGAACGCTGCGTGCGCGTCGGCTCGGCGGGCAAGATATTCTCGCTCACCGGATGGAAGGTGGGTTGGGTCGAAGGACCCGCGGCCCTGATCGGCGCGGTCGCCAAGGCGCACCAATTCATCACGTTTACGACGCCGACCGCGCTACAGATCGCGGTCGCTCACGGGCTGAACGCCGCCGAGGACTATTACCTAACGCTCGCGAAGGAACTCGAAGGCAATCGGGATTACCTCGCGCGCGAGTTGGCCCAGATCGGTTTCGAGCCTCTACCCGCACAGGGCACCTATTTCTTGACGACGGACATCCGCAAGCTCCGCTTCAACGGTTCCGACGTCGATTTCTGCAAACACATCACCGAGCACGCGCGCGTCGCGGCGATCCCGCTCTCGGTCTTTTTCACGGGCGAGGCCCCTCAGCACCTCGTGCGCTTTGCGTTCTGCAAGCAGCGCAGCGTGCTCGAAGAGGCGGTCAAGCGCCTCGCCACCCATTTCAAACGCAACTGACGTAAATCCAAGGGCCTTACATGACTGACGACAGAATGCCGATCTTGATCGGCTGCGGACAGCTGACTCAAAGGACCGCACAGACCGGCAAATTCGAAGACAGCCTCGACCCTCTGCAATTGCTCACCGAAGCCTCAACCCGCGCGCTCGCCGACACGAGTGCGGCGGCCAAGCTGACGCCGTTGATCGACAACATCTCCGTCGTGCGCTTCACGGCGGACTCGTCGGAAGCGGGCCGGCTGCCGATCGGGCAATACACGAACGCGCCACGCTCTCTCGCCAATCGCATCGGCGCGAAGGCGAAGCGGGAGTACTACACGGCCGCCGGCGGCAACACGCCGCAATACCTCGTCAACCGAACCGCCGAAGAGATCGCGAACGGCGAAACGACAGTGGCCCTGCTCGCAGGTTCCGAAGACCTTGCGACGCTGATCGGTGCGCTGAACAAAGGCATCGCGCTCAAATGGGGCGACGATCCGGGCGGCGAGCCGATCCACATCGGCGACAACCGCCGCGGCGTGAACGACGCCGAGCGCGCGCACGCGCTCTACTTCCCGGTCAACGCCTATCCGCTGTTCGAGAACGGCATTCGCGGTCAAAGGAAACGCAGCGTGCGCGAACATCAGCTCGCGCTTGGAAAACTGTTCTCGCCGTTCTCGAAAGTTGCGGCCGCCAATCCGCTTTCGTGGTTCCCGAAATTCCGCACGCCCGAGGAAATCGCAACGCCCGCCGACAACAACCGCTACGTGGGGTTTCCGTACACGAAGTACATGAACGCCGTGATTCAGGTCGACATGGCGGCCGCCGTCGTGATGACGAACGTCAAGACCGCGCGCGAACTCGGCGTTCCGCAATCCAAGTGGGTCTATCTGCACGGCTGCGCCGATGCGAACGACATTTGGCACGTGAGCGAGCGTGTGAATTACTATTCCTCGCCCGCGATTCGCACGATGGGCCAGAAGGCTTTCGCGATGGCGGGCAAAAGCGCGGCCGACATGGACTTCATCGACCTCTATTCCTGCTTCCCCTCCGCCGTCGAGATCGGCTGCGCGGAACTCGGCATCGCCGAGGACGACCCGCGCGGCCTGACCGTCACGGGCGGGCTGCCCTATTTCGGCGGCGCCGGGAACAACTACGTGATGCACTCGATCGTTACGATGATGGAGAAGGTGCGCGCCAAGCCCGGCGCGTTCGGCCTCGTGACCGCGAACGGTTGGTACGTAACGAAACACGCGCTCGGCATCTATTCGACAACGCCGGTGAAAGGCGCGTGGAAGCGCGAGGACCCGAAGACCTATCAGCGCGATATCGACGCGATGGCCCACCCCGAGGTCGACCCGAAACCTGAAGGCGAAGGCACGATCGAAACCTACACCGTGATGCACGACCGCGGCGGTCCGAAGATGGGCATCGTGATCGGCAGGCTCGCCAATGGCAAACGCTTCCTCGCCCAAACGCCGAACGACCCAGCGACGCTGAACGACTTGATGGAACGCGAGGGGCTTGGCCGTCGCGGCCGCGTAACGCCCGGCGACAAGACCAATCTCTTCGTGCCGCAGTAGCAATGGCGCGGCTGTTCCTGATCCGTCACGGAGAGCCGAGCGCCACCTGGGGCGACGCGGCGAACGCCGATCCCGGGCTGACAGACCTCGGACGCAAGCAGGCGCAAGACGCGGCCGACCGCC
>JAEUML010000263.1 GCA_016792785.1 Alphaproteobacteria bacterium
GGCGACACGTCGGCGACCAGGATCGGCGCTTCGGGATAAAGATGGCGCGCGAAGGCGTGCGCCATCATGCCGAGGCCGCCGTAACCCACGATCGCAATCGGGTCTTGCGCGCCCGCACGCGCAACCTTCTTCAGCGCGCCGAATGCGGTCAGGCCCGAACACATATAGGCGGCGGCGAGGCCCTGCGGGACGTTGCCGCTTGCGATCAGGTATTTCGCATCGGGCACGAGACAATGGTCGGCGTAACCGCCGAAGCGCTGGATGCCGAGGTTCTGCGGCCTCGGGCAATGGTTCTCTTCGCCGCGCGTGCAGGCCGGGCATTCGCCGCAGCCGATCCACGGATAGGCGACGACGCGGTCGCCTTCCTTCACGCCCTTCGCGTCGGGGCCGCAGCGCGCGACTGTGCCTTCGATCTCGTGACCCAGCACGAGCGGCGGTTTTTGCCCGAACGGCAGTTTCATGCCGCCGCCCATGTCGAAGAAGCCTTCGTGCAGATGCACGTCCGAATGACACACGCCGCAGCGCGTGACCTTGAGCAGAACTTCTTTGCCCTTCGGCGTTGGCGTCGCGACGTCGAGCCGCTCCAACGGTTGGCCGTAGGCGGTGACCGCTTCACAGATCATGGGGATGTCCTCCGGGGGTTGCGCTGAGCGTGTCACGGCGACCGCGTGCGCGCAACTCTCCCGGCGGTGATGCGTCAGGCGGTGGGCAGTTTGTAGGTCTTGAACTGCTCGCGCAGCGTCACCTTTTGGATCTTGCCCGTGGCGGTCAGGGGGATTTCGTTCACGAAGGCGACGTCGTCGGGCATCCACCACTTGGCGATCTTGCCTTCGAGGTACTTCAGAACCTCTTCTTTCGTGACCTTCGAATCCGGTTTGCGCACGATGATCAGCAGTGGGCGTTCATCCCACTTCGGATGCGCGACGCCGATCACCGCCGCGATCGCGACGCCGGGGCAGCCGACGGCCACGTTCTCGACGTCGATCGAGGATATCCACTCGCCGCCCGATTTGATCACGTCCTTTGCGCGGTCGGTGATCTGCATGAAGCCGAGCGGATCGAGCGTTGCGATGTCGCCGGTGTCGAACCAGCCGTCCTTATCCACGATCGAATCCGTGCCGTGGCGCCCGCCCTCGCCCTTGAAGTAGGCGCGCGCGATCGCGGGGCCGCGCACCATCAGGTGGCCGAACGCCTTGCCGTCGTGGGGCAGGTCTTTGCCGTTGTCGTCGGTGATTTTCATCTCGACGGTGAACATCGCGCGGCCTTGTTTCGACTTGACCTTCAGCTGCTCGGACCACGGCATGTCTTCCATACCGGATTTGAACGAGCCGATCGTGCCGACCGGCGACATTTCGGTCATGCCCCAGGCGTGCATGACCTCGACTTCGTATTTCTTCTCGAAGGTTTCGATCATCGAGGGCGGGCATGCAGAACCGCCGATCATCACCTTCTTGAGATAGGGAAGCTTCAGATTGTTCGCTTCCATGTGGGTGAGCAGCATTTGCCAAACGGTCGGAACCGCGGCCGTGATCGTGACCTTTTCGGTGTCGAGCAGTTCGTACACGCTGGGGCCGTCGAGCTTTGCGCCAGGCATCACCATCTTCGCGCCGACCGAGGGGCAGGCAAACGTCGTGGCCCAGGCGTTCGCGTGGAACATCGGCACCACGGGCATCAGCGTGTCGGTCGACTTGGCGCCGACGCAGTCGCCGCCGTTCACGGCCAGCGCGTGCAGTACGTTCGAGCGGTGGGAGTAGAGCACGCCCTTCGGGTTGCCGGTCGTGCCCGACGTGTAGCAAAGGTCTGCGGCCGTGTTCTCGTCGAACTTCACCCAGTTGAAGTCGTCGTCGATGTTGCCGATCAGGTCCTCGAACGCGATCGCGTTCTTGAGGCTCGTCTGGGGCATATGCGCCTTGTCGGTCAGGATGACGTAGGTTTCGACGACGTCGATTTGCTTGGCGATCTTTTCGAGCAGCGGCACGAATGTCAGGTCGACGAAGATCATGCGGTCTTCGGCGTGGTTGACGATGTAGGCGATCTGCTCCGGGAACAAGCGCGGGTTGATCGTGTGGCAGATCGCGCCGATCCCCATGATGCCGTACCAGGCCTCCAAATGGCGGCCGGTGTTCCAAGCAAGCGTGCCGATACGATCGCCGAGTTTGATGCCGCGGCGGGTCAAGGCCTTCGCCACCTTCCGGGAGCGGGAGTGGATTTGCGCGTAGGTCGTGCGGACAATCGGCCCTTCGACGGAGCGGGTGACGACCTCGCGCTCGCCGTGAAAGCGCATCGCGTGGTCGAGGATTTGCGGGACGACAAGGGGCCAATCCTGCATGGAGCCGAGCATCTGAATTCCTCCCAAGGTGGTGATTTTGCGCCGATCTTATGGATGGCGATACTGCCCGACAATACGAGTGTCGCTGCCAATCGGATGCAGCGCCCGGTGTGACGATGCCCACAGATCGAGGCGGACTTGCAATATATACACCAATGACGTATAGACAGTTATGCTGACTCGCCCTGTCGTCGTCGCACAGACCGATCTGTTTCTTCGGCAAGCGTCTGAGTTGTGGACCGAAGATGAGCATGAGGCTTTCGTCAATTTCATCGCCATGCACGCCGACGTCGGCGAGGTGATTCCGGGACTGGGCGGCATCAGAAAAATCAGGTGGGTCCGTGAAGGAATGGGCAAACGCAGCGGATCGAGGGTGATCTATTTCTTCTATGACGAAGATTCCCCGATTTACCTGCTTCAGGTCTACGCCAAGGGCGCGAAGGCTGACTTGAGCCCGAAGGAAAAGAAGAACCTGCAGATCGCCGCGCGTGTACTGAAGGACGAAGTCTTGAGGAAGCGAAAATGAGAAAGCACGCACGAGAACTTCTCGAATCGATCAATCAGGCGGTCAGCCACGCGCGAGGCGAGTCCTCGAAAGGCGTCCGGGTAACGACCGTGCATGTTCCCGACGTCAAAGCGATCCGCGAGCGACTGAAGATGTCTCAGGCTGAGTTTGCCGAGACCTATGGCATTCCTGTGGGCACACTGCGGAACTGGGAGCAAGGTTTGCGCAGGCCTGACGCGCCAGCGGCATCTTATCTTCGCGTAATCGCAAAGCAGCCAAAGGTCGTTCGTGAGGCGTTGAACTGATGACCCTGACCAATGCCCAAGCGCGCGATGTCGAGGCGCTGATCCATCCCTATACGAACCTGGCGCGGCATCGGGAGGTGGGGCCGTTGATCTTGGAGCGGGGGCGCGGGATACGCGTGTTCGACAATCGGGGGCGCGACTACATCGACGCGATGGCGGGGCTTTGGTGCGTGAGTCTTGGGTACAGCGAGGAGCGGCTGATCGAGGCGGCGGCGAAGCAGATGCGGGAGCTGCCCTACTCCCACATCTTTGCCGGACGCAGCCATGAGCCGGGGATCGAGCTTGCGGAGAAGCTAAAGGAGGTCGCGCCGTTCACGGCGTCGAAGGTGTTCTTCGCGAACTCGGGGTCGGAAGCGAACGACACGCAGATCAAGCTTGCCTGGTACTATTGGAATGCGAAAGGCAAGCCTGAGAAGAAGAAGATCATCAGCCGGACGAAGGCCTATCACGGCGTGACGCTGGTGAGCGCGAGCTTGACCGGACTGCCGAACAATCATCGCGGGTTCGATTTGCCGTTCGCGGGCATCCTGCATGCGGATTGTCCGCATGCCTATCATCATGCGGAGCCGGGCGAGAGCGACGATGATTTCGCGGCACGGTTGGCGGCCAATCTCGATGCGCTGATCGAACGCGAAGGACCGGAGACGATTGCGGCGTTCATTGCAGAACCCGTGATGGGCGCCGGCGGCGTGATCATTCCGCCTGCGACGTACTTCGACCGTATCCAGCCGGTGCTTTCCAAGCACGACATTCTCTTCATCGACGACGAGGTGATTTGCGGGTTTGGGCGGACCGGCAACTATTGGGGCGCGCAGACCTACAACATGCGGCCGCACACCTTGTCGTGCGCCAAGGCGTTGTCGTCGGCCTATTTGCCGATCTCCGCGATGCTGATCCATGAGGAGATGTATCAGGCCATGCTCGACCAGAGCCGGGCGATCGGCACGTTCGGGCACGGCTTCACGTACAGCGCGCATCCGGTGGCCGCCGCCGTCGCGGTCGAGACGCTGAAGATCTACGAAGAACGCAACATCGTGGCGCATGTCCGGCGGGTGGCGCCGACGTTCCTGAAGCGGATCGCAAAGCTGCGCGAGCATCCGATCGTGGGCGAAGCGGTCGGCGTCGGGCTGCTGGGCGGCGTCGAGCTCATCGCGGACAAGGCGGCGCGGACGAACTTCCCGGCGGCCAAGATGGTTGGCATGGCGTGCGCGAACTTCGCGCAAGAGGAAGGCATTTTCACGCGGGCGATGCTGAACGACCGGCTTGCGTTCTGCCCGCCGCTAATCATCACCGAGGCCGAGATCGACGAGATGTTCGACCGCTTCACGCGCGCGCTCGATAAGACCGAGGACTGGGTGCGGCGCGAGGGGCTTCGCATTTAGGCTGCAACAATGCAGAGTCTCGTGGCGGGGTTGCCAGTATGGTGCAAGATGCCGTGTATTGCCCTTGCACCATCGCTCAGTCGGAAGGGTTCGCGGTCTTCACAGCCTGCTCTCTCTTGAGTTGCTCAATCTGGTCCGTGATTACCTTCCCAGCAGCCTGAATGCCCTCCTTTTGCCCCTTCCCTGATACCTTCGTTGCATTGAGATCCGAGAGTTGCTTCTTTAGCTCCTGGACTTTCTGCTCACGCTCAGCATCTGTTACCTTAACCTCTTTGGCGGCGGCCGCCAATGTGCTCATACCCTCAACGAACGAGCACCGATGGTGATAGTCGTTCGCGTCGGCAATCAAAGCTGCCGCCGGATAGTCATCTGTCGACTTGTTGAGGTTCGCTACTATTTCTTTGTACTTGTTTTCGCGGCTGTTCTTGA
>JAEUML010000293.1 GCA_016792785.1 Alphaproteobacteria bacterium
CCCCGAACGCCTCCTGATCTCCGCCGAGGTCGACCAGGTCGACGTGCCGGGGTCTGAGGGCGACTTCGGCGTCATGGCGAACCATGCGCCGGTGATGACGACGCTGCGCCCCGGCGTGCTCACGATCCAATCGCCGGGCAAGGCGGGCGAGAAATACTTCGTGCGCGGCGGCTTTGCCGAAGTGACGCTGGGCGGCCTTACCATCCTGGCCGAAGAGGCGATGCCCCTCGCCGAACTCGACACCGCCGCCCTCGACCAGCGCATCAAGAACGCCGAGGAAGACGTCGCCGACGCCAAGGACGACGTCGCCCGCGGGCGCGCCAAAAGCCAACTCGACAGCCTGCGCGAACTGCGCACGGCGCTGGGCTAAGACCCCGCCAAACGCGACATTCTGTGACCGAGGGAGGCTGGCAAAACCGGCCGCCCGCCATAGATACGCCTCAAGGGTTTTGATACTGTTCGCCGCAACAACGGGCCGGGGAATATCCACCGGCCGCACACGGGTAATTGGATACGGGAACCGCGACCATGCGTGACCACTGGACGCTCGACACGATTGCCTGGGACAAGTTCGACCGCTCGAAGCTGAACCCGGAAATGGTCCGCCTGGTGAAGGCGGCCTCGCTCGTCGAATACAACGCCAAGGACTACGTCGACTACCTGCGCAACGTCTTCAAGGGCGAGCCCGAGATGATGGCGCACCTGGAGCGCTGGGGCGTGGAAGAGGTCCAGCACGGCGCGGCGCTCGGCCGGTGGGCCGAAATGGCCGACCCGACGTTCAAGTTCGACAAGGCGTTCGAACGCTTCCGCAAGGTCTATCGCCCCGAACACTTCATCCACGCCGACGGCTCGGTCCGCGGCAGCCGCGTGGGCGAACTGATCGCGCGCTGCGTCGTCGAATGCGGCACGTCGTCGAGCTACACGGCGCTCCGCGACGCGTCGGAAGAACCCGTGCTGAAGCAGATCGCAGGGTTGATCGCCGCCGACGAGTTCGCGCACTACCGCTTGTTCTACAGGCTCATGGACGTTCAGCCGGAGAAGAAGCCGGGCTTCTGGCGCCGCCTGTACATCGCCGCGACCCGCATCTCGGAATCGACCGACGACGAACTGGCCTCCGCCTATTACAGCGCGAATTTCCCCGAAGGCGCGCCATACGACCGCAACGCCTGCAACGCCGCCTATCAATCGGCGATGATGCTGCTCTACAAGCGCCCGCACATCGACAGCGCCATCGGCATGGTCGGCAAGGCGATCGGCATGCACCCGGAATCGCGCGTGTTGAGATGGGCCTCCGGTGCGCTGTTCGGCTTCATCTCCTGGCGCTGGGCGAAACCCGCGACCGCCTGACCGCGATTCGGTGACATGTTGCCAGATATGGCAACGTGCGCAGGCGCGAGTCTTAACCTGCGCTTAACCGTAACGCCCTATCCCTGAACTCAGGAATAGGGGCGCGGACGATTCGTGCCCCTTCGTGATTCAAGGGGCCCGAGCCACATGTCCGACGTGCTGCGCCGTCTCGACGTCAACAGCATCAGGTTCCGTCTGATCGCATGCTTCGCCTTGTTCGGCATCGTGCCGGCGGTGCTGCTGTTTACGATCTATCAGTGGTTCAAGGGCGACATCGAAAGCGCCTATCGCCAGCCGATCGCCGACACCGCCGCCGCCATGGGCGACGTCATAGACCGCAACCTGTTCGAGCGTTACGGCGACGTGCAGGCCTTCGGCGTCAACGCCGCTGCGAGCGCGCCGGAGAATTGGCGCAACCCCGCGGCCTCCAATCCGCTGATCGCTGCGATGAACGCCTACATGACGAACTACGGCATCTATCGCTTGATGATCCTGGTCGACGCGCAAGGCGGCGTGCTCGCCGTGAATTCCATCGATCCGGCGGGCAAGGCGATCGACACCTCGACGGTCTATGCGATGAACTTCGCGAACGCCTCGTGGTTCACGCGCGCGATCGCGGGCGACTTTCTGCAGGGCAAGAACGGCCTGACCGGCACGGTCGTCGAGCAGCCGGCGAAAAGCCCGGTCGTGGCCGCGATCTACAAGGACGACGGCTTCACGATCCCGTTCGCAGCGCCCGTGAAGAACGCCGCCGGTGAAGTCGTCGGCGTGTGGGTCAACTTCGCCGATTTCGGCCTCGTCGAAGAGATCGCCGCGACGTTCCACAAAGCCCTCGCCGCGCGCGGCCTCGAGCGCGCCGAGATCACGGTTCTGGACCCGAAGGGCACGGTCCTCGTCGACTACGACCCGGCCGTGAACGGCGCGACCTACGCGCGCAATCCGGAAGTGATCGGCAAACTCAATTTGACCGAGCAGGGCGTCGCGGCCGCAGCCGCCGCGGTTGAAGGCAAAAACGGCGTCATGCTCGCCTCCCACGCGCGCAAGCGCATCGAGCAGACGGCAGGCTATGCCCACACACAGGGCGCCTACACCTACCCCGGCCTAGGGTGGTCCGTGCTCGTGCGCGTGCCGGATGAAGACATCAACACCGTCGCGAACACCGTGGAGTTCTGGATGAAAATCGCGCTCGCGCTCGCGGTCGCGGCGATCGGCGCGCTCGCTTGGCTGATTGCGCGCGGCATCTCGGGTCCCTTGACCGGCATGACGGCGGCGATGGGCAGGCTCGCCTCCGGCGACACGTCGCTCGAGGTCCCCTCGCTCGGCCGCAAGGACGAAATCGGAAACTTGGCGAGCGCGCTTCAGATCTTCAAACAGAACAAGGTCGAAGCCGACCGCATCGCCGCCGCCCAAGCGCACGAGCAAGAGGCGAAAGCGCGGCGTCAGGCCGACGTCGAAAAACTGATCGCAGGCTTCGACCGCGAGTCGACCGCCGCCTTGGGCGCCGCCGCCTCGGCCGCGACGCAGCTCGAAGCGACGGCGAAAACGCTGAACGCGACGGCCGAGGAAACGAGCCGCCAGACGACGGCCGTCGCCGCCGCCTCCGAAGAAGCGGCCGCGAACGTGCAGACGATCGCCTCGGCGGCCGAAGAACTCACCTCCTCCGTCGGCGAGATCTCGCGCCAAGTGGCCGACGCCGCGCAAATCGCCGCCCGCGCGGTCGACGACGCGAAGAAAACCGACGGCACGGTGCAGAGCCTCTCCAACGCCGCGCACAAGATCGGCAACGTGGTCAGCCTGATCAACGACATCGCGGGTCAGACGAATCTCCTGGCGCTCAACGCCACGATCGAGGCCGCGCGCGCGGGCGAAGCGGGCAAGGGCTTTGCTGTCGTCGCGTCGGAGGTGAAGAACCTTGCGACCCAAACGGCGCGCGCGACGGATGAAATCTCGACCCAGATCGCGGCGATGCAATCGGTGACGACCGACGCGGTCGGCGCGATTCAAAACATCGCGGCCACGATCGGACAGATCAGCGAAATCTCGAACGCGATCGCGGCGGCCGTGGAAGAACAGGGCGCGGCGGTCAAAGAAATCGCCCGCAACGTGGAAGAGGCCGCGAACGGCGCGAAGGAAGTCACCCGCAACATCGACGGCGTCAGCCAAGCGGCCTCGCAAACGGGTCAGTCGTCGTCCGACGTCTTCGGCGCCACCCGCCTCCTCTCCCAAAGCGCCGCCGACCTCAAAACGCAGATCGAAACCTTCCTGCAAAAAGTGAAGGCGGCGTAAGGCAACGCGCGAGGGGGGGCGGTGCCCACCCCACCCGCGGCTGTTGCACCGCCCGGCGCCCGCGCCCGGCGGTTGCCGTTCATGGATTCGCGTTCATCCGCCCACCTGCGCCGCTGTAGCGCCTTGGCAGCGCGCGCGACTTGCGCCTAACGTCCGCCTCGACTCTGACCGCGTTCCCTGCGGAGAGTATTTGTAAGGAGATTCTTTGATGTTGAGACTGACCGCCGCCGCAGCCGTTCTAGCCCTCGCCGCCGCGCCCGTGTGGGCGAACGTGGCGCCGCCGGAAGAGGCCGCGCCGCCGGCCGCCGCCCCCGCGGCGGCACCTGCCACGCCCGCCGCCGCAGCACCCGCCGCGCCGGCTGGAACGGCAACGCCTGTCGCGGCGCCCGCCGCCGCCGATCCGGCAGCGACCGCGGCCCCCGCGGCCGATCCCGCCGCCGCACCGGCCGAAGGCGCGGCGCCGACCGACCCGGCCGCAGCGCCGGCCGAAGGTGCAGCCCCGGTCGATCCGGCGGCAGCGCCCGCCGAAGGCGCGACGACCGAAGCGCCCGCGACCGATCCGGCAGCCGAAGCAGCGGCCACCGACGCCACGACCGAAGCGGCGGCCGAAGACGCTGCCGCAACCGCCGACGCCGCCGCGACCGAAGCCGCTGACGCTGGCGGCGGCATGGGCACCGGCACGATCATCGCGATCGTCGTGGCGCTCGCCGCGGCCGCCGGTGGCGGCTACTGGTTCATGAACCGCAAGTCGTAAGACT
>JAEUML010000308.1 GCA_016792785.1 Alphaproteobacteria bacterium
CCGTCGGCGCCCTTCCTGACCGCAAAATCGTGCAGTGCGCGCACGAAGCCCGCGCTGACGGTGGGTCCCGTCGCATCAACCTTCGTCTTGAGACGTGAAGCCAAGTTTTCGTCCCCTGCGGCCCTTACCCGACCGGGCCGACTTTAGCGATGTTTCCCTTGATCGCGAGGGCATAAGACGTGGCGGCAATCGACGCAATGGATGCACACCCGGCACATTCCACGGCGCACAAAGTGCTCCTGGGGACAGGCGTTCTCTGGTTCCTGGTGGCGGTCGTCGGCCAAATCATGTTCGCCGCGCACGTCGCCTTGTTCTACGGCGGCAAAGCGCTGGACGGCGACATTGCGGCGATCAACAAGCGCCTGATCAACGGCTTTCTCGACGGCGATTTGGCCGGCAACATCGTGCTGCTGCTGCACCTCGTGTTCGCATTCGTGATCACGCTGGGGGGACCGCTGCAGCTCGTGCCGCAAATCCGCGCGCACGCGCCAAGGTTCCATCACTGGAACGGCCGCATCTATCTCGTCGCCGCGGTGATCATGGCGCTGGGCGGGATCCACATGGTGTGGACACGCGGCGTGCTCGGCAGCTTCGTCAACCACTTCGGCATCACGCTGAACGGGTTTTTCATTCTTGTCTTCGCCGCGTTTGCCGTGCGCCACGCCATCGCGCGTGAGATCGACACGCACCGGCGTTGGGCGCTGCGCCTGTTCCTAGCGGTCAGCGGCGTCTGGTTCCTCCGCGTCGGCTACATGGCCTGGATCATCGCGAACCAAGCCCCGGTCGGCATGACCGAAAACCTCGACGGACCGTTCGACACGTTCAACGTCTTCGCAAGCTTCCTGCTGCCGCTCGCCGTGCTCGAACTCTATTTCAAGGCTCAAGACAGCGACCGCCCCACCCCGAAGCTCGCGATGGCGGGCGCCATGCTGGTCCTCACCGCCGTCACCGCACTCGGCGTCTTCGGCACCGGCGCCATCATGTGGCGCAAGGACTTCGCGCCGTTCTTCTAGAACTGAGCTTCACCTGCCCTTTCCGCTACCGCCCCTTGTGCGCTATAGCCGGGAGACGATAGGGGAGCTCATGTCATGCGCAAGATGTCTGCGGCGCTTCTCACGGCCGCGCTCGCTTTCGGCGCGCACGCACCCGCCCACGCCGCCGAGCCGTGTCAACTCGTGCGCATGGCGACGATGGACGCCAATGTCGACGGCAGCGACCATCTCTACGTCCCCGCCGAAATGGCCGGTCGCAAGACGAACCTGATGATCGACACCGGCGGCGCGTGGAGCCTGATCAAGGCGGAGCTTGCCGACGAGCTGAAGCTTGAGCGCCACTACAATCAAAGCTCGGACTTCGTCGACGCCTCCGGCAAGAGCATGCGCCAATACGTGCGCGTACCGGGACTGAAGCTC
The DNA here is from genome assembly GCA_016792785.1 of Alphaproteobacteria bacterium. Classification (GTDB taxonomy): domain Bacteria; phylum Pseudomonadota; class Alphaproteobacteria; order Micropepsales; family Micropepsaceae; genus SZUA-430. Next base: position 1,413 of record JAEUML010000308.1, read on the forward strand.
GGCGATCTGGCCTTCAAGGGACCGACCGATTTCATCGTGATGGAAGGCTATCGCGACGGCGACCTCGACCGTTTCGGCGGCACGATCGGCCTCAACATCATCGCCCGCTTCGACGTCGAGCTCGACAATGCGGCCAAGCGCATCAACCTGTTCCATCCGAAGCACTGTCCCCGCATCGGCGCCTACTGGGCGGACGAATACGTCGAGCTGCCGCTGATCAACGCGAACGGCCTGCCCGAAACGAAGGTCGACATCGAGGGCGAAACCGTGCGCGCGCTCATCGACACGGGCGCGACGCGCACGTTCATGGACACGGGCCTGGCGCGGCGCAAATGGGGCATCACTCCGCAGTCCCCTGGCGTGACGCCCAGTGGTGACCTGACGCTGCCCACGGGCAAGACCGTCAAGATGTACGACTACACGTTCAAGAACCTCACGGTCTCGGGCTTTCATTTCAGCAACGTCGAAGTCGTGCTGACCGAAGACACCGGTGGTCTGACGCTCGGCATGAGCGAGCTGAAGCACCTGCGCCTTTATTTCTCCTTCAAAGAGGAATTGCTCTTCGCCACGACCGCCGACGCAACCCGCTGACGCGCGCGCATTGCCTTTTGCCGCGCGCCGTGCCGACATGGGCGAACCAGACATTGTCACGACCCAAGGACGACCATGCCCGATGTTCTAACCGACCTGGCCGCGCGGCTGGGCCCTAAGACTGCGCTGATCGACGACCGTCCGGACGGACGCATTGTGACGTGGACGTTCGCCGAACTCGAGGCGACGGCGAACCGCCTCGCGCGCCTGCTCATCGACCTCGGCGTGAAGCCGAAGGACCGCGTCGTCTCGTGCGGACAGAACTCGTGCTGGCTCGTCGCCATGTCGAATGCGGTCAGGAAAATCGGCGCGGTCGGCGTGCCGCTGAACTACCGCCTGACGGCCGAGGAGGCGACCTATGTCGTCGACAATTCCGACGCCGTTGTGGTCTTCGCGGACACGGAGTTCGCGGACTTCTTCGCCAAGATCGCGAAGGAAACGCCGAAGGTGCGCGACACGCTGATCTTCGACGGGCCGCCCGCCGCGGGGCAAAAGCGCGTCGAGCCGCTGCTCACCCCTCTCGCGTCGGCGCCGGTCGAACTCGACGGCCCGCCGCTTGAGCCGATGACGATGATCTACACGTCCGGCACAACCGGAAAGCCGAAGGGGGCCGTGCGCTCCTCGCTCGGCAACCCCGCGCAGTCGGCGGCCCTCTGGGCTGAGATCGGTTACGTCGAGAACGACGTCTACATCACGACCGGCCCGCTCTATCACTCAGGTCCCGGCGGGTTCCTGACCACCGCCCACCGCCTCGGCAACACCGCCGTGCTGCAGCACAAGTTCGACGAAGAAGATTGGCTGCGCCTCGTGCAGAAGTATCGCGTCACCACGACCTTCGCCGCACCCACGCCCATCCGCCGCATCTGCCAACTGCCGGAAGCGACGTTCAAGCGCTACGACGTGTCCTCGATGGCGCGCATGATCGCAAACGCCGCGCCCTGGTCGTTCGCGCTGAAACAGCTTTATCTCTCGCGCTTCCCGAAGCTCTCGCTGTTCGAGGTCTATGGCTCGACCGAACTCGGCGTGAACACGGTGCTCCGCCCCGAACATCAGTTGGCAAAGCCGGGCTCGTGCGGCAGGCCGGCGCCCGGCGTCGACATCGCGCTGTTCGATGAAGAAGGAAAGATCGTCACCAAGCCGAACACCGAAGGCGAACTCTTCGTGAAGAGCGCCAACATGTTCTCGACCTATCACAAGGCCCACGACAAATTCATGGCCGACCGCAAGGACGGCTGGCAGACGGTCGGCGACATCGCGATGTTCGACGAGGAAGGCTTCTACTACATCTGCGACCGCAAGAAGGACATGATCATCTCGGGCGGCGTGAACATCTATCCGGCCGAAATCGAAGCGGCGCTGGAGCAGCACGACGACATCATGGATGTCGCCGTCTTCGGCATCCCCGACGACGAATGGGGCGAGGCCGTCCACGCAATCGTCGTCGTACGTCCGGGCAAGACACTAACGAAGGACGAGATCACCGCCTACGCCCGCGCCCACCTCGCGGGCTACAAGGTCCCGCGCTCGATCTCGTACATGGACGAAATCCCACGCACCGGCTCAGGCAAAATCCTAAAACGCGACCTGCGCAAACCCTTCTGGGAAGGCCGCAAGAGCCGGGTGTGAGACTACTGCCCCTTCGGCGCGAACGCCGGTGTCGCGACGTTGGCCGGTTTGCTCGTCGAAGGTTGTCCGGCGCGGGGTTTACCGGCGGTGGCGGTGAGTTCGTTGGCGCCGCCGACAACCGGTGACGACTTGGCGCCCGTGCCGCCTGCCGCTTGCGCCGCCAGCTCCTGCTCGAGTTGGAAGTCGCGCCGGAGGCTGTTCGCGCACTGGCTCACGTATTTCGACTTCGACATGCCGGCGGGGATCGTGCCGCTTTTCTGTTCGTCGGCGTAGCGCTCTTGGCACGTCTTGCGCGCCGCTGCCGCGTCGAACGAAGCGCCTATCGCCGGCGCGACAAACCCGAGAGAAAGAACCGCAATCGCCGCAAGCCGACGCACGTTCGTCACCGACACTCTCCTGGAAAATGAAATCGGGGGGTTTAGGTAAGGCAAGGCGCTTCGAGGAAGGGGCGCAGATGACCAAATCCCACGCCCTGAAATCAAGTGGGAACAGCGGCGAACGGGCGCAGAAATCGCACCGCTCGCCGCCGAAATCGTCAGGCCGGCTGGGGCTCGCCGTCGTCCTCGTAGCGGCGATCGTCGCGCGCCGGCGGTTCTTCACGGTATTCCTCGCGGGACCGCTTGCGCCCGCCCGTGCCGAACACCAGTGCCGCCGCAAGCAGGATCGCAACCAAGACGATCATCCACAACGGAAAGCCCGCGATGCTCGTATTCATCATCTCGCGCACGTCAAAGCCGAACAGCGAGAACGACGACGTCGGCCGCGGGGGTGCCGCCGCAGGCTCGGCGCTGACCGTGGCGGGCTCGATCGGGGCAAGCGCTTCGGTTGTCACGTCGCCGGCACCAGGTGTGGCGCCGGTCTCAGTTCCGCTGCCGCCCGGCGTTCCGGAGGTCGGCGTCCCCGATCCGCCCGATCCGCCGGAAGACCCTGGCGCGACGAGAGGCGCACCCGCGCCCGTGCTGTCGGATGATGCCGGCGGCGGCGTGGCCGGGGTTGTCGTGGTGGTAGATGTTCCACCGCTCGCCGACCCGTCGGCGAGCACCGGCCGCGATGGGCGAACGCCGCCCGCCGACGCCGTCTTCTTAACGCGCGCTGCCGCAGGTACGGCCGCAATCTCAGGATCGTCGGGCACGATCGCGCCACGTACGACAACCCGCTCTTGCGGCGCCGCGCCGGACACGTCCGTCGTCGTGGAAGTTTTGGTGGTTCCGCACGCCGTCAAAAGCCCGGCTGCGACAATCAACGCTATGCACTTGGACGTCATGGTGCCTCTCGCCTCGCACGAAGAGAATCGCCATACCCCGCCTGCTCAGCATAACCGACACCCGCACCCGCTCACCACTGCCCCTCGAATGTAGGAAGCGAGTCCCACAACCGGCGAATCTGGCAAGCCCGGTCCATCCGCGCTAGGCTCTCAGGCGTGGCCAAGGGGGAGGACGGCGTTCATGAATTTTGTATTGCACCGCACCGCGCACACGGCGTTGCTAGCCGCGAGCTTCCTCGCGATCGCCGCGTGCACGACGCTGACCGACACGCCGCCCGCCGACCCGCAAAAGATGATCGACGAACGCGTCGCCGTGATGAAGAGCTACATCGGAGCGCTCAGTGCCAGCACGCAATACACGCAAGACAAAGCCACCGCGGCGGCGGCGAAGGCAAAGGTCGCCGCCGCACGCAACGGTGTCGCGGCCGCGCGATCTCTCTTCCCGCGCGGCACAGCACTCGGCGATCGCGGCGTCGCGCGCTCGCGCGCCTTGTCGACGATCTTCGCGAACCGCGCCGACTTCGACGCGAAGTTCGACGCGCTGGCAGCGAATTTTGCGGCCCTCGACGCCGCCTTGGCCAAGAACGCCAAGGCCGACGCCACCGCCGCCCTCGCGTCAACCAAAAAGGCCTGCCTCGTCTGCCACGACAAGTACCGCGCGCCGGAGGATTAGGCCCGCCGCTGTGCCCGTCCCGCCACGCCCGTGCGCCCCTCGGGACTGATAGGCTGAGCCGCTGGCCGACATGGGTCTTTGGGGGGAGATGCGTGCGCCGTCTGTTGTTGCTCGCGTTCGCGGCGGCGTGGTTCGCCGCGACGGCTGAGGCGCGCGATTCGCCCGCCGATTTCGCCGGTGCGCATGTCGGCCTCGTGACCGGCTATGGCTTCGGCGCCTCGGGCGACTGGTGCTTCTGCTCGTTCTTGCCGTCGGCCGCAGACGCCGTCGAAGGCGAAGGCGGCATCGTCGTCGGCGGGGAGGCCGGCTACGGCTGGCGCCTCGGCGCGCTCGTCATCGAAGCCGCCGCGCGCGCCCAACACGCCGACATCAAGTTCTCCGACACCTGCGGCGCCGTCCCGTGCAGCGGCGAAACCGGCTGGATGCTCGAAGCACAGCTGAGCGCGGGCATCGTTCTGTTCGACGATATTCTGATCGCCGGCACCGCAGGCCTCGCCGCCGCCGACACCTACGCGCAAATCGGAACCGCCGACGCATCGAGCGCACTGCACGACGGCACGGTGCTGGCCGCACGCATCGAACAAGGCATGAGCGACAACTGGCGCATGGGTCTCGAATACCGGCACTACGACATGCACGGCACGAACGACACGCCCGCCGGCGAAGCCGACATCGACTGGACCACGCAAACCATCGCGCTCGTGGTCAACTACGAGCTGGGCGAGTAACTTCAAACCGTCCCCGAGATATCCGTCTTGGTTGGTGCGAACGGAAGATTCACGCAAAGCAGCAAAGAAACAAAGACGCAAAGGCGCTGGAGCGACGGCAACGTCGGCGCGAAGCGCCAATGTCCTTGGTGCGCCTTCGGCGCGATGAGCCCGTCCACCGGCGCCAACGCCTTTGCTGCTTTGTTTCTTCGTTGCTTTGTGTGGAACCCGCACAACGCGTCCACCGCCAAAGCCCTCTGGAAGGCACAGAATTCGACCCTTTCCACCCCCGCCCTGCCCGCTTAGAATGTGGCCCTTGGGACCAATCGGACATGGCGGGGGCGGCAGAATGCGCAACGTCGCGATCGTCGTTGGAGTGCTCGTCGCGCTCGCGCTGGGCGGCGCGTATGTCGCGGGCCTGTTCGACGCCGGCGAAGCGCCGGAAAGCACCGCGGCCGCCTGCCTGAAGGACGACGAGATCGACGCCGCCAAGCGCGACGCCGCCGCCGCCGCCGCCCGCGCCTTCTACGACCGCGTTCTGAAAGGCGACGCCACCGCCCACGACGCGCTGACGGACGAGGCGAAGAAGCTCGTCACCGCCGACGCCTTCGCCCAGATGATGCGCACGATCGCGGGCAACGGCCCCTACGAAGACATGCGCCTCGCGAACGCCTATCACCCGACGGTGAGCGAACCCCAACGCGCGACCTGCGCCGCCGACGGCGCGTTGAAGTCGGTGTCGGTCTCCGCGATCCCGGACGCCACGCAAATCCACACGATCCTCGAAGCAAGAACGCGCAACAACGACTGGGCGTTCACCGCCTGGATGATGGAGCAGGACGGCGCCTGGCGCGTGCACGCGTTCTATGTCGCGCCCGCATCCCTCGTCGGCCTCGGCCCCGCCGAACTCTTCGCGATGGCCGAGGCGCAACAGACG
>JAEUML010000326.1 GCA_016792785.1 Alphaproteobacteria bacterium
TTCAGGAATTCGGTCAGCCGGAATATCCCGTCCCCGAGATTGGCCTCCGTTGTCGGGCACAGTCCCGCGACCGCGCCGCTTTCGGCGAGCGCGCGCGTCTCGTGCGTGTTCATGTGCGTCGCATGCACGAAGCACCAGCGACGGTCGACCGGAAACTCGGACAACAGATAGTCGACCGGCCGCCGCTTGAACGCGGTCAGCGCCTCGTCGATCTCGCCCGTCTGCTCGGCCGCGTGCAGATGGATCGGCGTCTCCGTGTCGACGCCCTCAATCGCCGCACGCATTAACGCGGGCGGTACAGCGCGCAGCGAATGCAGCGCCAACCCCGTTTGCGCAACCCCCGCTTTGCCCTGCATCGCCGCGCGCAGGGCGAGCAACTCGTCGACCGTCTTGCCGAAGCGCTTCTGCCGCTCGCTCAATGGGCGCCCGTCCGCGCCGCCCGTAACATAGAGCGTCGGCATCAGCGTCAGCGCGATGCCGCTGTCGCGCGCGGCCGCCGCGATCGCATCCGCCATCGCGGTCGCCGGCGCATAAGCCGCGCCACCCGGCTGATTGTGCAGATAATGAAACTCGCCGACCGACGTGTAGCCCGCTTTCAGCATCTCGATGTAGAGAAACCGCGCGATCGCCAGCTGCGCGTCGGGGTCCAACCGCTCGGCGAAGCGATACATCGCCTCGCGCCAGCTCCAAAAATTGTCGCGGCCGCCTGCATCCCATTCCGCAAGCCCCGCCATCGCGCGCTGAAACGCGTGGCTATGCACATTCGCCATACCGGGCAGCACAAGGCCCTTGATCGCGTCGTCCGAAGCACCCTGAGCAACACCCGCTTCGACGGATCGAATCAGCCCGTCCGCGACGTCGATCCGCACCGACGACCGCACGCCCTCCGGCAACAATGCATGATCGGCGAAGTAGGTGGTGGTCATTCGTCCTCGCGGATATCCCAATCCCACTTTGTCATGGTCCGCGCAGGCCGACCACCCACGACTTTTTGGCGCCCGAAAGGAAGTCGTGGATGGTCGGCCTTCACCGACCATGACACTATGGCGTGATGAGCAAATGGGACCACCTTTGGATCAACGCGCGGCTCGCGACGATGCGCGAGGGCGCGACCGCCTACGGTGCGGTCGAGGACGCGGCGCTCGCGGACAAGGGTGGGCGCCTCGTTTACGCAGGACCCATGCGCGGCCTGCCGGGCAAACCCGACGACCTGGCAACGCGCGTGATCGACGCAAAGAATCAGTGGATCACACCGGGCCTGATCGACTGCCACACCCATCTCGTCTTCGCCGGCAACCGCGCCACCGAGTTCGAGCAACGCCTGAAGGGCGCAAGCTACGAAGCGATCGCCAAAACCGGCGGCGGCATCATGTCGACGGTACGTGCAACGCGCGCCGCAAGCGAGGACGAACTCGCCGCACAGTCGCGCGCGCGCTTCAACGCGCTCATGAGCGAGGGCGTGACCACGGTCGAAGTCAAATCCGGATACGGTCTCGACCTCGAGACGGAGCTTCGCCAACTCCGCATCGCGCGCCGATTGGCTGAGGAAAACTACGCGCGGGTGTCGACGACCTATCTGGGCCTTCACGCGCTGCCGCCCGAACAAGCCGCAAAGCGCGCCGCTTATGTTGCCGAGATGAGCGGCCCGGTCCTCCGCGCGATTGCGGCCGAGGGCCTCATCGACGCCGTCGACGCGTTCTGCGAAGGCATCGCCTTCACCGCGCAGGAGACGGAACAGTTCTTCTCATCCGCTGCCGCCTTGGGATTGCGCGTCAAGCTGCACGCCGACCAACTTTCCGACACGAACGGCGCGGCGCTGGCCGCGAAGTTCAAGGCGCTCTCCGCCGACCACCTCGAATACACCGATGCCGCCGGCGTCGCCGCGATGGCGAAGGCCGGCACCGTCGCCGTGCTGCTGCCCGGCGCATTCTTCGTGCTGCGCGAAACAAAGAAGCCGCCGGTCGAAGCCTTCCGCCGCGCGAAGGTGCCGATCGCGGTCGCGACCGACTGCAACCCGGGCACATCGCCCACAGTCTCGCTCATCACCACGATGCACATGGCCTGCACGCTGTTCGGCTTGACGCCGGAGGAGGCGCTCGCCGGCACGACGCGCAACGCCGCCCGCGCACTCGGCCTTCAGGGTGAGACCGGCACGCTGGAGGTCGGCAAGGCCGCCGACTACGCCGTCTGGCCGATTGGCCACCCGTGCGAACTCAGCTATTGGATCGGCAGTGTGAACCCCTCCGCCACCGGCCGCAGCGCAGCTCTCGCTGCCGCGAACCAGACCGCATCATGAACCAATTCGCGACCTACCCGAGCCTCAAGAACGAAGCCGTCGTTGTCACCGGCGGCGCCAGCGGCATCGGCGCCTCGATCGTCGAACATTTCGCGGCCCAAGGCGCACGCGTCGGCTTCGTCGATCTCGACGACAAGGCGGGCAGCGAGCTTGCGGCGAAGACGGGCGCGCGCTTCATGGCCTGCGATCTGCGCGACATCGGCGCGCTGCGAAAGGCGCTCGCCGCATTCGAAAAGGATCAAGGTCCGCCGCTCGCCCTCGTCAACAACGCCGCCCGCGACGATCGCCACGCGATCGAAGACGTGACGCCGGAGTACTGGGACGAACGCATGGCGACGAACCTACGCCACCAGTTCTTCGCCGCCCAGGCCGTGATCCCCACGATGCGCAAACGCAAACGCGGCGCGATCATCAATGTCGGCTCGATCAGCTGGCGCCTCGCGCTCGGCGGCATGCCGGCCTACGTCACGGCGAAGTCGGCGGTCGAAGGTCTGACGCGCGGCCTCGCGCGCGATCTCGGTCCCGACGGCATCCGCGTCAACTGCCTCGTGCCCGGTTGGATCATGACCGAGCGTCAAATCAAGCTTTGGCTGACGCCGGAGGGCGAAGCCGAACTCATGACGAAACAGTGCCTAAAGGAAAAGCTCTACCCGCCTGATGTCGCCCGCATGGTGCTGTGGCTCGCCGCCGACGACAGCCGCATGGTCACCGCGCAGAGCTTCATCGTCGACGGCGGCTGGGCATGAAGATCGACTGCGTCGCGGACGTAAAGTGCACGCTGGGCGAGGGGCCGGTGTGGGACGAGCGCGCAGGCCACCTCTATTGGGTCGACATCAAAGCCCCCGCGATCTGGCGCCTCGATCCGAAAACAGGCGCCACGCAGAACTGGCCGATGCCCCACCGCATCGGCGCTGTGGCGCTGCGTGAGAAAGGCGGCCTCGTCGCCGCGATGAAGCCGGGCTTCGCGTTCGTCGATCTCGATGGCAACGTCGACATCATTGCGCGCCCTGAGGCGAACGTGCCCACGAACCGCTTCAACGACGGCGCCTGCGACGCGCGCGGCCGCTTCTGGGCAGGCACGATGGACGACGAGGAGAAATCGCCGACCGGCCATCTCTACCGCCTCGACCCCGATCGCACGGTCACGCGCTTCGACGCCGGCTTCGTCATCACGAACGCGATCCGCTGGAACAAAGAGGGCGACCGCCTCTACTTCGTCGACAGCGCCGCCCGCACAATCTGGCTCTACGATTTCGATCTCGAAAGCGGCCGTCCCGGCGCCTGCCGGGTCTTCGCGCAACTGACCGAAGCCGATGGCTGGCCCGACGGCCTCTGCGTCGATGCGGACGGAGACGTCTGGGGTGCGCATTGGGGCGCGGGCCGCATCACCCGCTACAAGGCCGACGGGACGAAGCTGCAGACGATCGCGCTCCCCGCCCCGAACGTCACCTGCTGCACGTTCGGCGGCGCGAACTTTGACACGCTCTACATCACAACGGCCCGCATCGGCCTGACCGACGCGCAACTGAAGCAGCACCCGCTCGCCGGCGGCACATTCGCGATCACCGGCCTCGGCGCACGGGGCTTTGCCGCCCCGCGCTTTGCCGGCTAAGTCGCCTTCGTCACCTTTTTCAGGTCCTGCTCGAAGTAGGTGCCGGCGATCCAATAATGCGCTGCCGCCCATAAATTCAGAAACGTCAGGATCAGTAGCGAATACGCAAGCGCGTCCTTGCCGTAAGTCGGCGTCAACGCGTCGCTGATCAACCCGGCCAGCAGTGGTCCGATCCCCATGCCGATCAGATTGATCACGAAGAGCAGCAGCGCCGAGGCGACCGTCCGCATCCGAACCTCGACGAGGCCCTGCGTCATCGCATAGGTCGGCGGCAGATAGGCCGAACCCAAGGCGGCGGGAATACCGATCAAAGCGAACACCATCCACGACGAGTCCGTGAGATAGATCGCGAAAGCGAAGGGAAACCCGGCCAGAGTCGCCAGCGTCACGATTCGCGGCATCCACTTCAAATCGTGCTTCGAGAACTGGTCGGCGACATAGCCGCCGAAGAACGTGCCAAGCCCGCCCGCAACGCCGAACACAAGCGCCAGGAACAAGCTCAGGTCGGCCATCGAAAGCCCGTGCGAGCGCATCACGAATGTCGGCCACCACACCACGCCGGCATAACCAACCAGCGTCGTGATCGTGGCGCCGGCAAACACATGCACCAGCGACTTCTGCGCCAACATGTGGCGCACCGTGGTCATCAGCGCCGGGGCGTCGCCCGAATGAGCAAACCCGTCGCTCGCCCCCCGCCGCGGCTCGCGAATCGTGAAGTACACCAGCAGCGCCAACAGCAAACCCGGAATGCCCAGCAAATAGAACGTCATGCGCCAGCCATAGATTTCGGCGACCTGCGCCCCGCCATAGAGCCCGACGAACAAACCGAACGGCACGCCGAGCGCAAAAATGCCGAGCGCCGTTGCCCGCTCCTTCGGCCCGAAGAGATCCGAGATGATCGAGTGCGACGGCGGACTGCCGCCGGCTTCGCCGACGCCTACGCCGACGCGCGCCAGCGCGAACAGCCAAAAGTTCGGCGCCAAACCGCACACCGCGGTCATCGCCGACCAAATCGCCACGGCGATCGAGATGATGTTCTTGCGGTTGCCCCGGTCCGCCCAAATCGCGATCGGAACGCCGAGCGTAGCATAGAAGATCGCGAATGCAGTACCGGCAAGGAACCCCATCGCCGTGTCCGAGGCCTGAAACTCCGCCTTGATCGCGGGCATCAGCACCGACAGGATCATGCGGTCGGCATAATTGCTGATGTAGACGACGAGCAGCAGCACCAGCACATAGATCTTGTAAGTCGTGGAGTAGTCATCCGCCCGCGCAGGGGCAGCGGCAACCGCGCCATCCGTCATCCTTGTTTCCTCAACCTGTTCTTTATCGTGTTGCGGCGAGCTTGCAGGAATCGGTGGGCCTCGCAAAGCCCTCGCGCAAAAGCCCTTCGCGAATTCGGGATATCCGGTAAGAGTTGAACCTATGAGCACCAAGCTTGATTTGCTCTCGCTGAGCGAAGAGGCGCTAGCCCGCCTCTACGCCGAACGCATCGAGCCGATCCTGCGCACCCAAGAGAGCGAACGCGGCAAGGCGATGATCGTCTTCCGCGGCCGCGCCGTTCTCGTCGTGCTCGGCGCAATGGCCGCAGCCGCACTCGCATGGTGGTTGTTTCAAGACATTTTCTACGTGCTCTTCGCCGGCGTCGGCATCGGTTCCATCGGTTTGGTCTACGCCTATCAACCGCTGCAAGAGGTGGCGAACGCCACGAAGCAGCAATCGCTGACAACGATCGCGGAGGCGATCGGTTGCGACTATCGGCTGGCGGGATTCCAAACGGCGGGCGTCCGGCAGTTGGAGGAGTTGAAGCTCCTGCCGTCGTGCGACCGGGCGAGTTATCAGGACTGTTTCTCGGGCAAACATGCAGGTTGCGCGTTTTCCTTCCATGACGGCCACCGCGAGCGCCGCGTCAAAACGAAGAACGGCGAGCGTTGGGACACCGTGTTCCGCGGTCAACTCATCCGCGTCGCCTTCCCGAAGCAGTTCTTAGGGACCACCGTGATCCGCCGCGACGCCGGCCTGTTCAATTTCATGCAGCGTTGGTTCACGGAGTTGCAGCGCGTCGGCCTCGGCGACAGTCGCCTTGAAAAAGCGTTCGAGGTCTACGCGAGCGATCAGGTCGAGGCCCGCTATCTGATCCACCCGGTGTTCATGGAGCGCCTGCTCGCACTCGAGCAAGCGTTCGACGGCAAGAACCTACGCGGCGCCTTCGTCGGCGGTGACCTCTTGGTCGCGATCGAAGGCGGCGACAAGTTCGAGATCGGCACGATGTTCAGCTCGTTGGTCGATATCGCGCGCGTGCGCACCATCGTGACCGACATCGCCGAGATCATGCGCCTGATCGAAGCGGTGCTGACTGCCGAGCAGGGCGCGCTGCCGGCGTCCCCAGAAGCGGGCTAAAAAGAAACGGGCCCGGCATCGCCGAGCCCGTAAACGCTTTGCGGCTTCGGAAGCCTATTCCAGCATGTTCTGGCCGTTCGCCAGTACCTTGCCGTCTTTCGTGAACACGATGTCGATCAGGTAAGCGCGGTCGTCCTTGGGGCTCGCCGGATCCGGCTTGCCCATCGCGCGAATGCCCGCAACCACGCCCATGATCTGCTGCGCCATCTCGTCCTTCGGTCCACGCTTTTCCATCGCCTTGGCGAGCGTGTCGATGCCTGAGAAGCGGAAGCTGACCTTGCCTTCCGGCATGCCTTCGGCCGGAAGGTACGTCGCCGCACCCTTACCCGTCATCTTGGCCGTCGGCGTCATCAGGTCGAACTTGTTGAGCGCGATCGCAAGCTTGGAGGCCATCAGCACCTCCATCGCCTTCGCCGACATTTCGCCCGTCACCGCTTCGACGGCCTCAGAGCCGGCCGCCGTCGCGTCCTTCGAACCCGTCGCCGTTTCACCGGCAGCCTTCGCGGCCGCCGCCTGCAGACGCGGCAGCGAGTCGATATACACGTCCCACAGCGCCTGACCCGGCACACCCGACGCGTCCACCTCGACGACGGCGTTCTGTACGTCGGCTTCCGGCGGCAGCAGCGGCTCTTCCGTGCCGGCCGACATGCCACCCATACCGATGCTCATCTTGAGCTTCGTCTTGCCAGCGCCGTCCGGACCGGCGCCGAAGCCGAACGAGGACGTCTTCAACGCGAACATCGGCTTGCCGTCCTGCGTCATGTCGAGGCCGTCGACGCTGTAGACATAGTCGACCGCGCCCATGAACTCCGGCATGCGCTTCATGAAGGCGATCATCTTCGGGTCGATCGGTCCGCCCGTCCAGACTTTGAAGAGGTCTGGGTTGGCAAGCGTATAGCCCGCTTCCTTTGCGGCGGCCGCCCACGCTTCCATCTTCGCGCCGGCCATCGTTCCGCTGGCGTTCAGCGATCCCATTTTCATCACGGTCTTCTCGGCCGGATCATCGACGCTGAAGCCCGTCATCTTGAACTCGTACTTGCCGTTGTAGAGACCGGAGCCCTTGGGCTCGAGCTTGCCGACAAGCGAGATCTTGTCGACCTTGCCGGAGCCGGGCTGGCTGGGCGAGGTGATCGTCAGGTTTCCAAGCTGCATGTCCATTTCGTCGAACGTTTGCAGCTTGTCGACCCACGTGCCTTTCAGGCTTTGGCTGCCGATCTTGATCTGACCGTCGACCGTGCCGTCCTTCTTCTTGACCGTCATGGTCGAGGGCAGGACCGCTTCGAAGTTGACGCGCCCTTCGCCGCCGTTCGCGAACTTGATCTGCACCGGATCGAGCACGGCGGTGTTGCCGTCATCGCCCGTAACCGTGAAGCGCGGCAACGTGCCGACGACCGTGCCGTCGCTCGTCGTTTCGACTTTCGCCGCGCCGTCCGCCTTCACCACGACGCCGGAGTCGGGCGACGGCTTCGTCACCGAGGCGACGAACCCATCGAGGCGTGATTGAAGCTCTTTCGAATCGACGGCGGGCGTGGTCGACGACCCGCCGCATGCGGTGAGAAACACGGCGAACACGAACGCGGGCCAAGAACGCCGCGCAACGCGACTGCTGGTCATTGGATTTTCCTTACGTGAGAGCGATCCCCTGAGACGCTCTTAAGGTGTGGTCGAAGCCTCAGGGGCCAAAATCGCGGCGAATGTGCCGGGGGCGCGAGTTCCGGGTCAAGTGCCGCCCGTCACGCCGCCCGGTCGCAAGTCCGCCAGTCGCTGCAGCGTCCACAGCCGCGACGCGGCGAGAATCGCTAAGGGCGCGGCGGCGCCCGCGACCGCGATCCAAAGCACCGCTCCTGTCCCCACAACGTCTGCGAGAGGCCCGGCGATCAGCGCCCCAAGAGGGAGAGAAAGGCCGCCGACGACCTCGAATGTCGCACCCGCGCGCGCCTGGACATCGGGGTCAAGCGCAGTTTGTCGCACGCTGACCGCGAGGATCAGATACGCGGCCAGGAACCCGTCCCCGATCAGCTGTTGGGCGACGAGGAATGGAATCGCAAGTGATTCGGACCATTCGGCCGCGGGGATGAACATGTTCGCCGCGACCCAAAGTCCGAGCGACAATACGAGTGCGCGTCCATAGCCCAATCGCCGCGCCAACGGTTCGGCCGCGAACGCGCCCCACAGCGCACCGATGCCGCCCACGCCGATGATCACGCCGACCGTCGCCACGTCGAGCGCCAGCGTGCGCAACGCAAAGATCATGTAGATCGCAAAAAAGAACCCACCAACGAGGCCGAACGTGATTTCGGCGGCAAGCAGCGCGAACACGACCGGCTGCGCCCGGCACGCGCGCCACCCTTCCGCGATGTCGGCGAGCGGATGCCGCGGTCCGGAAGGCGGCGCCGCCGCTTCTTGAGCCTCGATGCGCTTCAGCCACCACGCCGACCACAGAAAGCTGAGCGCATCGACGACGATCGCGACGGGCGCGGTGACGGCTTGGATGAGCACACCCGCGCCGCTCGGTCCCGCGACTTCGGCAACGGCCTCGGTCGTCTCGAGCTTCGTGTTGCCCTCGACCAGCCGATCGACGGCGATCAGTCGGGGCAGGTAGGCGCTCTTGGCCAGCACGAATGCCGCGGTCGCCGCACCCGTGAGCGCCGCGACAAGAATGAGATGGGCCATGGTGAGCAAGCCGAACAAAGCCGCCGCCGGCAAGGTCAGCAGCAACGCCGCGCGCGCGACGTCCATCGCGATCAGGAGCGGGCGCTTGCGCGTACGGTCGATCATGCCGGCCGCGAACAACGCGATCAGCACGCCGGGCGCGGTCGTCATCGCGCTCAAGACGGCGACCCAGCTGGCGGAGGCGTTCAGCGAGGTGATCGCGATGATCGGCAACGCCGTTCGCGTGATGCGGCTGCCGACCGCGCTGACGGCCTGCGCCGCCCACAATCGGCGGAAGTCCGCATGCCCCCAAAGCGACAGCGTCACGTGTAGTTCGTCCGTTCACGGATCATTAGGAGTTGCCTCGCGTGTCTTCGCGTGTGCCTTAACCCCTCCTTCGCATGTCCTCTGCGATAGTGGCAACGGACTATCAACCATGAAGAAGTCCTAAACGCGCTGTACGAGGTCCAAGGTGGCCAGAATTCTCATCTGCGAAGACGACGAGCTGTACCGCCAGATCGCGGAAGTCGCGTTTGCCGACGGCGGGCACGAACTCGTTTTTGCGGTCAACGGCGACCAGGCGCTGGCGCGGTTGAAGAGCGAGCGCGTCGATCTGATCGTGACCGACCTCGTAATGCCCGGCAAAGACGGTCTCGAAGTGATACGCGCGTTGCGCACCGAACAAAGCCGCTTGCCGATTCTCGCCATGACCGCGGGCTTTGCGACGCTGAAGGAGCCTCTGCTGGTCGCCGCAAGCGCGCTTGGCGCCGACGACGTCATCGAAAAGCCGTTCCGTCCGCAGGTGCTACGCCAACGCGCGGACGCGTTGCTCGCCAAGACGGCGGCGCGCGGCGAAAGCGCCGCCTGAACGGCGGCCAGACGGAGCCACCCATGAGCCCCGCCCCAGTTCCGATCGCCGGCGACCGTCCCGCCAAGTCTCGCAAGCGCTTGGCGCGCATCTTCGCGGTTCTCGCGATCCTCAATATCGTCACCGCCGTCGGTGCGCTGTCGATCAGTCAATTCACGTTGACGATGCTGCGCGATCAACAGATCGGCGCCACGATCTGGAACGAGCGCGTCGAAGAATTGATGACGCTGCGTCAGGTCGTGACGCAATTGTCTGGACCGTCGAACGCAATCTTCCAATCGAAAGACGTGGCGGCCGAGCGTCGTCGCCTGGCCGCCGCCGAGGCCCAGTTCGGTCAGACACTGGCCCGCGTGCGGGACAAGTTCGCGCCCGTCGTCGAGGGTGAACTCAGCGCAACCCCGCTCGCGCGCCAAGTCCAGTCGATCGACGCAACGGCCACCGAAATGGCGCACCGCACGCATGTCGTGCTCGACTTTTATGCGGCCGGCCGCCTTGAAGACGCTGCGCGCAGCATGGTCGACGTGCATAGCGCCTTCGTGCAGGCGAACGAGTCGATCACCGGGACCCTGCAGCAGGTGATCGCGGGGCAGGGTGAGAATCTCACGACGTTGCACTATGCCGCCAACCGCTTGCAAATCGCTCAGGCCGTGTTCCTCGGCTTGATCGCGTTGCTGGTGTTCGGGAGCTTCCTCTATGCCCGCTCGGCCGATCGTCTGTCGAAGGCGGCTGAGGTCGAACGCAACCGCTACGTCGCCGATCTCGAAAGCCACCGCCTCGAACTTCAGGATAAGATCGAGCACATCTCGCGCACCCACGCCGCATTGGAGCAGGCGAAAGTCGCCGCCGAGCAAGCGAGCGCCGCAAAGTCGGCCTTCCTCGCAAACATGAGCCACGAGATTCGCACGCCGTTGAACGGCGTGATCGGCATGATCGACATCCTCTTGGATTCAACTCTGAGCCACGAGCAGCGCGTTCAGGCCGAGACCGCCCGCGCGTCCGCCGATCAGTTGCTTCAGGTCATCGGCAACATCCTCGACATTTCGAAGCTCGAGGCGAACTCGCTGTCGCTGGAGAGCGTGCCGTTCGATCTCGTGCCGCTGGTCGAAAGCGCAGCCCAGACCTTCGCCGCGAAAGCCCACGCGAAGGGTGTCGAAATCTGTATCGATGTGCGGCCTGATGCCGAAGGCGCCTATCGCGGCGACCCGACGCGGCTTCGCCAAGTGCTGCTGAACCTCGTCGGTAACGCGGTCAAATTCACCGAAAAGGGTGTGATCACGATCGAAGTGTCGTCGTCCGGCGGCGATGCGGAGAGCCGCAACCTGACGCTCGCCGTGCGCGACACCGGAATCGGCATGACAGCCGATGCGCGCAAGAAACTGTTCGAGAAGTTTGCGCAAGGCGACGACTCCATCACGCGCCGTTTCGGCGGCACCGGTTTGGGCCTTGCGATCTGCAAAGAGATCGTGGGCGCCATGGGCGGCACGATCGCCGTCGAGAGCGCGCCGGGAGCAGGCGCGTTGTTTCGCGTCGAGCTCGTGTTGCCGAAAGCGCCGCCCCCGGCTGCGGCGGACGCTGCGGTTCTGGCGGGCAAGCGCGCGCTCGTCGTCGACGATCTGGCGCTCAACCGCGAAATTCTGGAGCGCAGACTGTCGCGCTGGGACATGCAGGTCGCGACCGTCAACGACGGCCTGGCCGCGATGATTGCGATCGACCAGGCGGCTGTTGCCGGTAGGCCGTTCGATGTCGTGCTTCTCGACCGCCACATGCCGGGCCAGACGGGCCACGAAGTCGCCGAAGCGATCCGCCGCCTCGAAAGCGGCAAGACGATCAAGCTCGTTCTCTGCTCGTCGATCAGCCACGGCGTTACCCTGTCGGCGGGGGCGGGCACGCAGTTCGACGCCGTTCTATTCAAGCCGCTGATGCAAAGCGCCTTGCTCGAAGCGTTGACCGGCGTCTTCGCGGCGCAATCGTCTGAGCGCTTGCAGAGCACCGCCGCCCATGACCGCCGATTGGCGGGCGCAAGCATCCTGCTCGTCGAAGACAATGAGACGAATCTCTACGCTGCGACCACGATGCTGACCCAGATCGGTTGCAACGTGACGACCGCGCGGACCGGGCTGGAAGCCGTGCGCGCCGCGGCCGCCCAAGCGTTCGATTTGGTCCTGATGGACATGCAGATGCCCGAGATGGACGGGCTCGAGGCGACGCGGCACATCCGCGCCGCGCCCGGTCCGAACCAGGCGAAACCGATCCTGGCCTTGACCGCGAACGCCTTCGTCGAGGATGCCTCGCGCTGCAAGCAAGCCGGCATGAACGAACACCTGACGAAGCCGATCCGCCGCGCCGCATTGGAAGCAGCGCTGCTGCGCCACCTGTCAGAGCGCGAGCCCATCGAGGCGAAACCGGAGCCGAAGGCGCCAGCACGGACGGCTGCTGGTGTCATCGATGCCCAAGTCTGGGCCGATTTGAAGTCCGACATGCCGTGGGATGCGATAAAGAAACTCGCGCACACCTTCGCAACCAACCAAGCCGCGGAGATCGACGCGATGCGGGGCGATCTCCGCGCCGACGATCGCGAAGCGCTGCGCCGCCGTGCCCATTCGCTGAAAGGCGCCGCGCGTTTGTTCGGCGCAGCCATGCTCGCTCAGGCGGCCGCGGACCTTGAGACGGCGGCACCGGCCGTCACGCAGGCCGAGGGCGCAGCCGGCATCGAGCGCCTCAAGCGCCTGTTCGAAGAAGCCTCGGCTGACCTGAATGGAAAGCTGCGCAGCGCGTCAGTTGCGGCTTGAATCGTGGTCCAACGTCGCCACTGCGGTGGTCGGCAGGATGAAGCCACGGGTGCGGTAAATCCGCTTACCCCAGGCATTCCCGGGCGTGTACCAGACGCGAACCTTGCTCCAGTCGTTCTTCGGGCTCTCGTCGCGCATGGGCGCGTTCAGATGGATGCGCCCGTCGTTGCCCCAGTTGGCGTGGTCGACCACGATCGTACGTTCGTCGACAATCTGCTTCACGACCGCCACGTGCCCGCGACGGGTGGTCCGGTAGCCCTTCATCACGATGACGGCCCCAACCTCAGGGCGTGTGGCCTTGGCGTACCGGCCCTCGGCCAGCCGCCACCAGTTCTTCGCGTCACCATAGATCGAGATGCCGGAGGCTTCCCGCGCGAAGGGAACGCACTGCAGCGGCGAGACGGGGTCCAGGATCTTCGGCCGGATACCCTCGAGCACCGCCAAGCCGTGGACCGGCTTCACGCGCGGCAGGAAGTTGGCCGTCGTGCCCTCGGTCGTCCCGCGCAACTGAATCTGCGCGTCGTCCAGGTTCGTGGAAGTTGTGCTCGCAAAAGGTGTAGAGAATTCGGACTGAGCAGACCCGCAACCGGTAAGAACAAGACCAGCAAAGGCGAGGGCCGTGAGGCAGCGCACCGCGTTAGTTCTCAAGAGATACTCTCCTCAACTGCAACGGCGGGGTCGGCCGTCTTGGTTCCCGGATTGGGCGGGGCTTCCTGCCCACCCAAGCTGAGGGAGTCAACTTAAGGAAATATTACCGTTAACTAAGCGTAATGGATGTGCTGATTCTCGGGCGGTCCACCCACAACATCTGGTTTGTGCGGGTGCGAAAAACTGCCGGCTGTGGGATTCGGATCAGCGGGTGGCGATCTGGCGGCTGTCGCCGGGACTAAGGATGAAGCCCTGCACCTCATAGACCCGGCCACCGTAATGGCCGCCCGGCGCGTACCAGACGCGGACTCGGGACCAGTCATTGTCCTCGGACACGTCCATGACCGGGTTGTCGAGGCTGATTTCCCCAGTATTCAGCCAGTTTGCGTGGTCGACGACGATCTCGCGCTCGTTGACCACCTTGCGCACGACCGCCACATGGCCGCGGGCGCTGCTGGTGCCGCGCATGACCATGACGGCCCCAAGTTCGGGTTCCGAGCTGCGCGGAAAGCGCCCGGCCGCCCTCGACCACCACGTATTGGCGTCGCCCCAAATGCGCACGCCCGAAACGTCGCGCGCATAGGGCACACATTGCAGCGGCTCACCCCCACGCAGGACGCGGGGGCTGACGCCCGCCGAATGGCGCCCGATCGGACCGGGATCCAAGAAGTCGCTGGCGCAACCGCCGAGGCTCACCGCCACAGCGGCCGCCGTCATCAAACGGGGCAGGGCACGCATTTGATATCTCTTAGCCGCCGAGGCTCAGCGCCAAGGCCTTGAGGGAAGAAGCGGGAACGAGGACATACCGGCGCACGACGAACTCCTATGTGTTGCGTCGCACGGATAATGGGCGGCCTTGTTTCAAAGGCCGTTCAAATGTGAATGGGGTTTTAATTCAACTTGCAACGGACCAGGAATTGAGCCGAAGGCCTCGTGCAACATGGTTGCGGCGGAGTTAATCCAGCGTTCGGCGATAGCGCAGCAACGCGATCGCCATTGCCACGAGCAGGAACGCAGCCAGCGGCCATAAATCGTTGACCAAGTCGCCGAGCCCGGTCCCCTTGAGCATGATGCCGCGCACGATGCGCATGAAATGCGTGTTCGGCAGGATCTCCCCGATCCACTGCGCCCATTCCGGCATGCCGCGGAACGGGAACATGAAGCCCGACAGCAGGATCGACGGCAGGAAGAAGAAGAACGTCATCTGCATCGCCTGCAGTTGGTTTGCAGCAACCGTCGAGATCGTGAAGCCGACCGCGAGGTTCGCCGCGATGAACGCGGCGAGCGCGATCGAAAGATCGAAATAGGACCCGAACATCGGCACGCCGAACAACAGCTGCGCCGCGACAAGGACAACCGTCACCTGGATGTATCCGACGACGATGTAGGGCAGGATCTTGCCCGCCATCACCTCGAACGGCTGCAACGGCATCGCGAGCAGGTTTTCCATCGTCCCGCGCTCGACCTCGCGCGTGACGGCAAGCGCGGTGATCAGCACCATCGTCATCGTCAGGATCACGCCGATCAAACCAGGCACGACGTTGTAAGCCGACAGGCCTTCCGGGTTGTAACGCCGGTGCACGACGACCTCGAACGGCGGCGGCGTCCCACGCAGCGGCGCAAGCGCGCCGGAAAGCTCGCGGTTGAACACGGTCGCCGGCAACTGCGAGACGGC
>JAEUML010000330.1 GCA_016792785.1 Alphaproteobacteria bacterium
CTTGCAGACGTCGTGGCCGACTTTCGAGATTTCGTCGAAGAACTGTGCGAGGGTGCGGCGCCTGCATGCGTAGCCATCCCAACTGCTGATGCTGATGTCGAGCACGCCAACAACCAGTGATCCAACCGAGCGACACCGCCGGCGCCATTCAGGCGCCGTGCTGTTCCGAAACGCGTTTCGTCCGTTCTTTCTCGGGGCGGGACTATGGGCGATCATTACGCTGAGCATTCGCATCGCGGAGCTTTCGGGGTATGGCATCTCAGGACTCGCCTTCGGCGATCTCAATCGCTGGCACGCGCATGAACTGCTGTTCGGCTACGGCTCCGCGGTTGTCGCCGGGTTCGCGCTGACGGCGATCCCGAACTGGACCGGACGCCTGCCCGTCGCCGGGACCGCTTTGGCGGTGCTGTTCGGACTTTGGATCGCAGGTCGCGTCGCGGCACTGTTGCCGCAGTTGCCGCCCGCGGCCCACTTCGCCGTCGATGTTGCGTTTCTCCCTGCGCTCGCGGGCCTCGCGGCACGCGAAATCGCGGTAGCGAAGAACTACCGCAACATTCCCGTCGCCGGGCTCATTGCGCTGCTCGCTCTCGCCAATGCGGCATTCCATCTCGAAGAGTTGGAGGTTCTTGCAGCCGGCCAATTCGGCGCGCGTCTTGGCTTGGGCGCTCTGGTGCTGCTCATGGGCTTGATCGGCGGCCGCATCGTGCCGAGCTTCACGAACAATTGGCTGGCGCGCGAACGGCGTGCGCGTGCGGCAATCACGCACAGGCTGATCGAACAGCTCGCGCACGGGGCGTCCGGCGCGGCTTTGTTGCTTTGGGCCTTCCTTCCATATGAACCTGCGACGGGCTTCGCGCTCGCCTCCGCCGCCATCGTTCAGATCGTGCGCCTCGCCGGCTGGCGTGGTTGGCTCACGACACGCGAGCCCCTCGTTCTGGTGCTGCATGTCGGGTATGCGTGGATTCCGGCCGGACTTGCGCTGCTCGGTGCGGCGATCGTCTGGGATCCGAGCCTGATCTCCGCCGGCATACACGCGCTGACCGTCGGGGCGGTCGGCACGATGACGCTCGCCGTCATGACGCGCGCAACGCTCGGCCACACCGGGCGCGCGCTGCACGCCGAAAGCGGCACAGTTGCGATCTATGCCGCGATCACGGCGAGCGCGCTTGTCCGCGTCTCTGCCGTGCTCCTTCCCGACTCCGGCGGCGTGTTGTTGCCGTTGGCCGGCGCGCTCTGGCTTTTCGCGTTCGGTCTTTTCGTTGCCATCTTCGGGCGGATGCACCTGAGCCCGCGCGTTGGAGAAACGGTATGACTGCGACCCAACCTCGCGGCCGCCTGCGCGTTCGACGCTGCTTGCGCGGTATCTCTGATGGTCATGGCACTCGCCGCAGAATTGCGTTCGGCGCGTCTCACTCCCGTGAGGGATGAGCCCTGCAGCAGTATTGTGGCGCGGAGACATTGAAACCGCGCGCGGGATCGGCAATCGATACTCGGCACATGTTTGGGGGCGTTTGGTGGGACGGAAACTCGATACCTTGGTCACGGTCGCTGGCCTTGCTTGCGCGCTGGGCGCAGCCATGGCCGCCGATGAAGCGGCGGCGCCGGCCAAGCCAGCCACGGCCGACACGCCCGTCGAAAAGGTGACGGTTACGGCGACACGCCAAAAGCGCAAGGCGGACGAAGTGCCCGCGACCGTTACGGTCATCACCTCGAAGGAACTCGAAGACAACATGGCCACCGACGTGAAGGACGTCGTGCGGTTCGAGCCGGGCGTTTCCGTGCGCGCAAACCCCTCGCGCTTTTCTGCGGCAAGTTCGTCGCTTGGGCGCGACGGCAACAGCGGTTTCAACGTCCGGGGACTTGAGGGCAATCGTGTGCTCATTCAAATCGACGGCATCCGCGTGCCGGACGACTTCGCCTTCGGGCCTCAGACGGTCGGACGCGGCGACTATTTTGATCTCGACATCCTAAAGTCGGTCGAAATTCTACGCGGACCCGCGTCGGCGCTGTACGGCAGCGACGGCGTCGCCGGCGCCGTCAGCTTCATCACCAAGGATCCCGACGACATCATCGACGAGGGAGAGACAGTTGCGATGCGTCTGCGCGCCTCGTATGCCTCAGCCGATAACGCTTGGTCGGAAGGCGCAATGGGTGCGGTCCAGACACCATCGGGCGCGTGGCAAGGCCTGCTCGCCTACACGCGACGCGACGGGCACGAAACCGGGAACCAAGGCAAGAACGAGTCGCCCAACATCAACCGCACGGCGGCCAACCCGCAGGACGTCGAAGCCAACACCGCTTTTGCCAAGATCGTATTTGCGCCAGACGCCGGCAACCGGTTCCGCCTGACCTACGAGTATTTCGATCGTACGGTCGAAACAGAGGTCTTCACCGCCCGCGCGGCCGTTTCGTCGTCGCCGACAAGCGTCATAGATCTCGATGCGCTGGACAATACCTTGCGCAATCGCGTCAGCCTCGATCACCGGTACGAAGGCGACGGGTTCATTTCGAATGCGTCATGGGCGATCTACTACCAAACGTCAGAGACCCGCCAGTTCAGCGACGAAGACCGCCTTTCGGCCGCGGACCGCATTCGCGACTCCAACTACGACAACGCCGTGTGGGGCGCAGCCGCGCAAGTCGAGCACAACTTCCGTCTGGGAGACGTGGCGAACAGTCTGATCTACGGTTTCGAGTATTCGCTCACCCATCAGTCGGGCGTGCGCGACGGCACCGTTCCGCCGGTCGGCGAGACCTTCCCCACGCTCCTCTTTCCCGTCACCGATTTCACGCTCGCGGGCTTCTTCGTTCAAGACGAGATCTCGCTGCTTGACGGGCGGCTGAAGCTCTATCCCGCATTGCGCTTCGACCTCTTCAAGGTGGAGCCCGAACCGAATCCGCTCTACGCCGGCACCATCGCCGGGCAGAAGGACGATCACCTCACACCGAAGTTCGGCGCCATCTACTGGCCGGCGGATTGGCTCGGCGTGTTCGCGAACTATGCCGTCGGCTTCAAGGCGCCTGCGCCCAGCCAAGTCAACAACAGCTTCTCAAGCGTGACGCTGGACCTTATCTCGATTCCCAACCCCAATCTGCGGCCGGAGACGAGCGAGACGTACGAAGCGGGCGTCCGCCTTCGGAACGTCGAGGCGCTGGGGGCGAGGGTCGGCATCAGCGTTACGGGGTTCCTCGGCCAGTACGAGGATTTTATCGATCGCACCGTGGTCGCCGGCGACCCCTTTCCCACGCCCGGCGGCGCCACGAGCGTGTTCCAGTTTATCAATCTCGGCGGCGTCGACATTTCCGGCGTCGAGGCGCGTGTCGAGGCGCGCTGGCCGTCGGGCTTCTCGATGACGGCCGCCACCTCGCTGGTGACCGGCGATCAAACCGTCAACGGCGTGACGAGCCCCCTCGTAACCGTCGATCCATGGCAGCTGGTTACAGGACTTCGTTACGACGATCCCGAAGGCGTTTTCGGCGGCCAAGCGATCGTTACCCACGCCAGCAAGAAGGACGCCGACCGCGTGCCGTTCGCATCCTGCGCCCCCAGCACGGTCTGTTACATCCCCGACGGGTTCACGATCCTCGACATCACCGCGTATTGGAACGTGACGCCGCAGGCGACGCTGCGGGCGGGCTTGTTCAACGCCTTCGATGAGGAATACACCTGGTGGGGTGACATCCGGGGCCTCGGCTCGCCGACCGCTATCGCGGATGCCTTCACACAGCCCGGCCGGAATGCGAGCGTCTCGCTGACGCTTCGCTTTTGAGCGAGACGCCGGGCCAAGGGCCCGGCGTCCCGTTCGGGTGATCTAGTAGACGTCGCCTTGCGTGTTCGCCACGTTGAATTTTCCCGTGGGCGTGATCAGGCGCGGATCCTTGATCACCTTCTTCACCTCAAGCGTCTTATCGTCCACCACGACGATGGCACTCTCGGTGTCCTTGCTGTTCCAAACCGAGAACCAGACCTCGGTTCCGTACTTATTGAACTCGGGCTGCACGACGCGCGGCTGCCCTTTTCCGATGTTGGCCCATTTTGCGATCGGCAGCGACTTGAACTCCGGATCCTTGTCCTTGTCGCCCGTCATTTTCGAGATATCGAACACGGCGACGCCTGCAGAGGTTTCCGGATCGGGGTTAAGTGGCGCGTCGACATAGAGGTGCTTCGACTTCGGATGGGTCTTCAGGAACAGCGAGCCGCCGCCTTGCGCCGGGAAGTTGTCGACGACCTTCCATGCGTACTCGCTATTGCCCTCCGGATCCGTCCCGATCAGCGACACGCTGTCGTCGCCCAGATGCGACGTCGCCCACACAGGTCCATAGACCGGGTGCTCGAAGTTCGCACCGCGGCCCGGATGAGGCTTCACGCCCCCCGTTTCGATCAGACCGACGAGCTTATTCTCCTTTGTGTCCACGACCGCGACCTTGTCACGTGCATTCGCGGCGACCAGGAAGTAGCGCTTCGTCGAGTCGAAACCGCCGTCATGCAAGAAGCGCTCGGCCTCGATCTCGACCGTCTTGAGGTTCTTCAGGTCTGTGTAGTCGACGAGAAGGATTTTGCCCGTCTCCTTCACGTTGATGATGAACTCCGGCCGATAGTGCGAGGCCACGATCGAAGCAACCCGCGGTTCGGGGTGATAGTTTTGTTCGTCGTAGGTATTGCCGCGTGTGGACACGAGCTTCTTGGGCTCGAGCGTCTCGCCGTCCATGATCACGTATTGCGGCGGCCAATACGAACCGGCAACGACGAGTTTGTCCTCCCACCCCTTGAACTTCGACGTTTCGACCGAACGCGCCTCCATGCCGATCTTGATCGAGGCGACCGTCTGCGGAACTTTCATCCACAGATCGATCATGTTGACCAGACCGTCGCGGCCGATGACGAAGAGATAGCGCCCGGACGCGGAAATGCGGCTGATGTGCACTGCGTAGCCGGTGTCGATCACGGTCCGGATTTCGTAGGTCGCACCGTCGATCAGCGCGACCTTGCCGGCATCGCGCAACGTCACCGACATCAGGTTTTCGATATCCCAGTCGTTTGCTTTGCTCTTTGGCCTGTCCTCGGGCTTCACGAGGAGCTTCCACGAAGACTTCATCTCGGCCATGCCCCATTCGGGCGGTGCCGGCGGCTCCAACAGCAGATAGCGGGTCATCACGTCGACTTGCTTTTTCGTGAGCTCGCCCGACGTTCCCCAGTTCGGCATGCCCGCCGGCGAGCCGAACGTGATGAAGTTCTTCAAGTACTCGTAGCCGTTCTTGCGGGTCAGATCCGTCGTCAGCGCTTTGCCTGTCGCGCCCTTGCGCAGAACACCGTGGCAACCCGCACAGCGTTCGAAGTAGATCTTCGTCGCCTCGTTCCACTCTCCGACGGACATGACCGGATCGTTGGGCCGCCGCCCCGGGAGTGCCATCTTGAGTTGGCGCAACGTCGTCATGCTCGCGGTGTATGACGCACTCGGATCGCTACCGTGTTCGTCCGGCTTCTTTTTGCTCTTGGCGGGTGCGCCGTCAGCGGTTAGCGCGAAGGCAAGTGCGACGCTTCCAATAAGCGTTGCCAATACGTATGTGGCTCGAGATCTCATAAGAACCCTCCCTGGCTCCGGGCGCACCATGTGGGCGCCAATGACTGGGCGCTTTGATTTAGATTAAGCACGATATGTGATCGTCGGTCGCACTTGTGCAAGGTTC
>JAEUML010000343.1 GCA_016792785.1 Alphaproteobacteria bacterium
GGGTCCTGACGATAACCGCTGAGCGCTTCTTGGTCGGCGAAGCGCTCGAACGTCGACGCCATGCCGCGCGGCGACTGGCCCGTCGCGTTCAGAAACTTCACACCGGCCTGGTCGGCGGCGGATTCTTGGGTGCGGCTATAGGCAAGAAGCTCTCGCTGCGCCACCGACTGCGAGCCGATCAGGAGGCCCATGCCGATGTCGGGCGCGCCGGCCGCAATTGCAGCGATACCCGCGAGCATGCCGATGAGCATCGGCACTTGCGCCTTGCCCGCGGCTTCGGGCCCGCGCGCCAAGTGGCCCCCCGTGATGTGCGCCGTTTCGTGCGCGATCACGCCTTTGAGCTCGTTGGGCGTGTCGAGCGTCATAATCATGCCGGTATGGATGAAGACGTTCTGTCCGCCCGCGACGAACGCGTTCAACGACGGATCGTTGATGATGAACATGTTGACGGCTTTTTCATCCAGCCCGCCCGCACGGAACAAAGGATCGCTATAGCCGCGCAGGATGCGCTCGATCTCGGCGTCGCGAATACCCGCGCGCGCCCACGCGTCAGCCTGGCTCGCCGCAAGGCTTGCCGCTGCCACAACAGGAAGCATCAGCGCGCGGAAGGTCTTCGAAACAACGGAACGTTGGGTGGTCACGACATCGGTCTCCAACAAAAGGACTCAGCCGATCGGGGCTTGTAAACGCCAGCCGGACGGGACCTCGACAGCCCCTCGTCCCCCAGGAGCATGGACGGTACGTTTGCGGCGGATTTCCGTCAATCAAATGCTTGTCACGGTGCCGCGACGGTTCCGCCGAAGATGCGAGGGAATCCGCCGCGAAGTGCGGTTATCGTGTAGAAAAGACGAAGCAAAATTAAGGCAGCGCTCATGCCCCTGACCCCATCAAGCCGCAGCCGCGTTGTCGACCCGTTTCTCGCCATGGACGTGCTTGATCGGGCGAACACATTGGCGCGAAGCGGACGCACCGTATTTCACCTGGAGGCCGGCCAACCCGGCACGCCAGCCCCAAGCCGCGCGCTTGAAGCGGCACGGCAGGCTCTCGCTTCTGACAGAATCGGTTACACCGAGGCGCTCGGGCGCCCCGCACTGCGCGAGCGGCTGTCCCGCCACTATCGCGACACCTACGGCGTTGACGTAGCGCCTGAGCGCATCGTGATCACCACCGGATCGTCCGCCGGCTTCCTTCTGGCGTTCGTCGCGTTGTTCGATGTAGGGCAGGGGCTCGGCATGGCCGTGCCTGGCTATCCCGCCTACAGGAACATCGCCGCCGCCCTGGGGATCACGCCCCACTTCATCCCGTGCCGCGCAGCCGAGAACTTCCGACTGTCGGCGGCCGCAGTGGCAGCCATGCCGACGATCGACGGCCTCCTGATTGCAAGCCCCGGCAACCCGAGCGGAACCGTGATCCCCGCCGACGAACTCGCCGCCATCGTCGACGTGTGCAACCGACGCGGCATCAAACTGATATCGGACGAGATCTACCACGGCATCACCTATGGTGGCAGCGCGCAGACCGTGCTCGCCTATTCGCCCCACGTGCTCGTGATCAACAGCTTCTCGAAATACTTCTCGATGACCGGTTGGCGAATCGGCTGGATGGTAGTCCCCGACGACCTGGTGCGCACGGTTGAACGTCTCGCACAGAACTTCCACATCTCGCCGCCGACACTGTCCCAAGTCGCGGCTCTGGCGGCACTCGATGCCGCCAAGGAACTCGACGCCTACGTCGAAACCTACGCCGCCAACCGCAAACATCTGCTTGGCGCACTGCGGAAGGCGGGCTTCGGCACGATCGCGCCCGCGGACGGCGCATTCTATCTCTATGCCGACGTCACGCCGTTCAAACTCGACGCCACATCCTTCGCAAAGCGTTTGCTGGAACAAGCAGGCGTCGCTGCCACGCCCGGCAACGATTTCGATCCAATCGAAGGCGACCGCTGGATTCGTTTCTCCTACGCCGGATCGCAAAGCGAAGTCGAAGGCGCAGCCGCGGCACTCGTCACATGGTGCCGCGGGTTGAATAGCGCCTCTTAGGCGTCAGGCTTGCGCTGCCACCAGCCCTTGCGCTGCGCTCTCGGCTCCGACGGCGTGGGTGGGCTGTCCTCGGACTTTGCTCCAAAGCCGAAGAACGAAGCGATCGACGTCCGCTCGGGCTTCGGTTCCTCGACACGGGGCATCTCCGGTGCAGCCGGTTGAACGAAGGTCGTGGGCCGCTCGTCAATCCGTGGTGCAGGACGTTTCGGTTCGTCGAAACGCTCGAACGACCGCGGCACCGGCGGTGGGGCGCCCGGCTGCGTATCGAATCCGCCGGTCGACGGCCAATCGGGAGCTTCCAACGCCTCTGCAGGTGTCGGCAAATGCCCGAGCGGCGATCCGCCCTGCGGCGCTTGATACGCGCCGCCACCCTCATCAGGACGACGGCCCCGACGGCCCCGGCGGCCGCGGCGCCGACGCCTCTTGCGCCCTTCGCCGTTCTCGCCATGGGGGCCGGGTTCGGTTGCGACATTGCCGTCAGCTTCGGTCTCGCCTTCGCCGTCACCCTCGTCGCCGTCATCAGCCTCGTCCGATGCGCCTTCGGTGGCGAACGGCTGCTCGGCAAAGGCTGCTTCCGGTTGAGGTCCGATGCCAGGCGGCTGCTCGCTTGCCGGCCCGCGCTCACGATCGCGATCCCGCCCACGCCGGCGCCGACGGCGGCGCCTCCCGCCCTCGCCGCCGCGCTCCTCGCGGGCGCCTTGGGACTGTTCTTCGTCTTGACGCTCTTCGACTTCGACGAGTTCGGCGACGCCTTCTTCCGGCGCCTCTTCGCGCACGTCGTCGTTCGCTTCGAGTTCGCTCTCAACCGTGACTGCCGCGGCCACGGTCCGCCGCGGTTCGAACGGCACTGCCGTGCCCCGCTCGATTTCATAGGTCGACGCCGCAAGCGCCGCCTTCGCCTCTATATAGATGAAGACGCCGCGCCGATCCTCGATCGCCGTCAGCTGCGCGCGTTTGTGATTGAGGATGTACAGCGCGATCTCCGGCGGCACGCGCAGCGTGATCGCCTGAAGCTTCTCGCGCTGGCAGTATTCTTCGACCGCGCGCAACACCCGCAGCGCCATCGAGCCGACCGAGCGGATCACACCGCGTCCTTCGCAATGGGGGCAGGGGATCGTCGCACCTTCGACCATGCCCGAACGCAGCCGCTGACGCGACATCTCGAGCAGACCGAACGGGGAAATGCGCCCAAGCTGAATGCGCGCGCGATCGTGGCGAAGCGCATCCTTCAAACGCTTCTCGACGGAGCGATTGTTGCGGTGCTCCTCCATGTCGATGAAGTCGATGACGACAAGGCCCGCAAGATCGCGCAACCGCAGCTGCCGCGCCACCTCATCCGCGGCCTCGAGGTTCGTCTTAAGCGCCGTGTCCTCGATGTGATGCTCGCGCGTCGACTTGCCCGAGTTCACGTCGATCGCGACCAAAGCTTCGGTCTGGTTGATGACGATGTAGCCGCCCGAGCGCAGCCGCACGACCGGATTGAACATGCTGTCGAGCGCGGTTTCCACGCCGTAGCGCTGGAAGAGCGGCACATGGTCCCGATACTGCTTCACCGCGTCGGCGTGGCTGGGCATCAGCATCGTCATGAAGCCATGCGCTTCGTTGAAGCCCTCTTCGCCTTCCACCTGAATGTCGCCGATCTCCTTCGTATAGAGATCGCGGATCGTGCGCTTGATCAGATTGCCTTCTTCGTAGACGAGCGTCGGCGCGACCGACTTCAGCGTGAGTTCGCGCACCGCATCCCACTGACGCATCAGGTATTCGAAGTCGCGTTTGATCTCTTGCTTCGTCCGGTTGGCGCCGGCCGTGCGGATGATCACGCCCATGCCATCCGGAACCTCAAGCTCGCCGGCCACTTCTTTGAGTTTCCGGCGGTCCGAGACGTTCGAGATCTTACGCGAGATGCCGCCGCCCCTATCGGTGTTCGGCATCAGCACGCAATAGCGCCCGGCCAGCGACAAATAGGTGGTAAGCGCAGCACCCTTGTTGCCGCGCTCTTCTTTCACGACCTGCACCAGCAAAACTTGCCGGCGCTTGATGACCTCTTGGATCTTGTACCGGCGCATCGACCGATAGTCGCGCCGCGGCAGCTCTTCCATGGCGTCATCGCCGCCCGCGGCGCCCGCGCCATCCTCGGCGACCGCCTCGTGGGCTTCCGCCGCTTCGAGAGGGGTGATCGGAATCATGTCGTCGCCATTCGACGGCGGCAGCGATTCTTCGAACGCCGGCACGTCGCGGCCTTCATCGCCGAACGTCTCATGGCGCTCTGGAATTCCCTCGCCGGCTTGGGCGTCAGCGTCCGTTTCTGGATCGTGAATCCAAACGTCGTCGGCGCTCGTGGTCGCGACCTCGACGATGTCGCTGCCGTTTTCGCCCGCTCCGGCCTCGCTCGCAGCAGACGTCAGATCGCCGGCGAAGTCCGATGCGCGGTCGTCGTCGTTCTCTTCGGCGGATGCAACAGGTTCGGACGACGCCTCAGCCTCGGCCTCATCGTCTTCTTCCTGATCTTCGCGGCGTTGCGCGGCGCGGTTCGCTTCCAGCAGCGCTTGGCGATCAGCGGTCGGGATTTGGTAATAGTCGGGATGAATTTCGGAGAACGCCAGGAACCCGTGCCGGTTCCCGCCATAGTCCACGAAGCACGCCTGCAACGAAGGTTCGACCCTCGTCACCTTGGCGAGATAGATGTTTCCCTTGAGCGGGCGGCGTGATGCGGATTCGTAGTCAAACTCCTCGACTCTGTTTCCATCAAGTACGACGACACGCGTTTCTTCCGGGTGGCTCGCGTCCACCAGCATTCTTTTGGACATTCACTCGATCTCCGGGAGCCGCGCGCTCTGCATCGATCGATCGCGAAGCCATGCCTCGCAGATCGCGCACGCCGGCGTCCTCTGGGTTGGAAGTTTCAGGAACGCCGCTCATCCAGCCGGAACAATCAGCGGCGAATCCAAGGACACGCCTGCTCGTTGCTGGTGATGTGGCGAAAAACGTCATGGGTAATTGGAGCCCCTCGGGCCGCCGAACCCCAAACAGGGGCGAGCCGGACGCCGAATTTCTTGACCCCGCCGACCGGCGATTCAGCGCCAGCCAGGGATCAAGACGCGTATGTAGACCTGTTGGCCAAGCGCCGCAACCGCGTAAAGCGGGCTGAAATCCGCCGCATTTCACGGATACCGACTAGCGATCACCGGGCCGAACAGGCATACCGTAAGCGATTCTTGGCTAACGGGTCGTCAACGGGGTTTGCCTAAGAATTCTCCGATGCGTTGGAACTGGATTTTCGCACTCCTCAGCCTGTCGCTGGCCCTGGGCGCACACGCCCAGCCGGTGGTCAGCGACCTGCGCGTGGGCCAGCACGGCAAGAACACCCGCTTCGTCCTAAACCTCTCTCAAAAAGTGGACATTGAGGTCTTCACGCTCGCTGACCCTTATCGGATTGTCCTCGATTTCCCGGAAGTTGCTTGGCAGCTCGACTCTACTCAGGCGTCTGCAGGCCTCGTCAAAGGCTTCCGCTTTGGGCTTTTCCGTCCCGGCCGCTCGCGCATGGTCATCGACCTTGGCGGCCCGGGTGCCATCATGAACAAGTTCCTGCTGCCGCCGGAGGGCACGCGCGGCTACCGGCTGGTCCTCGACATCGCGCCGACCGACCGCAGCAAATACCTCGCCTCCGCCGGCTGGCCCGAAGCCCAAGCAGCGGAAGACGTATCGCAGGAACCGGAGATCGCGGCCGCACCAAAAGCGGCCACCGCCAAGCGTGTGGTTGTCATCGACGCCGGACATGGCGGCGTCGATCCAGGCGCGACAGGCGTCGACGGAACATTCGAGAAAGACCTGGTCCTATCCGTCGCGACAACTTTGCGCGACACGCTGGAGCGCACCGGCAAATACACGGTCGTCATGACCCGGGACAGCGACATTTTCCTGTCGTTGAAAGCGCGCGTCGCGGTCGCGCGGCGAGCGAAGGCCGATCTGTTCGTCTCCCTTCACGCGGATTCGGCCCCAGGTTCCGCATCGGTCAGAGGCGCGTCGGTCTACACCCTGTCCGAAACGGCTTCGGACAGGGAAGCAGAAGCCCTCGCCAAATCAGAGAACCAGTCGGACGTCATCGCCGGTGTGGACCTGTCCAAAGAGGGCGACATCGTCACCAGCATCCTGATCGACCTGGCCCAGCGGGAGACCAAGAACAACTCCGCGAAATTTGCGCAGATGCTCGTCCCAGAGTTGCATAGGGCAGGGGAGGTCACCCAAAAGAGCCACCGCTTCGCCGGATTTCGCGTGTTGAAGGCACCTGACGTTCCTTCCGTGCTGATCGAGCTGGGCTATCTTTCGAACCGCCTGGATGAGTCGGTAATGAACACCAACCGCTGGCGCAAACGGATGGCGGATTCGATCGCTCGCGCGATCGACACCTACTTCCGGCAGAACAAAGGGGACCACAAGGCCGACGCCAATCCATGAGCGGCCGGGTCCGGGACAAAGGTGCGGAAATGGAACGAAATTGCGACGTTCTGTGCGCGCCGAACTGGATTTTGACAGTGGCCTTGGCCGTCGCCGTGGTATAACCCGGCCGGCGCGGGTTAAGCGCAGGATAGCTCACTCCCATGTATCGGTTTATCGCGTACACGCTCGGCGGGATCGCGGTCCTGACCATCTCGATTTTCGCCGGTGTTGCGCTGTACTTGTACAAGCTCAGCCAGGACCTGCCGGACTACAGTCAGCTCGCGAACTACGAGCCGCCTGTCACGACGCGCGTCTACGCAAACGACGGTTCGCTCATCGCGGAGTACGCGCGCGAGCGGCGCCTGTTCGTTCCAATCGAGTCAATCCCGCGGCGCGTCATCGACGCGTTCTTGTCCGCCGAAGACAAGGACTTCTATTCGCACCCCGGCGTCGACATCAACGGTGTGATGCGCGCCGCGATTACGAACTTCCAGAACTACTTGGCCGGCGGCAGCCGCCGCCCCGAGGGCGCCTCGACGATCACGCAGCAGGTTGCCAAGAACTTCCTACTGACGAGCGAAGTCAGCCTTGAACGCAAGATCAAGGAATGGATGCTCGCCTTCCGTCTCGAGGACGCCTACACGAAGGACAAGATCGTCGAGCTTTATCTGAACGAGATCTTTCTGGGTTCGAACTCGTACGGTGTCGCGGCCGCCGCCTACAATTATTTCGACAAGTCTCTCGACCAACTCACGATCGCCGAGACTGCATATCTTGCAGGCCTCCCTAAGGCGCCCAGCAACTATCACCCCGTGCGCAACTACCGCCGCGCGATCGAGCGTCGCAACTGGGTCATCGAGCGCATGGCCGAGAACCAGTTCATCAGCGGCGAAGACGCAAAGAAAGCGGTGGGCGAGGAACTCGTTCCCCACTTCCGCCCCGCCGGCGCGCAGTCGCCGGACGCCCAGTACTTCGCGGAAGAAATCCGCCGCTGGATTCAACAGAACTACGGCGACCGGGCTTTGTACGACGGCGGGCTCGCGGTCCGCTCGACGTTCGACCCGCGCCTGCAGCGGTTCGGCGTGCAAGCCCTGCGCAAGGGCTTGATCTCATACGATCGCCGCCACGGCTGGCGCG
Organism: Alphaproteobacteria bacterium; assembly: GCA_016792785.1. Classification (GTDB taxonomy): domain Bacteria; phylum Pseudomonadota; class Alphaproteobacteria; order Micropepsales; family Micropepsaceae; genus SZUA-430. The sequence continues at coordinate 7,614 of JAEUML010000343.1, forward strand.
GACCCGTTACCCGCATCGACCTCACGTCGGACTGGCAGAAGACGCTCGGCAACCCGGAAAAAGTGAAGACGCTTGAGGATGTGCCCGAATGGCGTCTCGCCGCCGTTACGGGTTATGCTGGCGACGCTGTGAAGATCGGGTTCGCCGATGGCACGACCGCAAAGATCCCGTTCTCCGAACTGAAGTGGGCGCGCCCCTTCATCAATGACGAACGCATGGGGCCGGAACCGAAGAAGCCGTCCGATGTTGTGACTGCCGGCGACGTCGTCTACGTCGAAGCTCTGCCCAAGACGCCGGACAACGCCAACGCCGGGCTCTACGGCCTGCGGCAAGTGCCCAAAGTCAACGGCGGTTTGATTGCCATGGACCCGCACACGGGCCGCGTCTTGGCCCTCGTCGGCGGCTTCAGCTTCTACGCCAGCGAGTTCGACCGTGCCTGGCAAGCGCTACGTCAGACCGGCTCGTCGTTTAAGCCGATCGTCTATGCGGCAGCACTCGACGAAGGCTACACGCCGTCCAGCATCGTGCTCGACATTCCGTCGGTCTACAACCAAGGCCCCGGCCTGCCGCCTTGGCGGCCTGGCAACTACAGCGGCACGTTCGCAGGCCCATCGACCTTCCGCGAAGGTCTTGAGAAGTCGCGCAACCTGATGACGGTGCGCATCGCCGCCGACATCGGCATGAACAAAGTGGTCGAATACGCGCGCAAACTCGGCACGTCCGACCGTATGCTTCCTGTGCTCGCAAACGCGCTCGGTTCGACCGAAACGACGCTCGTCCGGATGGCTAGCGCCTATTCGACGTTCGTGAACGGCGGCAAGCGCGTGACACCGGCGCTCGTCGACCGCATCCAGGACCGCACCGGCAAGACGATCTTCCGCCATGACAAGCGCGTGTGCGAAGGCTGCAACGCCGAAGCGTGGGACGGTCAGGACGAGCCGCTGATCGCCAGCGACGCTGAGAACATCCTCGATCCGCGCACCGCCTATCAGATTACGCACATCCTCGAAGGCGTCGTGGAACGCGGCACCGCAATGGTGGTGCGCGACGTCGGCGTCCCGCTGGCGGGCAAGACCGGCACCACGAACGATTACAAGGACGCGTGGTTCGTCGGCTTCTCGCCAAACCTGACGGTCGGCATCTACATCGGCTTCGATCAGCCGGCGACGCTAGGCAACGGCGAAACAGGCGGCGCAAACTCAGCGCCGATCTTCCGCGACTTCATGAAAGAAGCCGTCGGCGGCCAACCGCCCGTTCCCTTCCGCATCCCCCCGGGTCTGCGCTTCGTGCGCGTCGACGTGAAGTCCGGCCGGCCGACAAGTGGCGGCGGCGTGCTTGAGGCGTTCAAAGCCGGAACCGAGCCCGGATCAGGCTTTGCGCAGCGCGGCGACGGCTACGGCGCCGGCATGGGTGGCGCCGAAGACGGCAGTGATCCCGACGCTGCGGCCAGCTCCAACAGCGAAAACGGCGGCTGGGGCCTCTATTGATTTCAGCTTGAGACGAAACCCGGGCGCGACGTATAAGTCGCGCCCTTCGAACGTTTGGAACCGAAGAAGCCGATGCGCGCCGAAATGCAAACCATTGCCGAGCAGGTCCGCCAGTCCCTGGCGCTGCTGAGGAGGCATCTTTGACCCGGATGCGGCACAACGGCGTCTCGACGAGCTGAACGCGAAGGCAGAAGACCCGAAATTCTGGAATGACCCTGTCGCCGCGCAAAAACTCATGCGCGAGCGCAACAAGCTCGAGACGTCTTTGCTGGCGTTTAAGAAGCTAGACGGCGACTTCAACGACTCCGTCGACATGATCGAGCTCGCCTCAGCCGAGGGCGACGCGGCAATGGTCAAAGAGGCCGAAGAAAGCCTTCGCGCCACCGCCGCCCGTGCAGGCGACCTCGAGATGCAGTCGCTGCTCTCGGGCGAGGCCGACGGCAACGACTGCTATCTCGAAATCCATGCCGGCGCCGGCGGCACCGAGAGCCAGGATTGGGCCTCGATGCTGTTCCGCATGTACACGCGCTGGGCCGAGCGTCGCGGTTTCAAGTGGGAGCTGATCGAAGAGAGTTCCGGCGAAGAAGCGGGCATCAAATCCGCAACGATTCTGATCAAGGGCGAGAACGCGTTCGGCTGGGCCAAGACGGAATCGGGCGTCCACCGCTTGGTCCGAATCTCACCGTTCGATTCGAACGCCCGCCGCCACACGAGCTTCGCCAGCGTTTGGGTCTATCCGGTTGTCGACGACACGATCGACGTCGAAGTCTCCGAGAAGGATCTTCGCATCGACACCTACCGCGCCAGCGGCGCCGGCGGTCAGCACGTCAACAAGACGGAAAGCGCCATCCGCATCACGCATATCCCAACCGGTATCGTCGTCTCGTGCCAGAACGACCGCTCACAGCACAAGAATCGCGCCACGGCATGGGCAATGCTGCGCTCGCGGCTCTATGAGCTTGAACTTGAAAAGCGTGAGGCGATCGCGAACGCGCAAAATGCCGCCAAGAGCGAGATCGGCTGGGGCCACCAGATCAGATCTTACGTGCTTCAGCCCTATCAGCTGGTGAAGGACCTGCGCACCGGTGCGCAGAGTTACACGCCGCAGGACATTCTCGACGGCGACCTCAATGCCTTCATGCAGGCATCACTCGCCCAAAAACTAAAGGGCGGCGCAGACGCCGCCCCTGTCGAAGACATAGAATAAGTCGAAGCGCCTATTGGCCCGACTTGATCGCGCCGAGCAGGCTTCCCGTGCTCGTCGTCCGCGTCACCTGCGGACGCCCGAAGATGTTCGTCGGCGCGGGAGCAGGTTGGGGCGCAGCAGCGGCAACTGGGGCCGCGACCGGCGCCGGCGCAACAGGTGCTTGCGGCGCCATAGGCGCGGGATGGTTCGAGGCGGCGATTCCAAGATCGCGCTTCGGTTCGAACGTCGTGCGCGGCTCTGGCTTGCCGGCGACTTCCGACAACGGGTCTGCGCAGTGGCGGCAGGTGCCTTCGAAAAACGCACCGACCTCGACGGCCAAAGCCTCGTGCAGGATCGTGCCTTCCATATGGCATGTGCCGGAGAGCTGAACCTTCCGTGCACGGACGATCCCTTGGACGCGACCGCGTATCGTGCATTCTTCCGCGACGATTTCGCCCTGGAAATTCGCCTTCTCGCCGATCGTCACCGAAGCGGAGCGAATATCGCCGTCGACGCGCCCGTCGATTTGGATGTCGCCCGTCGATGTCAGCGTTCCGATCACCACCAGATCATCTGAAATGATCGACGGCGCCGATCGCCCCGGACGCCGGCTCGGCGTTGGCAACGGCAGATTGCCGCCCGGAGGAGTCGAGTTGCCCTTGCTACCCCTTGTAAACATTTCGCCCCGCATCGAAGAACTTGGTGGGATCACGGACCACGTTGTTGAACCAGATCTCATAGTGGAGATGCGGTCCCGTACTGCGGCCTGTCGATCCCATCGTAGCGATCTTCTGGCGGAATTGCACCATGTCTCCGGGCTTAACGAGAATACTTTGTAGGTGACCGTAGCGCGTACGTATCCCTCGGCCGTGATCGATCTCGACCATCAAGCCATAAGGGCCGCGCCGTTCGGCGGCGGCAACGCGACCGGGCGCAGACGCCAGAATCGGGGTTCCGTAATCGCCTGCCATGTCAGCGCCGGAGTGAAACGCAACGCGACCGGTGAACGGGTCAACGCGATAACCATAACCACTAGTTGAGCGGTACAACCCTGAAGCCACAGGCGTGACCAACGGCAGACGCGAGAGCGCCGACGTCAGCGCATCAAGCGTGCCGTACGTGCTGGCGATCTCGGCAAATTGCTTCTCGAACTCGTCCGTAACGCCGTCGATCGCGGCTGCTCGGACCTCCGCGCTCAACGGGAGAAGCGGGCCACCCTGGCCATTTCTGTTGCTCACGCCGATCTGGCTGATGACGGTGTCGACCGGAAGACCCGTCGTCGCAATGATGCGCTGATACCGCTCGATCTGCGAACCCGCCGAATCCCGCAACTCACCCAGAAGCGCCACTTGCTGCTTCTGGATATTGTTCAGCTTGTCTTCCAAATCGGCAATGCGCTTGACCACCGCGTTCTGGGCAAGTGCGCTCTTGGCGCCTCCGGTTTCGCCGCGCGGCGCGAGCGACGCCGCGACCGTACCGATTGCGCTGTCGTTGATCGTGCTCATGATGCGGCTCTGCCGCACCGCCGGCTCGGCGGACGTCAGTTGCATCATCAGAGTATTCGTCCCGTCACCCGATGACGCCGTGGAATAGCGGCGGCCGGCATAGTCGGACATATGCGCCATTTGGCGGCGCACTTCGCGCACTTGCTTGTCCATCGCCTGCTTTTGCATGAGCAGGGCGGTTAGCTGGCGGTGCTTCTGTTCAAGGTCGCGGGTCGCGTTCTGAAACCGCTCTTCAGCCAGAACCAGCAGACCGTTCAACTCGTCGTAGGCCAACTGCATCTGCGAAACGCGGCCCTCGTAGGCCGCCTGCATACTGGCGTAGCGCTGATCCTTGGCTGTGATGATCTGCTCTTTGAAGATGACCACGATCGAGGCGTAGGCGACCCAAAGCATGATCAGCAGAGTCGAAATCGCGACCGTCATTTGGAACGCGGGCGTGAACTCGAAGAACTGAACGGAGCCCCGGCTACGCAAGTAGAACTGACGGTGCGGGAACAACCGGTGCGCGAGCGACATAAGACCGGCCACGGGCGAGGTGGACATTCGACGACCTCTACTGATGCAACGCCAGGAGCTTCTCGAAATCGCCGCGGAAGTGGAAACGGCGCCTCAAACCCCGAGCCAACTAGACCCAACTTGGATTGTTACGGATTTGAAGCTTTTCGCCAAGCCGCAGAAAATCCCAGTTTCCTTACATCTTTTTAAGGTTTTCCATCACAGCGATTTGGCGGCCGCGAGCACTTCTTCCACGTGTCCCGGAACCTTCACTTTGCGCCAGATTTTGGCGATCCGGCCCTTGCTATCGATAAGAAAAGTCGATCGGTCGATTCCCATGTACTTGCGGCCATACATGCTTTTCTCGACCCACGACCCGTACGATTCGATCACGGCGCCCTCTGGGTCCGAGCCAAGCGTAACCTTGAGGGCATGCTTTTTCTTGAACTTGTCGTGCGCTGCGACGCTGTCCTTGGACACGCCAACCACGGGCACGCCCAGCTTCTTGAAGGCGGCGGCCGAAGCCGAGAAATCAATGGCCTCTTTCGTACAGCCGGTCGTATCGTCCTTAGGGTAAAAGTATAGAACCAGGGGCTTCCCGGCGAAGTCCTTCAGCGAGACCTTTCCATTTCCATCGGTCTCAAGCGAAAAACTCGGCGCCTTGTCTCCCTCAGCGATTGTCTTGGCCATGGCATTGTTCCCGAACTTGGTTAGCGGCAAGAAGCAGTTTTCGGCAAGGAAACCAAGAGCACGCCAACTTTCCCATCGGACGAAAGGGGGGCGGTCATGGTACGGTGCCCCGCCGCCTGAGACGAACTCAGGCCGTAAGCTCCCTGCGGTCGCGAGGTAGTTGGTTTTGTTGAGGCGTTCGGCAAGGGTCGCTTTGCGCATCGCCGCGGTCGCCGTAGCGGCCGTCGCGGTGGTGGGGGGCGTATTCGTCTGGCAGGCGATGAACGGCCCGGTTTCGCTGGGGCTGCTCACGCCGCGCCTCGAGGCGATGATCAATTCCGGCCTCAAAGACATGCAGCTGCGCTTCGGCGACAGCGTGATCGAGTGGTCCGAAGGCAAAAACCTCGCCCATCTTCAGTTCATCGATGTCCAAGCGCTCGACGCCGCCGGAAACGTCATCGCGCGCGTACCGCGGGCGAACCTTTCGCTTTCCGGCCCCGCGTTGCTCAGGGGCGAAGTCGCACCGACGAAGGTCGAGCTGATCGGTGTGAAGGCGCTGCTCGTTCGCCGCGCCGACGGCGGCGTCCAACTCGGCTTTCAGATCGCCGGCGACAAGTCCGAAAAGACGAAATCGAACGAACCGTCTGAGGGCGTCGTCAAAGCGGTCTTGCAGGCCATGCTCGCGCCCAAGCCGAACGACACGCTGTCGCGCTACTTGAAGCGCTTCGCCATCAGCGATGCGAAGCTCACGATCTTCGACGAAGAAACGCGCTCGTATTGGAACGCCGAAAAGGCCGCGCTGACGTTCGACCGCAAGACGGACGGCGTCGTCGCAACCGTCCAAGCGCCGCTCCGCCTGGCCGACAAATCCACTTGGATGTTTACCGCCTCCGCCAACTACACGAACGGCAGCGACAACGTCGCGCTGGACGCCGCATTCAAACCGGTTCGTTTGAGCCTGCTCGCGGCGAGCGGCGCGGGCCTAAAGGCGCTCAACGGCATCGATGTCCCGGTCCAGGGCAGCGCCGCATGCAATCTGTCGATGTCGGGTCAACTCGGCGCTTGCAAGCTCGTCCTCAGCGCTGGCGACGGACACCTGAAACTTCCCGCACTCAAAAAGGACGCGATCCATCTGAAGAGCGCGGCCCTGACGGTGACGCTCGACGTTCCTGCGAAACGCTACGCCATCCAGGAACTGACATGGAAGGGCGACACGCTCGGTGGACGCATCACGGGCGGCGGCGACTTCGCTTTCGACGCGGAAGGCGCGCTCGCAAACCTGACGGCCGATTGGACCGCTGAGAACGTCGCAATAGACGCGCCGATGATGTTCGAAGGTGGCGGCTTGGCTTTGGAGAAGGCGCGCTTCCGCGGGGCCTTTGACGCGGCCACCAAGCATCTCGCGATCGACGAAATCAGTGCGCGCCGCGGCGCGTTTGAATTGTCGCTGACCGGCGCACTGCATGACCACGAGGTTTCGACCGGCGTCACGCTGAACGGCGGCTTCAAGAACCTCTCGGTCGCTGACCTCAAACGCTTGTGGCCGGCAGGCCCCGCCCCGGGCGCTCGCGACTGGATCAACACCAACGTGCACGAAGGGGTGATTCCTGAGGGGACCGTCGCCGTCGCCATCCCTCCGGGCGTTCTGACCGACAACCGCATTCCCGACGAGACGATGAGGATCGCCTTCGCGATGGAAGGCATGCGCATGACCTATCTCGAAGGTCTGCCGGACATGACGAAGGTGAAGGGCTCGGCCGTTCTTCTGGGCGACACGTTCACCGCCGAGGTCACGACCGGCAACGTCGGAAACGTCGTGCTCAAGCAGGGCTCGTTCACAATCCCCGAACTCCATCGCCGCGGCACCACCGGCACGATCATCGGCACCCTATCGGGTCCGACGGTAGATATCTTGACTGTTCTTGACCGCCCCAGGCTCGGCTATCCGACGCGCTATGGCATCAAGCCGACCGACGCCGGCGGCAAAGCGGACGTTACGTTCACGTTTGCGATTCCGATGCTGCGAGACATCAAGACCGAAGAGATCGGCATCGACGTCGCGGCCGAACTCAAAGACGTGCGCTTGCCGATCAACGATCACCTCAAGATCACAGGCGGCATGTTTGCGGTGAAGCTCGACATGAAGGGCATGAAGGCCCACGGCGCCGTCCAAGTGAACACGGCGCCCATGGGTTTCACCTGGACGGAAGACTTCACAGGCACTGCCAAGACCGCAACGCGCCTCGACGTGACCGCGACGTTGAACGAGGATCAGCGCGCCCGCCTCGGACTCGACATGCGCCCCTATGTAGAAGGCAAGACGACGATCGCCGCCGTCTTCACTGGCAACGGCGGCAAGATTCAGAACGCAAAGATCGACGCCAATCTCACCGGCGCGCGCCTCTCGGCCTCTGAGCTCAATTGGGCGAAGCCCGAAGACGCCAAGGCGACGATGAAGGCCGACATCGCTTTCAGGACAGACGACACCATCGAAATTTCAAATATCGATGCGACCGGTCAAGGTATGAAGGCGTTGGGTCGCCTCGTTGTCGGCGACGGCCGCATTCGTGAAGCGGACTTCAAACGCCTTGTGCTCGGCGACCGCAACGATTTCGCCATCGCCTACAAAGTCGCGAAGGACGGAGCCGAGACGATCGACGCCAAAGGCCGCGTGATCGATGCCGGCGGATTCCTCGGCGGAGACGAAGAGGAAAAGTCCGGCGAAAAACAGAAACATCCGGTGGCGATCAAAGCCAATTTCGATCTCGCCTATCTTCAGGGCGACGTGTGGTTTACCGGACTGAACTTCAACTACGCCGACGACGGCCAGCGCTTGACCGCGTTCAAAATCGACGCGTCGGCAGACGCCGCCAACGTGCGCGGCGAACTCACGCGGCTGCCCGACAACTCGCGCAAGCTCCGCCTCCAGACGGCGGACGCAGGCCGTCTGTTGCGCGCCGCGACCGGCTTCAGAAGTTTGATCGGCGGCGAACTTGCGCTGACCGTTGAGCTATCGCCGATGCCGCCGCCAGGGCAAGCGGGCGCCAAAGCGGATCCGACATTCGACGGGACGCTGAAGATAGAGAACTTCAAGATTGTCGATCAGCCGTTCTTCGCGAGACTGCTGTCGGCCGGCTCTTTCACCGGCCTCGACGACCTGTTGCGCGGCGAGGGCATCACCTTCACGAAGGTCGAACAGGTCTTTCAAGGGCGCGGCGATGTCATTACCCTCACGAACGGCCGCGCCGCAGGTCCCGCGATCGGCCTCACGACGCAAGGCATCATCAATCGCGGCACCGACAGGCTTGATCTCAACGGTACGATCGTTCCGCTCTACGGCCTCAACAGCATGTTCGAGGATATACCGCTGCTCGGTGACATCCTGACGTCGCGCAAGGGCGAAGGCGTTTTCGGCGTCACCTACGGCGTCAGCGGCGACCTCGACGAATTGAAGATAGCGGTCAACCCGATCTCCGTTCTCGCGCCCGGCTTCTTGAGAAAACTGTTCCAGATGGGTCCGACGCCTCAGGCGGCCGCCCCCATGCCGGTACCTTTGCCGACGCAAAAGCCGGAAGCGCAAAACGCACTGCAGCCCACCTCGAAGACGAACTAAACGGGCTTCAGCAGCACGTGCTTCTTCTTGCCGAGTGAAAGCTTGACCACCCCCTCGCGCAGATGCGCGCTGGTCAGCAGCAGCTTTTCATCGGCGACCGCCTCGTCGTTGACGCGCAGTCCGCCGCCGGAAACCTGCCGGCGCGCATCGCCGTTCGACGTGGTCAGGCCCGCACGCGTGAACGCAGCCAAGACGCCGATGCCCTTGGCGAGTTCGTCATGCGAAACGTCAACCGTCGGCAGATTGGCCGACATGCCCGCGCCCTCGAACGTCTGACGCGACGTTTCCGCCGCGCGCTCGGCCTCGGCGCGTCCGTGGCAAAGTGCGGTTGCTTCGTTCGCGAGCGCCTTCTTGGCGTCGTTCAGTTCCGCGCCTTTCAGGCTCTCGAGCTGTGCGATCTCATCCAGCGGCAGGTCCGTGAACACGCGCAGGAAACGCCCGACATCCGCGTCCTCGACGTTGCGCCAGTATTGCCAATAGTCGTACGGCGAAAGCATGTCGGCCGAGAGCCACACCGCGCCCGCGGCAGTCTTGCCCATCTTAGCGCCCGAGGACGTCGTGATCAGCGGCGACGTCAGGCCGAACAGTTCCACGTTGTCCGTCCGACGCGCGAGATCGATGCCCGACACGATGTTGCCCCATTGGTCCGACCCGCCCATCTGCAGGCGGCAGCCATAGCGCCGGAACAACTCGACGAAGTCGTATGACTGCATGATCATGTAGTTGAACTCGAGGAACGTCAGAGGCTGCTCGCGGTCGAGCCTTAGCTTGACGCTGTCCATCGTGATCATGCGGTTGATCGTGAAGTGCCGGCCGACCTCGCGCAGGAACGGAATGTACTGCAACGTATCGAGCCATTCGGCATTGTCGACCATGATCGCATCGGTCGCTCCGTCGCCGAACTTGAGAAACCGGCGGTAGATTTCCATGTGCCGCAGCTTGTTCGCCTCGATCTGCGCGTCAGTAAGCAGCTGGCGCGTCTCATCCTTGCCGGAAGGGTCGCCGACCTTCGTCGTGCCGCCGCCGACAACGACGATCGGCTTGTGTCCCGCCCGCTGCAGCACACGCAGGCGCATGATCTGCGTCAGGTTGCCGATGTGCAGGCTCGGCGCCGTGCAGTCGAAGCCGATATAGCCCGCGACCCGCTCCTTCATCATCAGGGCGTCAAGGCCGTCCTGGTTCGTGCACTGGTGCAAATGCCCCCGCGCGGCGAACTCGTTCATGAATGCGGAGCGGAGCGCGCTCATCGTCTATGATGCCTTCAAGAGTCGGTGAAAGGGCGGGGTGTGTAGCACGAAATGACGCGCGTCCTGAAGGCGATTGGCCTGATGAGCGGAACGTCGATGGACGGCATCGACGCTGCGATCCTCGACACGGACGGCGAACGCATTGCGGCGTTCGGACCCGCGCGCTTCGAGCCCTATTCCCCCAAAATGCGCGCCAAGCTTCGGGCGGGCGTCGCGCACGCCGCGAAGTGGAGCGGGCAGGGGCCGTTACCGCCTGACATCGCTACGCTTGAGCGCGAATTGACGCAGGCCCACGCCGCGGCGGTGAATGCACTCTTAGCCGATGCAAGCCTTCACCCGAACGAGATCGACGTCGTCGGCTTCCACGGTCATGCGCTGGTGCACCGGCCGGACCGGCGGTTGACGCTTCAAATCGGTTCGGGTCCCGTGTTGGCGGAGAGCACCGGCATCGCGGTCGTCAACGACTTCCGCACCGCCGACGTGCGCGCGGGCGGACAGGGCGCACCGCTCGTGCCCATCTACCACCAGGCGCTGGCCGGTGAGCGCGCGCCCGTCGCTGTGCTCAACATTGGTGGAGTCGCGAACGTCACATTCGTCGGACGGAGCGGCGAACTCATCGCGTTCGACACCGGCCCCGGGAACGCGCCCATCGACGACTGGGCGTTGAAGCACACGGGACAACCGGTCGACACGGGTGGCGCGCTCGCCACGCGCGGCCGCGTGAACGAGAATGTCATCGCGCACCTGATGCGGAATCCGTTCTTCGCCGCGCCCCCGCCCAAATCGCTCGATCGCATGGACTTCACTCTGGAGATGGCGCGCAATCTAAGTGCGGAGGACGGCGCAGCAACGCTGACGGCGCTCACCGCGCGAGCGATCGCCCAAGCACGCGAACACCTGCCCGAGGCGCCGCAGAACTGGATCGTCTGCGGTGGCGGCCGCCACAACCCAGTTCTCATGCGTGAACTGCGCGCGGCACTCGGCCCCGAAAAAGTCACGCTGGCCGAGGACGCCGGTTGGCGCGGCGACTTCGTCGAGGCGGAAGCGTTCGCGTATCTCGCCGCCCGCGCGCTCAGAGGTCTCCCGATCAGCTTCCTAAAGACGACCGGCGTTCCCCGCCCAATGACGGGCGGCTCGCTTGTGTACCCACAGTGGCGTCCCGCCACATAGTGGGGAATACTGTCCACTCTGTTGGGGGGCGTGCGAATGCGTCGAGTACTGATCGGCATGGCGGCGACGACAGTGCTGCTCGGCGCTGCGGGTGCACTCGCGTGGTTCGGCACACTTGGCGGATGGTGGGGCGGCTCGCCTGGCGCTGGCACGATTGAAGGCAAGGCGATCCCGGCCGACATCGTCGCAGATCGCGCGACACGTATCCGCGAGATGGCGCCCGCAGGCGACGAGAAGCTGATCCTGTTCGGCGACCTGCACGTGCATACGACGATCTCCGCGGATGCTTTTCTCTCGTCGTTGCCGTTGCTCAGCGGTACCGGCGTCCATCCGCTCGCAGACGCCTGTGACTTCGCGCGGTACTGTTCGGCAGTCGACTTTTGGGCCTCGACCGACCACGCGGAATCGATCACGCCGCCGCGCTGGCAAATCGTGAAGGACGCCGTGCGCGCCTGTCAAAAAGTCTCGGGCAATGACGCGGCGCCCGATCTCGTCTCGTTCATTGGCTATGAATGGACGCAAGTCGGCCGCACGCCCGCCGAACACTTCGGCCACAAGAACGTCATTTTCCGCGATCTCGAAGACGAAAAGGTGTCAGCCCGCCCGATCGCGGCGATCACGCGCGACGGCGACACTGCGATGCGCCGCATGGCGCGCAGCATCACGCCGCTCGTGCCGCTGCGCGATTTCTCGAATCGCCAATCCTATTTCGACTACAACCGTTTCATGAGTGAGACGCGTGGCGCGAAGATGTGCGACCGCGACGCCGCGTCGGGAGCGCTGCCGAAGGATTGCATGGAATTCGCCTCGACGCCGGGCGAACTCGTGCGCCGGCTCTTCGATGAGCAGAAGCTGTCGCCGCTGATCATCCCGCATGGCACGACGTGGGGGTATTACACGCCTGCGGGCACGACTTGGGCGAAGGCGCTCGACCCAACCGAACGTCCCGACCGCTTCCGCCTGATCGAACTCTATTCCGGCCACGGCAACTCCGAGGAATACCGTTCGTGGGCCGATATCGACCTTGGCGACGATGGAAAAGCGACCTGTCCCACCCCGACGAAGACCTACTTGCCGAGCTGTTGGCGCGCCGGCGAAATCATCATGGAACGTTGCTTGAAGGCGGGCGAACCGCGGGCGACTTGCGAGATGCGCGCAGCCGAAGCGCGGCAGAACTACGCCGACATGGGCATAGCCGGGCACGTCACGGTGCCCGGCGCCAAGGCCGCTGATTGGCTTGACGCCGGGCAATGCATGGATTGCTTCTTCCCGTCGCTGAACTATCGCGCGCGGCTGTCGGCGCAGGCTGGCCTTGCGATGACGCACTTCACCGAAGACGGCAAGGCTTCGCGCTTCAACTGGGGCTTCGTCGGCTCCAGCGACAATCACCGCGCCCGTCCGGGGACAGGGTACAAGCAGGTCGACCGCCGGCAGAACACCGACGCCCGCGGACCTGCCGACGAAACCTGGATGAATATGATGTACCCGCGCGAAGAAGGCGACGACGAGATTCCCTACGCGCGACGTCTGACGCAGGACGAACTACTGGAGCTGCCGGGTCTGCAGCTCGTCGAAGGCGAGCGTCAAGCGACGTTCCTACATACGGGCGGTCTCGCAGCCGTGCACGCTGCAGGCCGCACGCGCGGCGCGATCTGGGACGCGCTCGAACGCCGCGAGACTTACGCGACGTCAGGGCAGAAAATACTGCTTTGGTTCGACGCCGTCGATGTCAAGGGCGGCAAGATCCCGATGGGCAGCGCAATCGAAACGACAACCTCTCCGACGTTCACGGTCAAGGCCGTTGGCGCGTTCAAGCAGAAGCCAGGCTGTCCGGACTTCGCCAAAGCGGGGATGGACGAAGCTCGTCTGACGAAGCTCTGCTCCGGTGAATGCGACAACCCATCGGACGAACGCAGCCGCATAACGCGCATCGAGGTCGTGAAAATCCGCCCGCAGAAGACGAAAGACGAAGACCTGGCGAAGCTCGTTCAGGACCGCTTCATCGTGCATGAATGTGATGCGTCGGCCGACGGCGCCTGCAGCTTCACATTCAGCGACCCGAGCTACGGGACCGACGGCCGCGATGCGCTCTATTACGTCAAAGCGATCCAGGAATCCGAACCGATGATCAATGGCGACACGCTGAAATGCGAGCGCGACGCCGCGGGCAAGTGCGTGAAGGTCAACCTCTGCTACGGTGACTACCGCTCCGGCAAAGACGACTGCCTCGCCCCGGCCGAGCCCCGCGCCTGGTCATCGCCGATCTATGTGAACTACGCAAAGGGAGCCTGATCCGGCTGCAGTTGGCCAACGGGCGAGATGAAGACTTGTTCATCATGCCCGCCCGCCACAATCCCGCCAAACGAACCGCGCTTCATAGTCACCCAGAGAGGTGAGTCATGAAACGCAGGCTCTTGTTGTCTTTAGCGCTCGTCGGCGCAGCCACAGCAGCGTTCGCGATCGCAGCACCGCGAAGCGCGCCGCGCGCAAACACGAACGCGCAAATCGACTATGCGGGTTTCCAATCGCTCGCCGGGGAAGTCAGGGCCTATCGCGCGAAACGCCTCGTCACCCTTGCGCAGTTTCAAGCGATGGCGCGCCAGCCGAACACGATCATTCTCGACGCGCGCTCCGCGGAGGCCTACCGCCAAGGCCACATCGACGGCGCGATCAACTTGAGCCTGACCGACTTCACGGCAGCGTCCTTGCGCGCCACGATCCGCGACCCGAACACGCGGATTCTGATCTACTGCAACAACAATTTCGAAAACAACGCGCCGCCCGTCGTCCTGAAGAGCGTCCAACTTGCGCTCAACATTCAGATGTTCATAAACCTCTACGGCTACGGCTATCGCAACGTCTACGAACTCGGCGACGTCGTGAATTTCGACGATCCAAGTGTGCGCTGGGTGAAGGGCTGACGCCGACCGTCAGCCCGGCTCCATCACCGGCGGCATACGCATGTCGAGATAGTCTTCGACAGACTTCACGAGTTCCGGGACGTTGTTGTCGAAGAAGTGGTTCGCGCCCTCGATCTTGACCTGCGTGATCTTGATCCCGCGCTGCGCGTTCAGGCGATCGACGAGCTTCTGCACGTCCGCCTCTGGCGAAACCTGATCGTTCCGCCCATGGACGATCAAACCCGACGCGGGGCAGGGCGCCAGGAACGTGAAATCGTAGATGTTGGCAGGCGGCGCGACCGAAATGAACGCATGAATCTCCGGACGGCGCATGAGCAGCTGCATCCCGATCCAGGCTCCGAACGAAAAGCCCGCGACCCAGCAGGTCTGCGCACCAGGGTTCATCATCTGAAGCCAGTCGAGCGCCGCGGCCGCATCCGACAACTCGCCTATCCCGCCGTCGAATAGCCCCTGGCTGCGCCCCACGCCGCGGAAATTGAACCGCAAAACCGAGCATCCCCGGCGCTGAAAGCAATAGAACAGCTCATAGGCGACCCGGTGGTTCATCGTCCCGCCGTTCTGCGGGTGCGGGTGCAGAATCAGCGCGATAGGCGCCGACTTGTGCTTCTGGTGCTGGTACTTCCCTTCCAGGCGGCCGGAAGGGCCGGCGAAAATTACGTCAGGCATGCCGATCGTCTACCCTTGTCCAAGGTGTTTCTTGATTCTTCTGGTCGGGTTGGTCGCTTTCCACCCGAGGAAAAAGGCCTTTTTGATCAAAAGGTTGAAGAAACGCAGCGATTTCCAAGGCGCAATACTTGACCACCCCACTGGGTAAATCTATATCGCCCTGTCGAATGCACACGGGGCGCGCTTTCTACCACGGGTTAGGGGCGCGAAATCAAGAAATTCGAGCGCGAAACAACGCGTGCGACCCCGCGGGCACCCTGTCACGGAGGAGTTCGACGAATGAATCTGAGCACCAAAGGCCGATACGCAGTGATGGCCATGGTCGACTTGGCGCGCAACGGCAACGGTAAGCCCGTCGCTCTGAACGAAATCGCGCAGCGTCAGGAGATCTCGCTGTCCTATCTGGAGCAGTTGTTCGCGCGCCTGCGCCGTGGCGGCCTCGTTGTCAGCGCCCGCGGCCCCGGCGGCGGCTACCGCTTGGCGCGTCCGGCAGAGGAAACTCGAATCGCCGATATCATGCTGGCCGTTGACGAACCGTTGAAAGCGACGCGCTGCGACCTCGGCTCGCCGCGGGGATGCACCGGTCAGCAAGGCCGCTGCATTACGCACGACCTTTGGGAAGAACTTGGCCGGCAAATCCACATCTTCCTGAGTTCGGTCACGATCGCCGATGTCGTAAACAAACGTGTGCTCGGCAAAAGCCGGGTCGAACGCAGCGACGCTGGTCAAGAAAACGCTGCGGCATGAATAGAGTGAACTGAAGCGAATGCGCGTCTACTTGGACCACAATGCGACGTCTCCCCTGCGCCCTGAGGCGCGGGCTGCGATGGCGGCTGCGCTTGATCGTCCGGGGAACGCACTCTCCGTTCACGCCGAAGGACGCGCCGCACGTGCGATCGTGGAGAAGGCACGCCGGCAAGTCGCGGCCGCAACGGGCGCAGAGGCCGACGAAGTCGTCTTCACTGGCGGAGGGACCGAAGCGAACGCGCTCGCCCTCCGTGGCGCAATTCAGGCAGCCGCCTCCGCCGGAGAGCGCGTCACGCGCCTGATCGTCTCCGCGATCGAGCACGACTCGGTCCGCGCGAC
>JAEUML010000017.1 GCA_016792785.1 Alphaproteobacteria bacterium
CGCCGGTCCGCGCGAACGAAGTCCAGGCCGCCATCATCGCGCGATTGATCGCATCGGCCTCAGGCCCTGAGCCGAAGAACTTGTCCGCGCCGGCAAGGCTGTACGACCCGAACACAAAACCCAGTTCCAACGCGTGGCAAGCGCCGAATGCACCGCCCATCGCGGGCGACCGCCAGTCGAACACGTATTCGTAGACCGGGGCTTCGCTCCCCTGCGCTGCCAACAACCGCAGCGTCGGTTCTCGAAACGCGCGGTCCGTCTGCATCGACACGTAACGCTCATAAGGCGTGCCGTACGGGTCCGCCGCGAGCAGCGCCGGCGCCGCCTCGCCGAACATGCGCGTGGCCCAACGCTCGAGCTTCGCCTCATCCATCGCATGAAACTTCGGATCGAGCGCCGTCCAGAGTTTCCATTCCTCCGTCGTCGTCCCCGCAATCAGCGCAACGGCTTTCGCCGACCCGCCGCGCACCGCGTCGATCGGTTTCAACGGCAGCACGTCGCCGTCGATCACCGGCTGAAACGCCATCGCACCCAGTTTGTGGGGATCGTGCTGCGCATCGACTTCGGTCAAGAGATCGAATTGCGCCTTCAGCAACGCCTCGGTCGGCGCGCGCTCGAGATCGTTCGCGCCGGCGCCCAAGTGCTTCAAGAACACCTCGGCGATCCGGTTCGCGTGCTCCGCGCTGTGCGCGATGTGCCCGCCGCCGCTCTGGCAGATCGCCTTGTGAAACAGGCCGCGCGCCCTCGGGCTCGCGAGCAGCGCAACGACGCTCATGCCCCCCGCGCTCTCGCCGAAGATCGTGACGTTGGAGGGATCGCCGCCGAACGAGCCGATGTTGTCGCGCACCCACTCCAGCGCCGCGATCTGATCGGCGATGCCTTCGCTGCCCGTCGAGGGAATGCGCCCGCGCGTAACGTCCGCAAGCCGCAAGAATCCCAGACTGCCGAGCCGGTAGTTGATCGTCACGACGACCACGTCACCGGCCGAAACCAACGCGCGCCCGTTGTAGAGCCCGAGACTGCCCGCGCCCGTGACGAACGCGCCGCCGTGAATCCAAACCATCACCGGCCGCTTCGCGCCGTCGCACGCCGGCGTGAACACGTTAAGCGACAGGCAATCCTCGGCCTGCACCGTCTTGCCCGCACCGCCGATCAAACCTTCAAGCGGTGTCGGATTCTGTGGCGCCACCGGTCCCGCGGCGCGCGCCGACCTGACGCCCGCCCACGGCGCCACCCGCTCCGGCGCATGCCAGCGCCGCGCGGCCGCGAACGGAATGCCCTTGAAGAGGCAGACACCGCCCTTGCGCGCGCCCTCAAGCTTGCCGCTCGGCGTATCGACGACGACCGGAACCGTTTCAGCGACGTTCATGGGGTTCGCTCCTCAAGCCGGCATGACCAGGAATCCCGCGCGCGGGAAATGCACGACAACATCGCCGACCGCGGGATCGTACCGCTTGATCGCGATCTCCTGCGCGGTCGAGAAGACGAGTTCGCCCACGACCGGATCGCGGCCATAGTCGTCCGCCATCACGCTGACGCGCGCACCCTGCGCGCGCCCGTTCGGATCGTGCTCGTCCACGCGCGCCACCGCAGAAGACGTCGCAGCCTTCGCGATACCGAGTGCCTCCTTCGAGTC
This sequence comes from Alphaproteobacteria bacterium, assembly GCA_016792785.1. Taxonomy (GTDB): domain Bacteria; phylum Pseudomonadota; class Alphaproteobacteria; order Micropepsales; family Micropepsaceae; genus SZUA-430. The sequence goes on from JAEUML010000017.1 coordinate 1,637, forward strand.
CATCTGCGTGTACGTGCCGTGCCCCAGCGCCTTCACGCGCTCGGCCCACGCCGTCACCCACGGAAACTCCTTCAGCAACGCCTCCGCCGTCGGCGCGAAGAACGAGCGCAGGAACCACACGTTCATATGGCAGTGCGCATCGTCGACGGTCGGCTTGTCGCCGTGCAGGAACTCCCGCCCGTCTTTCAGCTGCGCGTTGATGAAGTCGGCATGCGCGCGCCATTGGTCTTTGAACGCGGGAACGGCGGCCTTCATCATCTCGTAGTTGAACGGCCGGTCAGGAAACATCGCCTCGCGGTCTTTTTTGAACGCCTCCGGGATCATCGGCCCGATCTCGCCGAAGATCAGCGGCACCGTCGCCTGAAAGAACGGCCGGTCCGACCAGAACGCCAGCGCGAACGAAAGCCCCGCGTGCGGAATGACGGCGGGCGAGGGGACGCGCCGCTCCAACTCGCGGATGATGAGTTGCGTATCGCAATAGATGTCGGCGCCGATCTGCATCACCGGCGTCTTGCGATACCCGCCGGTCAGCGGCATCAGATCGGGCTTCGGCATCATGTTCGGAATTTCGACGGAGCGCCACGAAAGCCCCTTCATGCCGAACACGACGCGCACCTTCTCCGAGAACGGCGACGTCCAATAGTGATGAAAGATGATCTCGCTGGTCATGGAACCCTCACTTGAATTCGTTCGAGAAACGGATGGTATCGGCCTTGATCCCTTCGAGCACGACGTCGAGCCCGCCCGAGCGGATCATCCACTCCAGCCGGTGATCGCGATACTCGCGCTTGAAATGCCCTTGCCGCAAAGCGCGCCCGACGAGCGCCATACCGCGGACGGAGTCGATCGCTTGTTGCGCGGTCTGCGCGATCGACGTCCGCGCATTCGCGCGCGCCTGCCACTGTCCGAGCTTCGACGACGCTTCAGGCCCGACACCGAGGCCCGTCGATCCATTGATGTAGGGAATGACGGAAAGGTCCGCCCACCCGAATACGCCGCAGAACCACTCTTGGTCGCCGAGCTGCCGTTCGAGCCAGCCGAAGAAATCGCGCGCCTGTGCGGCGGCCCGCGCCTCGATCACCCGCGCGCGTTCGCCCTCGGCGCGCTTGAAATAACGCAGCTCTCCCAATCCCCAATTGATCGGCTCGTAGAGCGTGTCCATCGCGTCTTCGATCATGCGCGCCTTGGCGCGCAGTTTGGGATCGCGCGGCAACAGCGCGGGCGAAGGGTAGGCATCTTCGATGTATTCCAGGATTACGGTCGAATCGAACACCGCGAAGTCGCCGTCGACCAAAGCCGGTACTTCGCCGCGGGGTGAGGCCTTCAAGAATTCGGCATCGACCTGACCAGATCCGATCGCGGCGGGCATTTTCAACTGGAACGGCACGCCCTTCTCCAGCAGCGCGATCTTGCACTTCTGCGCGTAAGGGCTCAGCGGGTGTTCGTAGAGCGTCAGCATGACATGACGGCCGCGTGTGGTTTGGGATAGCGTGCCATACCAGAACTACGAGAGAGAGGGCAGTTCGGATGCAGCCGCTCATGGGTCTTGACGCTAGGGCATTCACCGCCGCGCGCAGCCACGGCGCCGTCACTGTGCGCCCTCTCACAACCGCCGACCGCGCCGGCTGGGACCGACTGTGGAAGGGCTATCTGGATTTCTACGAAACGACGCTGCCGAAGGCGCAATACGACCTAACATTCGCGCGGTTCCTCGATGCCGCCGAACCGATGTTCGCCTACATCGCGGAACACGAGGGCAAGGCCAAAGGCCTCGTCCACATCATCCTGCACCGCCACGGCTGGCGCGACGGTCCGACCTGTTACCTGCAAGATCTCTACGTTGACGGCGACACCCGCGGCACCGGCATGGGCCGCGCCCTCATCGAACACGTCTATCACGTGACGAAGGCAGCCGGCGGCGGGCGCGTCTATTGGCTGACGCACGAAACGAACGCGACCGCGCGCAAACTCTACGACCGCATCGCCGATAGCACCGGCTTCATCCAGTACGCGAAGACGCTCTGATCACTGCTCCTTGAACGCGGCGAGCAACGGCACGCGCGCCGCGCGCCAGGCGGGGAAGACGCCGCCGGCGACGCCGATGACGAGCGCCAGGATCAACCCCTGCAGCACCAGCGACCAGGAGAGCTTCAGCGAGAACACGACCTGCGTGAAGTTGCCGCCGAGCGTCGCCGCACTCAGTCCGTCGAACAGGAGATAGGTGCCGACCGCCCCGACGAGGCCGCCAATTGCGGCAAGGATCAGGCTCTCCACCATCGTGCCGATGAACGCGGGCGTGCCGCGAAAGCCGATCGCCCTCAGCGTTGCAATCTCGCGCGTCCGCGCGTCGACGGAGGCGAACATCGTATTCAGCGCACCGGCCAGCGCCCCGAACGACATCGCGATCGCCAGCGGCCAGCCGAGGTAGAGAATAAGGTCGCCGATGTTCCGGCTCTGCCCCGCGTAGAAATCCTTCTCGGACTTGACGTCGAGCTTCAACCGCGGATCGGCCTCGGAAAACGCACGAATTTTCTCGAGATTCGCGGGATCGGTCATTCGCGCCCGCACGGTCTGCACCGTGCTGCCGCGCTGATAAAGGCCTTGCAGCACCGCGACGTCCGCCCAAATCTCGGACTCGAACACCGTGCCGCCCGCGTCGAACTCGCCCACCACGACCCAGTTCTGCGACGCCAGCCGCATCTTCGCGCCGAGCTCGAACCCGCGGAACTGCTTCGACACCGCGCGTCCGACGACGAGCTCGTTCGTGCCGGGCTGGAACATGCGCCCGCTCACGATCGTGATGCCGCGCCGCACCTCGTTCGCCAGCGGACCGAGGCCCCGCAACGGCAGGTTCGCCTTCAGTCCCGACGACTTCTTGATTCCGTCGACGATCACGTAGAGTTCCGGCGACATCAGCGGCTTGCCGTCCGAAGCCTTGGCCAGACCCGGCGCTTCCTGCAACAGCAGCACCTGCTCGCGCATCAAGGTCGAGTTGATCTCGCTCTCGCTCCCCTTGCGCATCGCGATCATCACGTCGCTTGCGCCGGTGCCGGCGACCGTCGCCTGAAACCCGTTCGCCATCGCGAGGAAGGCGAGCAGGACGCCGGTGACGAGCGCGATGGCGACGACGGTGGCAAGCGACGTCCACTTGCGCTGCGGCAGCGAGCGCAGGTTCATTGCGGTCACGGTCCCGATCTGCGTGAGCGTGCGTCCCATCGCTATTTCCTTCCGAGCGCGGTCACGATGTCGGTGTTCATCGCGCGGATCGCGGGAATAAGCCCGGTCAACAGGCCGAGCACGGCCATCAGAACGAACGCGGTCGCCGCCGTATCCCACGAGAACGCGATCGGCCCGAACCGGCTGAGCGGCCCGGCCATCGCAAAGCTGATCAGCCACGCAAACGCGATGCCGAGCAGCCCGCCGATCAGCGCGAGCAGCATGGATTCGCCGAGCACGAGCCCGAAGATGCGCTGCGTCGTGAACCCGATCGTCTTCATCACGGCGATTTCGTTCGTCCGCTCGCGCACGGTCAGCATCATCGTGTTGCCGACGATGAGCAGAATGGTCGCAAACGCGGCGCCCACGATCATCGTGACGATGAAGCCAAGATCGCCGAGCTGCTCGGCGAACGCCTTGTTGAACGCCTGCTCGGTCTTGGTCTCCGTCTCGAACGCGGAGTTCGCGAACAAGGCGTCGACCTCGCGCATCACCCGCGCATTCTCTTTCGCGTCGGTGGTCTTCAAGATCATCCACCCGGTCGTGCCGTCGCCGAAGCTGCGCGTGTCGGCCAGATACTGATAGTGGAACATCACGAAGCTCGTATCGACGCGCGCCTCGTTGCCCGCGACAATGCCCGCTATCGTGAAGTCCCAGGTGTCCGACCCGTTCTTCTGCGTGTAGATGTTGCTCTTCAGCGGCAGCCGGTCGCCGGCCTTCCAGCCGAATTGTTCGGCGACACTCTTGCCGACGAGAATGCTCGTCTTGTCGCGCAAGAACGCCTCCCGCTGCGCCGGCGGCACGATGTATTCGGGGTAGATGTCGAGATAGTTCTTTGGGTCCACCGCGAACGCGACCAGGAAGTTGCGCGGTTCCTGAAAGTAGCCGCCGAACCATTCCGCGTGCGCGACCCGGGCGACGCCCGGCACCGCCGCCACGCGCGTCGCATAGGCGAGCGGCATCGGCAGCGTGAAGTTGATACGGTTGACGGTGATCAGCCGGTCGGCGCCCGCCACTTCGACGCCGGCGTTGATCGCATTCTGGAACGTGGCGAGCACGCCGAAGATCACGAACGCCACGAAAATCGCGACAAGCGTCAGGATCGTGCGCAACCGCTTGCGGAACAGATTCTTGCGGACGAGGTCGATCAGCGTCATGCCGCAAGGTCCTTCTCGCTGAAGTGGCCCTTGTCGAGATGCAGCGTGCGCTTGGCGAAGCGGGCCGCTTCAGGATCGTGCGTCACCATCACGATTGTCTTGCCGAGGTCGCGGTTGAGCGTCTGCAGCATCGAGAGAATCTCGCCCGCCGTCTCGCGGTCGAGGTCGCCGGTCGGCTCGTCGCACAGCAGAAGTTTCGGATCCGAGACGATCGCGCGTGCGATCGCGACGCGCTGCTGCTGGCCGCCGGAAAGTTCCGACGGTTTATGTCGCGCGCGGTCCGAGAGCCCCACGATCTCAAGCGCCGTCTTCACGCGATCCCCACGCGCCTTCGGCCCGAGCTTCGTCAGCAGCAGCGGCAGCTCCACATTCTGCGAAGCTGTCAGCATCGGCATCAGATTGTAGAATTGGAAAATGAAGCCGACATTCCCGGCGCGAAACCCCGCAAGCCGGCTTTCGTCGAGATTGTCCATCCGCTTGCCGTCGAACACGATCTCGCCGCCGGAGGGCTTGTCGATCCCGCCGAGCAGGTTGAGCAGCGTCGTCTTGCCCGACCCCGACGGCCCCATGATCGCGACAAAGTCTTGTGTCGGGATCGTCATGTCGAGCCGCTCGAAGATCGGAACGGTCTGCTTGCCGCGCGTGTAGCTCTTGGTGACGCCTTTCAACAGGATCAGCGGTGCGCTCATTGCGGAGGGGTTCCTTGTGGGGGCGTGGCCGTCGCGGTGGGGGAGGGCGCAGCGGCCTTCTTTTCGTCGTCGAAGAACAAAACCTTCGCGGCCATCTCGGGTAAGATGCGTGGATCGCCGGTCTCGATTGCGACGCGCACCTTGACGGTGGCCTTGTCGCGGTTTGCAGTCGGAATGATCGCGGCGACCCTCGCCGGGATCTCCCACTCGGGATAAGCGTCCAGCGTCGCGCTCGCGCGCTGGTTCGGCTTCACGCGGCTGATGAACGCCTCGTTGACCTCGACCTCCACCTCAAGCGAGTTCATGTCGACGATCGTGCATACGCCCGTGCGCGTGAAGCCGCCGCCTGCGGCCGACGGCGAAACGATTTCGCCGGGTTGCGCGTCCTTCGTCGTCACCATGCCGGCGAACGGCGCGCGGATCTCGTGCTTGTCGAGCAGCGCCTTCGCGCGCGCCGAATTCTGTTCGGCTGAGCGCAGATTGCCTTGCGCCTGCACCAACCGCGCCGCCGCCGAATCGGCCGCGGCTTGCGCGCGCGTCAGGTCGGCGGTGCTCGCGAACTCCCGCGCCTTGACGCCCTGCACGCGCACGAGCGCGCGCTGCGCCTCCGCATTGTCGGCGACCGCGGCGTCGAGCGCGCCGCGCGCCGAGCGCAAATTGCCCTCTGCGATGCCGACCTCGGTCTTGGCGAGCGTCGTGTCGAGCCGCGCGAGCACTTGGTCCGCCTTCACCGACATGCCTTCTTCGATCAGCACTTCGGCGATGCGCCCGGTGATCTCGGCCGACACGGTCGCAAGCCGCCGCGCAGTCACATAGCCGGAGGCCGACAGCACGCCGCCGCTGCCGATCGTGGGCGCGGTCGCCGCGGTTCCGGTCGTCGCGGGCGGGGGTTCCGCCGCCGCCAGCTGCTCCTCACTCTTCGGCCAGAAGAAATAGATCGCGCCGACGGCGACGAGCGCGCAGGCCGCCATGAAGCCGACGATCAGCCAGCGATTGCCGCCGCTTTCGTCTTCTTCCTCGTCCCGGTTGATCTTCAACCGGTCCAAGAGCTCGCGTTGACCTTCCGCCATAGAATCCCCTGAACGCGCCCATGCGCCCTACCAGTACGTGGAAGAGCACAGATCGGACCGCCGCGCCTGATCGACAAGGGCGAAACCTTAACTACGTCGCCCGAACGAAACAAGAACTACTTGCGGCGCTTCTTCCAAATCTCGCCCATCAGCGCGAACAGTTCTGCCGGATTGGGCGGCGTCTGATCGCCGGAAAACTCGCGATAGAGCGTGGCCACGTTAACGGCGATGCGCTCCGCATCGCCCCAGGAATCAAAGTCGCCGAGCGCGATGTCATGCGCCGCGTCGCGCGCTGAAAGCCCCGCGTCGTACCGCTTGCGCGCCTCGTCGCGGATATAGCCAAGATAGTTCTGTACGGCTTTCACACCGCGCTTGTCGGTGACGGGCCCATGGCCCGGCACGATCGTCTCGCAGTCGAGTTTCAGAATCGCGTCGCACGCGGCGATCCAGTTGCCCACTGGCCCCGCCCACATGATCGGCGTGCCCTCGATGAAAAGTATGTCGCCCGTGAACACGGTCTTGTCCGCCGGCACGTGCACGAGCACGTCGCCGCCCGTATGCGCCGGTCCGACTTCGATCATCTCGACGCTCTTGTT
>JAEUML010000022.1 GCA_016792785.1 Alphaproteobacteria bacterium
TCCGTGCCCCCGTCGCGCCTCGTGCGCCGCATCGTCGACGAGCAGTTGTTCGGCGGCACGTGGACGATCGTCGTCACGGCTGAAGGCGCGGGCGCTGAAGTTACGGTGACCGAAAGCGGCTGGGTCGAAAGCCCGCCCTTCCGCATCGTCGCAAAATACCTCATGGGCTACGACGGCACGATCAACGCTTACTTGACCGATCTCGCGGCGAGCTTCGGCGAAACCGCGAAGCCGGCACCCTGCGATAGTGTATGCGAGCGCCCGGCCAATTCTCATCCACCATTGACGCCGAGCAGCACGTAAACAGCCGAGGGTAGACGTCCTAATCGCCCCCTTCGAAGAAGATCGGCTCACGGCGGTTGCCGCGTTGCGTCACGTGGTGCGCAAGACCAGGAACGACGATGCGGGCGAGGCGCGCCATGCGGGGCTCGGCTTGATAATAGCTCGAACAAAGATAGATCATGAGGCAGTGGAGTCAAGCATTGGGGGAATATGTATCATGTCCCCGTATTTAAAATGAGCGGCAGCGCCGCGGGCCGACGAGCCCTCCTCGACGGCTTCAACAACACGTTCGCGCAAATCCAAAGAATACGTGCGAGGGGCTCCCGCGAATCAACCACCCCCGCAGATCAGAATCCTCCTCCGAGCCCGCCTTGGGAATCCCTTCGATTCTCGAAACCGGAAAACGCTCTAATGATGGGCGAAGGCTGGCTCGCGTCCGGTCATTGCAAAGTAAATTTGCCCGATGATGTAGAGGATCGCTGTCAGCACGACGATACGGGCAAATAGAAACATGAAGGCCATCGTCACCGTGTGATCGGTGATGATGGCGCCGGCGAGAATGTCGACGGTATCGCTGCCCCTGGCGCCCACAAGATCCAGGAGCCACTGACGCGTGCCGCGTGCGCTGTCGATGACGAAGGCCAAAGCCTCAGGGTAGTAGAGCAGCGAGAAGATGATGAGCGTCCATGCGATGATGACGCTCACGACGCTGCGCCAAGTCTGTGCCAACAATTTCAGAAGCATGGGATCGCTCCACCGAAGCTAAAGGTCGAGCCCCTCGCTCGCCTGCAGATCGTGCGAGCGGAGGGCGGCCAAAGTCAACGCGCTTCCCCAAGCTGTTGATTTCATGTGGCTATTCTGCGGCGCTCCCCCGCCTATGTCGCCAGCGGCGGCTCCCCCTCAAGAACCCGCTGCTGCAACTGCGGCACCTCGCCAGGCCGCCAGCGGTTCACCTTGTGCGCCACGCGATAGGCGAGCGGGCCGCCGTCGGGCGCGGTGTTGCGCTCAAGCGGGCGGGGGACGCAGACGAATTCGGTTTCGAGATCGGCGCCGGTGACGCGCACGGTCGCATAGCCGTGGCCACCGAAATCGGCGAAGGCCAGATGCGGCGCGACGTCGCCGTTCGAGAGCGCGCGCGCTTTCGCCTTATCGCCCGTCTTCGCAAGCTCGAGGCTCGCGCGCACGCCGTGCAGCACCGTCATGTTCATCGAAGGCGCGACGCGGCCGTTGCCTAGATCGTGGAGGTAAATCGCGCGCAGCGGGTGCTCTTTCTTCATCCCGAGTTCGGTCACTTCGAAGAGGCCCTGGGCCGAGATCGAGCCGGTGATGAATTCGACGCCCACCGGCTCGAATTTTTGCGGCGGCAACGCCTTCGATACGCGGCCCGCCCAGAACGAATGCCTGTCGCCGGCGACGATGGCGAAGCCCGTGATGCCACGGTCGCGCACGGCGTCGCAGATTTCCGCATGATCGACGACGAAGCCGCCGCCGTTGATCTGTGCGTAGCCCGCGCCCGGCCATGTCCGCCCCGCAAGCCCCGGCGGCAGATTCAAAGGGTCGGTGCGCCCGCTGAGCGTGCCGAAGGAGTGGCCCCAAATCTTCCATGGCGCGTTCGATTGCGTCAGGCGATCGAGGAACCACTTCTTCTGCGCGACGCCCAGATAGCTTGACGGCGGATCGTTCTTCGTCGGATTCGGCACGTCCTTGCCGTCGAAGCGGATGGTCGCGGGCGGATGGCCGTTGTTCGCGGCGCGGGCGGCGTCGAGCGTGTCGTTGACCTCTTCCGGAAACATATAGGGAAAGCCCTTCCCCATATCGAAGCCTTCCCCGTTCGTCGGCGGCGACATGAAGGAGCGGTTGTCGGTGATGATGAGTTCCGCGTTCCGACCGAAGCGCAACGCGCGATGGACGCGCAGCGAGTGGATGGCGGCGAGGTTGTTGGGCTCAAGCCCCAGGCCGCGTTCATCGAGCCGCGTCAAAGGCGCATCGTTGACGGCCGGCGGCGTGAAGCGATCGAGACTTGCGTCGCCGGCTTTCACCACGCGTGCCGGCTGATACTCGAACCAGGCTTGATTGGCCGCGACCTTCAACCTTTGCGCCGGTCGCACTTCGCCGTTGAACACCTGCTGGCTTTGAAAGGCCTGCCAGGAGAATTCGTGATTGTCCCAGACGGGCACGAACGGAAAGCGCGCGCGGGCGTCCTGCAGGTCGGGGTCTGTGAGATAGCCTTTGTAGCAGGCGCGATAGTCGGCGAGCGTCGTCGGCACGTGGAACGCGCCCATCTTCTCGCCGTTCGGATAGCGCACGATGTCGCGCAAACGCCGGCCGCGCTGCACGCCGCCGGGGCTGTCTTCCGGATACCAGACCATCTCGTAGATGAAGTCGCCGAGATGCAGGACGAAAAGCAGGCGTTCGGCCGGCACGCGGCGCTCGTCCTCGAAGATCATGCGGCGATAGGCGTTGCAGGCGCCTTGCGTCACGTCCTGGCAGCTGACGAAGGCAAAGCGCACAGGGCGCGGATCGTGTTCGGCGGGCGCGGTCAGTGTACGGCCGATGCGGCTGCCGTTCCCCTGCTCGTCGGTGAAGCGGTACCAATATTCTTGGCCGGGCTTCAGACCCGCGGCGAGGAAGCGGCAGGTCCAGTCGGTGTCCGCGCCGACGCTCGCTTCGCCGCGCGCGACGATGGTCGCGAACGCGGGCGTGGGCGCGACTTCGACGGTCAGCTTGTAGCTCGCGCTTGGGTGCTCAGGCGCGCGGCGGGTCCACAAGATCACGCTGTCGGCTTGCGGATCGCCCGAGGCGACGCCTTGCGGATAGAGATCGCGCCGTTCGCGCCATGGTGCCCCCGCAACCGCAGCGCCATGCCCCAGCGCCAACGCCGCACCAAACGCCGCCGCAGCCCGCGCAAACTCGCGCCTGGTTGTGCCGTTGCTCATATGCGTCCCCCTTCCGCCGTCCGGAGCGGGAGCATAGCGGCGGGGCAATGCCACGCGCTTGAGGGGATTTCACTGCCTGCGATCAACACGCCGTGAGGTGGCTGGCTGTCGGTCTCAATTCTCGTCCATCTTGAGCGCCGCGATGAAGGCTTCTTGAGGGATTTCGACCGAGCCGAACTCCCGCATCTTCTTCTTGCCTTCCTTCTGCTTGTCCAGAAGCTTGCGCTTGCGGCTGATATCGCCGCCATAGCACTTCGCGGTCACGTCCTTGCGCAGCGCGCGGATCGTTTCGCGCGCGATCACCTTGCCGCCGATCGCGGCTTGGATCGGAATCTGGAACAGGTGCTGCGGGATCAGATCCTTCAGCTTCTCGCACATCACGCGCCCGCGCATCTCCGCGCGCTGCCGGTTCACGATCATGGAAAGCGCGTCCACCGGCTCGGCGTTGACCAGGATCGACATCTTGACCAGGTCGCCGTCCTCGTAGCCTTCGATGTGATAGTCGAAGCTCGCATAGCCGCGGCTCACCGATTTCAGACGGTCGTAGAAATCGAACACCACTTCGTTGAGCGGCAGATCGTATTTCACCAGCGCGCGGTTGCCGGCATAGGTCAGGTCCACCTGCCGCCCGCGCCGGTCCTCGCAGAGTTTCAAGACCGAACCCAGATATTCGTCCGGCGTCAAAATCGTGGCGCGGATCCACGGCTCTTCGATCTTCTCGATGCGCACGACATCCGGCATGTCGGCCGGATTGTGCAGCTCGATCATCTCGCCGTTCGTCAGGTGAATGCGATAAATCACCGACGGCGCCGTCGTGATGAGTTCGAGGTTGAACTCGCGCTCCAGCCGCTCGCGGATGATGTCGAGATGCAAGAGCCCTAAGAACCCGCAGCGAAAGCCGAAGCCCAGCGCCGCCGACGTTTCCGTCTCGTAGGAAAAGCTCGCATCGTTGAGCGCCAGCTTCTGGATCGCCTCGCGCAATTCCTCGAAGTCCGCCGCGTCGACCGGAAAGAGACCGCAGAACACCACCTGCTGCGCCGGCTTGAACCCGGGCAGCGGCGCCTCCGTGCCCTTGCGCTCGTCCGTGATCGTGTCACCGATCTTCGTGTCGGCGACCTGCTTGATCGCGGCGGTCAAGAAACCCACCTCGCCGGGCCCAAGCTTGTCGACCGCCATGCGCTTCGGATTGAAGATGCCGACGCGATCGACCTCATAGACGGCGTTCGTCGCCATCATGCGGATCTTCTGACCCTTCTTGATCTCCCCGTCGACGACGCGGAACAGCACGACGACGCCGAGATAAGCATCGTACCAGCTGTCGATCAGCAGCGCCTTCAATGGCTTCGCGATCTCGCCCTTGGGCGCGGGCAGGCGCTTGACCACCGCTTCCAGAACGTCGCCGATCCCGACCCCGGTCTTTGCCGAGATCAGCACCGCCTCCGACGCGTCGATCCCGATCACGTCTTCGATCTGCTGCTTGATGCGCTCCGGCTCGGCCGCGGGCAGGTCGATCTTGTTCAAGACGGGCACGATCTCGAGCCCGGCGTCGATCGCCTGATAGACGTTGGCGAGCGTCTGCGCTTCCACGCCCTGGCTCGCGTCGACGACGAGCAGCGCGCCCTCGCACGCGGCGAGGCACCGCGACACCTCATACGCGAAGTCGACGTGTCCCGGCGTGTCCATCAGGTTCAAGAGATACGTCTTCCCGTCCTTCGCCGGATAGTTCAGGCGCACGGTTTGCGCCTTGATCGTGATCCCGCGCTCGCGCTCGATGTCCATGGAATCGAGCACCTGCGCCTTCATCTCGCGCGCCTCCAACGCGCCGCAAAACTCGATCAGGCGGTCGGCAAGCGTCGACTTGCCGTGATCGATATGGGCGACGATGGAAAAGTTGCGGATGTGGCTGAGGTCGGTCATGAGAGGGCGAGGGAATACCCGCATCGCTCCGCCCTGTCGAGCGGCAAAATGCCCGCTTTTTCGCGCCTTTCCGGCCTAGTTGTTGCGCCGCCGGCGGCGGCGAACCACGCGGCGCTTCCGCACCTTGCGGATGCGCCAGCGCCGGCGCGCACCTTCAAGCCCTTCGGCGACAGCAAGCGAGCGCGATTTGTGGCGGAACTTGCGCACGCGCCCGCGAAAGCGCCGGTCCGGCCCGATGAGCACGGACTCGTCCGCCGCCACCGTCAACGTCTCGCCGCTGCCATCGGTCGCGTCCGCTTCGCCCGCGACCGTCGACATCTCCGTCTCGCCGTCGTCCGCGACGTCGAAGACCAACTCCGTCCCGCGAATGCCGATCGTCACCGTCGGCGTCTTGATCGAAACCTTCTCCTTCGGAATGGAGCCTGAGAGAAACCGGAACGCCCCCTTGGTCAACGTAATCGCCTGCGAACTCTCACCGCCCGGACTGTAAACGTAGGCGTCGATGACAACCTTCGCGTTCTCACCGACCGTCAACTTCGACCCGTCGGAGAACTTGATCTCGACCGCACTCTCATCGTCCGTCTCGATCAACTCGTTCATATAGACGTCGTCTTCGAACTCGATCTCTTCCCGCGGCTCGGGCGCCACCGTCCCCCAAGCGACGTTGACGATGTCGGCCACCCCGCCGACGCCGCCCTCGTCCTCCGCCGCGCGCGCAACGCCCAGCGTCAACAACGCACCACCCGCAACCACAGCCTGCCGCCGCGTCAGTTTCATCGCCAACCTTCCGCAAATCAGAGGCAGTGTGTCATGGTCCGCGGAGGCGGACCACCCACGACTTTCTGCCGCGGAACAACAAGAAGTCGTGGGTGGTCGGCCTTCGCCGACCATGACAATGTGGGGCATGTCGCGCAAACCGCAAAAACAAGAAGACCTGAAGGACCTCTGGCCCGGCCAATCGGTCGAGCTTCTGAAGGCGCTCCACATCCTCACCCGCGACGGCGCGCTGAACGCCGATTCGCGCCGCAAGCTGAAGCAGGTCCTGCACCTCGTGCAGCTGCTCCGCCCCGCGCTCGACCGCCTGTTCGAAGAAAAGGAATCGCCCCGCCTCGCCGACCTCGGCGCCGGAAAATCCTATCTCGGCTTCATCCTCTACGACCTCGTGTTCGGACCGAAGGGCAGGGGAGAAGTCATCGCCGTCGAAGCGCGCGGCGCACTGATGGAAGGCGCGAAGAGGCTCGCCGAACAAAGCGCCTTCGACCGCATGCGCTTCGTCGAAGGCGCGATCGACACCGTGACCGTCGACGGTAAAATCGACATGGTGACCGCACTCCACGCCTGCGACACCGCCACCGACGACGCGATCCGCTTCGCGCTCCGCCACGACGCGCGCGTGGTCGCACTCGTGCCCTGCTGCCAAGCCGAAGTCGCGCGCCTGCTCGACGGCGCCGCCCGCCACCCGCTGCACCAACTCTGGCGCCACCCGATCCAGCGCCGCGAATTTGCGAGCAATCTCACGAACGTCATCCGCGGCCTCTATCTCGAAGCGCACGGCTACAAGATCCGCGTCACCGAACTCGTCGGCTTCGAACACACGATGAAAAACGAGTTGATCCTCGCCGAACGCCACCAGCGCGCGAACGCACAAGCGAAGGGCGAACTCGTCGCGCTACTGAAGCAATTGCCAACGCGCCCCGCGCTGGTCGCCGACATCTGAGCAACAACTGTCATCCCGGACGTTAGCGTAGCTTGATCGCGCAAGCGATCTAGGGTGAGAACTCAATAATTTTGACTGCGCAACAGTAAGATACCGATTTGATTCGTTCCAGCGAAAGGTCGGTATCGTGCGCAGGAATTTGTTCTGGCTCAGCGACGCGCAGTGGTTGAGAATTCAGCCGCATTTGCCGACCGATGTGCGCGGGAAAGATCGCGTGGATGACCGTCGTGTAATCAGCGGCATCATTCATGTTTTGAAAAGCGGCTGCCGCTGGTGCGATTGCCCGCCGGAGTACGGCCCGCCGACGACGATTTACAACCGCTTCGTGCGCTGGGCAGAGCGCGGCGTTTGGGAAAATCTGTTTCGAGCGCTC
>JAEUML010000027.1 GCA_016792785.1 Alphaproteobacteria bacterium
CTCGTCGTCGTCGAACCGTTGTCCGGCCGCGCGCTCGGCCAACCGAAAGCCCGCGTGCGCGAACGCATCGGCCGCATGTCGGAACCGAAGACGGTCAGCCTGATCGCGATCCATGCGCACGGCATTCCCGACCACTTCCCGCAAACCGTCGTCGACGAGGCCGAACGCGCAAAGCCCGCAAAGCTCGAAGACGGCCGCGTCGATCTGCGCAAAGTCCCGCTCGTGACAATCGACCCGCCCGACGCACGCGACCACGATGACGCCGTCTGGGCCGAACCCGACGCCGACCCTGCGAACAAAGGCGGCTTCAAAGCGATCGTCGCGATCGCCGACGTGTCCTACTACGTCCGTCCGAACTCGGCGCTCGACCGCGAGGCGTTGAAGCGCGGCAACTCGTGCTATTTCCCCGACCGCGTCGTGCCGATGCTGCCGGAGCATCTCTCCGCCGATCTCTGCTCACTGAAGGAAAAGGTCGACCGCGCGATCATCGCCTGCCATCTGACCATCGATGCCGGCGGGCGCGTGAAGAGCCATCGCTTCGAACGCGCGCTGATGCGCTCGGCCGCGCGCCTCTCCTACAACGAGGTGCAAGACGCTCTCGACGGCCACCCGAACGACAAGACCGGCCCGCTGCTTGGCCCCATTCTGAAACCGCTCGAAGCCTGCTACCGCGCGATGACGAAGGCGCGCGACAAGCGCAATCCGATCGACCTCGACTTGCCCGAGCACAAGATCGAGCTCGACGCGCAAGGCCGCGTAAAATCGATTGCGCTGCGCGAACGCTATGACGCCCATCGCCTGATCGAAGAATTCATGATCCAAGCGAACGTCGCGGCGGCCGAAGCGCTGGAGGCCAAGCGCACGCCGCTCGTCTTCCGCATCCACGCCCCGCCGTCGGAGGAAAAACTCCACGCCTTGAGCGAATTCCTCGGCACCATGAACATCAATCTGCCGAAGGGTCAGACGGTCACGACGAGCATGCTGAACCGCATTCTCGACGGCGCGCGCAACACGCCGAACGCCGACCTGATCAACGTGATCATGCTGCGCTCGCAGTCACAGGCCGAATACAGCCCCGACAATATCGGCCACTTCGGCCTGGCGCTGCACCGCTACGCCCATTTCACCTCGCCGATCCGCCGCTACGCCGACCTGATCGTCCACCGCGCACTTGTGCGGGCGTTCAAGCTCGGCCAAGGCGGTCTGACGGACGGCGAGATCGACCGCCTGGAGCGCAACGCCCAAGACATTTCGGCGGCTGAACGCCGCGCCATGGCCGCCGAGCGCGATTCGACCGACCGCTACATCGCGGCCTTCATGTCCGACCGCGTCGGCGCGGAGTTCGCAGGGAAAATCTCCGGCGTCACCCGCTTCGGCCTCTTCATCCGCCTCGCCGAAACCGGCGCCGACGGCCTCGTCCCCGTGCGCTCGCTCGGCCGCGAATTCTTCCACCACGACGAACGCGCCCACGCCCTCGTCGGCGAGAACAGCGGCCTGACCTTCAGACTCGGGGACAAGGTGCGCGTGCGTCTGGAGGAAGCCACACCGCTCACCGGCGGCCTGCGCTTCGAACTCCTCGAAGGCGGCAAAGCAGGCTCACCGATGCGCCAACGCGGCGCAAAACCAGCCTTCAAACGCGGTCGTGTTCGGCGCTGACAGAAGCTTGCCCTTCTCCCTCTGGGAGAAGGTGGCGCGCCGCACATCAGTGCGGCGTGACGGATGAGGGCCTCCGGTGCAGAACGCAAACTGATTCGCCGCTGCGCCGCGTCCCCTCATCAGTCACGCCTTCGGCGTGACAGCTTCTCCCGGAGGGAGAAGCGCAACCGCATTGGTGATGTTCGTAAACAAACTCTTGCAACACGGTTCGTGAACCATTACATGCGACCCTCCTAACGACGCGTAACGCACGTGCCGCTGGCCCTTGGTGGTTTATGCAACGACGGAAGCGTCCTTTTTGATCGCGCCGGTTTGAAGCCGGGTCATTAAGGGTGTTGACGATGCTGACCGACCGGGGCGTGAAAGCCCGCAAGCGTCATTTCGATTCACAAGACGTCACCGACGACCGTCCGGCAAAGGCGCTGACGCGCCTTCGCGAGGTTGCGCGCAAGGCGGACCTCCCCGCCGAACGCGGCGGCCTGCCGCCCCGAATCGCGCGCTATCTCGAAACGGCGAGCGTGCAGACGCCCTGCCTGATCGTCGACGTGGAACTCGTCGAGCACAACTACGTCGACCTCGTGCGCGCGCTTCCTGAAGCCAGCGTCTTCTACGCCGTCAAAGCGAACCCAGCCGACGAGGTCGTGAAGCGCCTGGCCAAGCTCGGCGCGAATTTCGACACCGCAAGCCTCGGCGAAATCGACCTGTGCCTCGCCCACGGCGTGGAGCCCGAGCGCCTGTCGTTCGGCAACACGATCAAGAAGCAGAAGGATATCGCGGCGGCTTACGACCGCGGCGTGCGCCTCTTCGCGTTCGACAGCGAGGCGGAGCTTATCAAGCTGAGCCAGAGCGCGCCGGGCGCAAAGGTCTTCTGCCGCATCCTCGTCGATTGCTCGGGCGCCGAGTGGCCGCTTTCGCGCAAATTCGGCTGCGAAATGGCGATGGCGGCCGACCTGCTCGTCCGCGCCAAGGAACTCGGCCTCGACCCTTACGGCCTCTCCTTCCACGTCGGCTCGCAGCAGACCGATCTCGCCCAGTTCGACAAAGCGATCGCACAAGCCTCCGCCCTGTTCGCCGCCGTCGCCGCGCGCGGCGTGCATCTGCGCATGATCAATGTCGGCGGCGGCTTCCCCTCGCGCTATCACCGCGACGTCCCGCCGATCATTTCCTACGGTCAGGCGATCCGCGGCGCGCTGAAGCGCCACTACAAGGGTGCCCAGCCCGAACTCATCGTCGAGCCCGGCCGCTACATCGTGGGCGACGCTGGCGTGATCGCGAGCGAAGTCGTCCTTGTCGCGCACAAGGGCGGCGCGGACGAACGCCGATGGGTCTATCTCGACGTGGGCAAGTTCCACGGCCTCGCCGAGACGATGGACGAGGCGATCAAGTACCGCCTCATCACCCCGCACGACGGCGGCGAAACCGTGCCCGTCGTGCTCGCAGGCCCCACCTGCGACAGCGCCGACATCCTCTACGAGAAGACCGACTACCGCTTGCCCGCTGCGCTGAAAGCGGGCGACAGGATCCTGATTCTGTCGACCGGCGCCTACACGACGACCTACTCGTCGATCGCCTTCAACGGCATGCCGCCGCTGGCCCAAGTCTGCATCTGATCCCGGGGCGACCTGTCGCAACGCGCGTGGGCCGCGCGCGTTGACACGCCCGCGCGCCGCCTGTTATTGCAATTGAGAATAATTCGCATTAACAGGAATTGGCCATGCGCGTGGTGGGGGCACTTCTGGTTTTCGCATGCGCGGCGACCGCGGCATCCGCCGACGAGACCGCGCCGCGCGCCGAAACGCAGCCCAAGGCCGAGGAACCCGCCAAGGTCGACATCACACCCCGCCGCCGCGAAGCGGACGTCGTCGTCATCGGCAAGCGCCCGAACCTGCTGCGCATCCCGGGCTCGGGCGCGACGATCGAGGGCGACGAACTGGAACGCGCGCGCGTTTTCACCGTCAACGAGGCGCTGCGCTGGGTCCCCGGCGCCTTCCCGCGCGACGAAGAGGGTATGGGCATGCGCCCGAACATCGGCCTGCGCGGTTTGAGCCCCACGCGGTCGAGCAAAGTGCTGCTGCTCGAAGACGGTATCCCGCTTTCCTTCGCACCCTACGGCGACAACGCCACCTACTTCCACCCGCCGGTCGAGCGCTATGACCGCATCGAGGTGCTGAAGGGCGCGGCGCAAGTCCGCTTCGGACCCCACACGGTCGGCGGCGTCATCAATTACATCACGCCGCGCGCACCGGAAGCGTTCGGCGGCCGCGCGACGATCGCGGCCGGCAACCGCGGCTACTTCGAACTCGACGGCTCGCTCGGTGGACCGTTCTTGGGCGGCCGCTTCCTGGCGCACGCACAGTCGAAGGAAAGCGACGGCGCGCGCGAGAACCAACATCTGCGCCTGAACGACGTCGCCATCAAAGCCGAATGGGACATTGCAGCGGACCAAACACTGACCGCCCGCCTCAGTCGTTACGAAGAAGACAGCCAGATCACCTATTCGGGTTTGCGGCGCGACGAGTTCTTCGCAAACCCCTACGCGAACCCGTTCGCGAACGACCGCTTCGACGCCGAACGCTACGACGCATCGCTAAGCCACGGCTGGTTCTTCGACGACGACCTCAGCTTGAAGACGACGCTCTACAGTTCATACTTCACCCGCGATTGGTGGCGCCAATCCTCGAATTCCGGCCAGCGCCCGAACGATTCCACTGATCCATCGTGCGTCAGCCTCGCGAACCTGAACACCACCTGCGGCAACGAAGGCCGCTTGCGCGACTATCTGACGGTCGGCCTCGAAACGCGCCTCAGCGTCGCTCACACCTTGTTCGGCGTGCCGGCCCAAACCGAAACCGGCCTTCGCTATCACGTTGAAGATCAGCACCGCCGCCAGTGGAACGGCGACACGCCGACGTCGCGATTCTACGGCACGGGCGCGAACGCAGGCGTGAAGGAGAACAACGATCGCAAGATCCGCGCCGCTTCGGGTTTCGTCACGACGCAATTCGACTTTGGCGGCGTCCTCGTCGAACCCGGCCTCCGTTTCGAGCACATCGAGTTCGAACGCTTCAACTTCTTGGCCGGCGCCGGCGGCGAAACCGAACTCGATGTCGCGATCCCGGGCTTGGGGCTCATCTACGAACTCTCCGACAAAGCCGTCGTCTATGCCGGCGTGCACAAAGGCTTCTCGCCCCCGCGCGTCGAAGACATCATCAACAACGCCAGTGGCGCAACCGTCGACCTTGCCGAGGAAGAGAGCGTCAATTGGGAGTTCGGCGTGCGCGGAGACATCGCCCAGGGCCTCTTCGCCGATGTCGCCTATTTCCGCATGGATTTCGAAAACCAGATCATTCCGGCAAGCGTCGCCGGCGGCGTCGGCGCCACACTGACGAGCGCGGGCGAAACCCTGCATCAAGGCGCGGAGCTTCTGATCCGCGGCTCGGCACGCGAAGCGGGCTTGCTCACGCAAGACGACATCTATTTCCGCACCGCCGTCACGTATCTGTCGGATGCGTCTTTCGAGGGCACGCGCTTCTCGACAGTACCGGGCAAGAACTGCGCGGGCCTCGTTCCGCCCACGCCGGGACCGACATGCGAACGCGTGACCGGCAACCGCCTGCCCTACGCGCCGGAATGGGTGTGGTCGGCGTCCGTCGGCTACGACTGGAAAGGTATCGTCTCCGCCGAGGTTGAAGCGCAGTACACGGACGACATGTTCAGCGACGACCTCGAAACGATCGACCTGCAGCCCGACGGCCAGCGCGGCCTGATCGGAAGCGCGCTCGTCTGGAACGCGACGCTGAACGTAAACATCCCCGACACGCCGCTCACGGCCTACGTCACGGTGAAGAACGTCTTCGACGAGGTCTACATCGTCGACCAAACGCGAGGCATCCTGCCCGGCGCCCCGCGCCTGGTGCAAGCGGGCGTCTCGGTGAAATTCTGAACCTCAGCTCGACGCGGCGATACGCTGCGCGCGTTGAAAATTCTCGATACGAACGGCGTCGCGCTCGCGCCGCGCGCCGTGCAGACATTGCGACAGCAGCGCCGCATCCGCGTCGCCGGTCAGCCAGTCCTTGCAGGGTTGCGGCGCACTGTCGGGCGCGAAGTCCACGCAATCGACATAGGCATCACGCACGCAGTTCTCGATGCTGACCGCGTCCGTATCCGCATCCGCCGGCGCGCGCAGCCATTGAACCGCGTACCACAACGTGATCCCGGCCACCGCGCCGAGCCCGATTGCGATCACCCGCTTAACCATGCCGGCCTCATGTCTTGTGCCGGCATGGAACACGTTCCGCCGCCGGCGCTGCCTCAGACGACCTGTCTTGCAGCGCCCGTGCCCGGATCAGTACTTCATGCTGAGCACCACGCGCACGTCGCGGCCGGGCATGACGACCTCGTCCTTGTTGAACGCGACGTGATTGCGGATCTCCTCATCCGTCAGATTGCGTCCGATCAGGCTGAGGTTGATTTCGGTACCGTCAGGCCGCTTGGCCGCATGCCACGTCAATCCTGCGTCGAGGCGCGTGTAGCCGTCCGTCGGCGTCTCGTTCGCCGCCACGTCGTCTTGGTCGAACGCATGCTGCACGCGGACATAGGCGTCGACGATCGGCCCCTCGAAACGCACGCCCCCGCCCAAGCGCACGGGCGGGATGCGCGGCACGTTGCCCCCACCGTCGAACTCCGCCTCGACGACATCGGCGGTCAGGTCCAGATTGAACTCGCCGTGCTCGATCGCACCCAACAGCACCGCCGCATGGAATTCGCCGCCCATGAACGTAGCGTCGCGCTGCACATACAGCAGTTCCAGGAAGTCCGCACTGTCGTCGGGAAAGAAGTTCCCGTCTTCGTCGTAGGAATTGCCCGTCAGGTTGCCGAACACGAAGCCTTCGAAATCCGTGTGGAAGAACGTGAGTTCGGCCGTCACGCGCGGCAAGCTCAACCGCGCATTCGCTTCGAGGTTCAGCGCCTTTTCGATGTCGATCGCCGGATCGCCGATTTCGAACGTCCCGGTCGCCTCATGCGGCCCGCGCGCGTAAAGCTCGACCTGGTTCGGCGCACGTTCGGCATAGACCGCCGAAAGACCGAACGTGAGGTCCTCACTCGCCTTGAAAACAAGGCCGCCGCTCGCACTCACCGGTTCGAACGCCCGGTTCGTGAACACGTCGCTGATCGGCGTGCCCTCGACCTCTGTGGTCTCGTAGCGCGCCCCAAGCTCCAGCGTCAGCCGCTCGCCCAGCGGCGCTTCGACGAAGCCGTAGAGGCCGAACGAGTCCGTCGTCGTGGGCGCCAGGAAATCCTCGCCCTCGCCCAGCGCGGAAAAGTCACGCCGTTGCACCTGCACACCCAGCGCCGCACCCGAGAAGGGCCCCAGCGCCCCGTGCACGAGTTCGCTCCGCATTTCGTATTGCTCGTCGAGGAAGGTCGACGCCACGCCTTCGCCCTCGACGACTTCGTCGTGCTTGTAGTCCGAAACGCCCGCATTCACGCGAAACGCCGTGAAGCCCAAGAACGGATCGCGCCACTCGGCCGCGAACAGGCCCTTGTCCTGCTCCATGTCGATGAACGCGTCTTCCGCGGGGATGCCGTACTCGGACTCGAATCGCACATACGCCCCGCCAATATGGCCTTGGGAGCCGACGAACGAACCGCCCGCCGAATAGCCGAGCCCGTCGGCCGCGGTGTTCGTCATGACGCCCGGCGCGATCGGAATGTCGTAGTCGTCGCGATCCTGCTTCAGGCCGTCGAGATGCCACGCGAAGTTCCCGAAGTGGCCGTCCGCAAGCAGCGCGATCTCGGAAGAACTGTCCACGCGGCCGCCCGCGAAGTGCACCTCGCCGGAAAAGGGCTTCGAGCCCAAGGCCGAGGGAATGCGGTTGTTGAGCGCGTTGACCACGCCGCCAATCGCTTGACTTCCGTAGCGCAGCGTCGCCGGTCCGCGCACGATTTCGATCCTCTGCAACGCGAGCGGATCGATCGGCACCCCGTGATCGGGGCTCAAGTCCGACACGTCGAAACTGCCGAGCCCGTTCTCCAGCACGCGCACACGGCTCGCGTCGAAGCCGCGGATCACGGGGCGCCCGGCCCCGACTGCAAAGCTCGTGGAATTGACGCCCGGTATCTGCGTCAGCGCGTCGGCGATGTTGAGACCGCCCTCACGCGCAAGATCGTCGCGGTCGGCGGTGCCGACCAAGGTCGCGAACTGATCGCGATTCTTGGCGAGCGGCGAAGCGGTGACGATCACCTTCTCGACACCGTCCGAAGACGTCGAAGTTTGGTTCTGGCTCTGCGCGATCACCGGCGCGGCGCTGAGCGCGAGCACCGCGGACCCGAGCGCAAGCCGGCTCTTGAAACGAATGGACATACGAAAAACCCCTGACACGAACACTGATGGCTAACAGACGGTGGCGGTCGCGCGTTGGCGCACCACGTCACCGGACGTCACGTCGCACTTGTGTCAGAGAGAAGGAGGCGCCCGGCTTCGCCACGCGGCGGCGTAGCGCTCAGGAAAGATGGCGCGCAAATCCGTCGACGCGATATCGACGACGGTGAGGGGAACGAAGATAGCAGGCGCCGACGGCGCGACCGCAGCGCCGGAGACCCCCGCCGCATGCCACAACGGGCAGTGGGACTCGTCGTGGCGCAGCGGCGCTTTGTCGGATTGGGCGTCACAAGCATCGACGGAGGCCAATTGCACACCGCCACCCGAGAGCCCCAGATGGAAATGCCCCCGCGTGACCGCCGACTGCGCCACAAAGGCGACAAGCAGCAAGCAAACGAGCGCGGTGGCGCGCGATCCGCGCACCGCCTTCCGCCAGCCCAGCAACCCGTTTGCCCACATGGGGAGAGACGGTACACGCGGCGAATCGCACACTGCAACCTCGGATGCCCCACATTCTCGTGAAACGAACGGCATCCGCTGGCCGATTCACGCAACCCGGCAGCGAAAATCGCCCCTCCCGCACGATGGCTAACGGCCCCATATAGTGGAGACACCCTAGGCCCGATTCCGGGGCCACAAAACCGTCATGCGAAGGAGACGCGCATGTCCGAAGCCAAACTTGCCCTCCCCTCGAAGGAGAACCTGATCTCGAACACGGCCTCCGGCTGGCTGATGCTCGCCGTGCTTCTGGTCATGTTCGTGGCCGGCATCCTGCTCGTCCGCATCCCGATCGTCGGCGTACCGATCATCGTCTTGGCCGTGTTCCTGTCAGTCGGTTTCCTCGTCCTGAAGCCGAACGAGTCCGCGGTGCTCACGCTCTTCGGCCGCTACATCGGCACCGTCCGGCGCGAAGGCTTCCACTGGGTGAACCCGTTCTACGCCAAGCAGAAGATCAGCCTGCGCGTGCGCAACTTCACGACGCCGACGCTGAAAGTGAACGACAAGGTCGGCAACCCGATCGACGTCGCCGCCGTCGTCGGCTGGCTGGTCAAGGACACGGCGCAGGCCGCTTTCGACGTCGACGACTTCGAAAGTTACATCAAGACGCAGTGCGAGATGGCGCTGCGCGACGTCGTCTCGACGCACCCTTATGACGAAAAGAAGGACGAGCACGTCTCGCTGCGCGGCAACACCGGCGCGGTCTCGGACCTGCTCAAGGAATCGCTGCAACGCTCGATCAACGTCGCGGGCCTCGAAATCCTCGAGATGCGCATCACGCATCTGGCCTACGCGCCGGAGATCGCCTCCATCATGCTGCGCCGCCAGCAAGCCGAAGCGCTGATCCAGGCGCGCGAAAAAATGGTCGACGGCGCAATCGGCATGGTCAAGATGGCGCTCGACCGCTTCCACGCCGAAGGCATCACCGACATGACGCCCGCCCAAAAGGCGGTCCTCGTCTCGAACATGATGATGGTGCTTTTG
>JAEUML010000032.1 GCA_016792785.1 Alphaproteobacteria bacterium
ACACCAGCTTCGTCGCGACGAGCTTCCCAACCTTCGCCCCCATGATGCAAAACCTCGGCGCCGACTTCGTGAGGCCGAACAGATGAGCGACAAAGCGACAAAGAAACCTACCGCCCCCTCTGTGGGGCGGTCGAACCTTCGTAGCGGAGCGCAGAAGGTTCGGGTGGGGGGCAGCGGCGGCGCAGCGCCCCCCACCCGATCCTTCGCGCCCTTGCGGGCTCGAACGATCGACCGCCCCACAGAGGGGGCGGTAGTTTCTCAGTGCGGGCGTCGAACCTTTTTCTTCCGCGCGAAGCGCCACTCAACCAAATCGCGCGCACAAGCGTCTCTCACCACACACCAAAACCTTCGCGCCTTCGCATCTTCGCGTGAATCCTCTTCTCCCTTTCGAGACGCGCGCCGATGACCAACCTCCCCGTCATCGCCATCGACGGTCCCGCCGCCTCCGGCAAAGGCACGCTCGGCCGCCGCATTGCGCAGGCATTGGGCTTCGCGCATCTCGACACCGGCCGCCTCTATCGCGCGGTGGGCCTGGGCGTGCTCAAGCGCGGCGAGGACCCGGCCGACCCGGCAGCCGCCATCCGCGGCGTTCAGGCGCTCGACCTCTCGCTGCTCGAAGACCCCGCGCTCAAATCCGACAAGACCGGCGGCGCCGCCTCGAAGGTCGCGGCCATCCAAGAGGTCCGCGACGCCTTGCTCGACTTTCAGCGCAACTTCGCGGCCCACCCGCCCGGCGGCAAAGGCGCCGTGCTCGATGGGCGCGACATCGGCACCGTCATCTGCCCCGACGCCTCCGTGAAGCTCTACGTCACCGCAACGGCGGAAATCCGCGCCCGCCGCCGCTTTTTGGAGTTGCAGGCCCAAGGGTCCGCCCGCACGGAAGAGCAAGTCCTCATCGACATCAAAACCCGCGACGCCCGTGACATGGGCCGCACCGTCGCACCCCTCCGCCAAGCGGCCGACGCGCACTTGCTGGACACCACCCATTTGGATATAGAAGCCGCCGTCGCCCGGGCGCTCGAAATCGTCCGCGCGGGCTTGCAACCGTGATGGGTGCACGCGCTTTGAGGTGGGGCCCTCAGAAGCGCTTTTTTGTTTTTGAAGCCGGGCTTTTTTGAACGCTGCCTAACCCCGCGACGCTCGTGAAAAAGCCAAGACCGCCGGCGCATCGAAGCGCTGGTCGGCACACGCAGTGACTTTGGAGATCAAATGGCACGTTCCGCTGCCGCAACCCGTACCACGCAAGTGATGAATCCCTCCCGCGACGACTTCGCGGCGCTTCTCGAAGAAAGCTTCAAGACCAACGCGCTCGACGAAGGCAACGTCGTCAAGGGCAAAGTGATCGCGATCGAAAAGGAATACGCGATCATCGACGTCGGTCTGAAAACCGAAGGCAAAATCCCGCTCAAAGAATTCGGCCTGCCGGGCCAGCCCAACAAGATCGCCGTCGGCGACAACGTCGAGGTCTTCCTCGATCGTGTCGAGAACGCGATGGGCGAAGCGATCCTCAGCCGCGACAAGGCGCGCCGCGAGGAATCCTGGACGAAGCTCGAACGCGCGTTCGAGGACAAGCAGCGCGTGACCGGCATCATCTTCGGCCGCGTCAAAGGCGGCTTCACCGTCGACCTCGACGGCGCCGTCGCATTCTTGCCGGGATCACAAGTCGACATCCGCCCCGTGCGCGATGCGGGCCCCTTGATGAACAAGCAAGAGCCCTTCCACATCCTCAAGATGGACAAGCGCCGCGGCAATATCGTCGTCTCGCGCCGTGCAGTCCTTGAGGAAAGTCGCGCCGAACAGCGCAACGAACTCGTCGCCAACCTCAAGGAAGGCCAAGTCATCGACGGCGTGGTCAAGAACATCACCGACTACGGTGCGTTCGTGGATCTCGGCGGCGTCGACGGTCTGTTGCACGTGACCGACATCGCCTGGCGCCGCGTCAATCACCCGAGCGAGGTTCTCTCGATCGGCGCGAACGTGAAGGTCCAGGTCATCAAAGTGAACCCGGAAACGCAGCGCATCTCCCTCGGCATGAAGCAACTCGAAGCCGATCCGTGGGAAGGCGTGGCCTCGAAATATCCGGTCCAGGCGAAGTTCAAGGGCCGCGTCACGAACATCACCGACTACGGCGCGTTCGTGGAACTCGAACCCGGCGTCGAAGGCCTGGTGCACGTTTCGGAAATGTCGTGGGTGAAGAAAAACGTTCACCCCGGCAAGATCATTTCGACGAGCCAAGAAGTCGAAGTGATGGTGCTCGAGGTCGACTCGGCCAAGCGCCGCATCAGCCTCGGCTTGAAGCAGACCATGGACAATCCGTGGCACTCCTTCTCCGACAAGCACCCGGTCGGTTCGCAGATCGAAGGCGAGATCAAGAACATCACGGAGTTCGGTCTCTTCATCGGTCTCGACGGCGACATCGACGGCATGGCGCATCTCTCCGATCTCGACTGGAACGAGCCCGGCGAAGAAGCGATCAAGAAGTACAAGAAGGGCGACCGCGTGAAGGCGATCGTTCTCGACATCGACACCGACAAGGAGCGCATCGCGCTCGGCGTCAAGCAGGTGTCCGGCGATCCGATGGAAAGCCTCGGCCCCGTGAAGAAGGGCGACATCGTCACCTGCACGGTCACCGAAGTCACGGACGGCGGCCTCGAAGTGTCGGTCGGCGAGTTGAAGGCCTTCATCCGCAAGAACGAACTGTCGCGCGAACGCAGCGAGCAGCGCCCCGAGCGCTACTCGGTCGGCGACAAGGTCGACGCGCGGGTGACGAACGTCGACAAGGCGGCCCGCAAGATCACGCTCTCGATCAAGGCGCGCGAAATCGCCGAAGAGAAAGAGGCCGTGGCCCAATACGGCTCGTCCGACTCCGGCGCCTCGCTCGGCGACATCCTCGGCGCGGCCCTTCGCAAGAAACAGGAAAAGAGCGAGTAGTCTTCGCTCAAGCCTACGAATCCAAAGGGCGGCCAACGGCCGCCCTTTTCTTTTCATCGTCAGTAACTGGGCGTCCGCACAACATCGCCGACCGCAACACGCCCCTCGCCCAGCACGCTGGCATACGTCCCGACGCAAGCCATTGCGCGCGTGTTCGCCGGATTGAACACCGGATCGCGCGCGATCGCGGCGCCGACACCCGCTTGGCCCAACGACGGCATCACGCAACGCACGCAGCGCAGCACCGAAAAGAGCCGCACGTCGCCAATGACGACCTCGTGCCCTTCCCATGCGCGCTCCAACGGCTCGGCCAAACCCGCATCGTCCGCGACGAGCACATTCGGCCGAAAGCGCCGCCGATCGATCGGCGCGTGCGTGATCGTCGCCTCGAGGTGACGCAGCGTTGCCTCGGTCAGCACGTTCATTGGAAAGAAGTCGACGCCCAAGATGTCGCTGGCTTCGTACCGCCGCTCATAGCGCGTGAGCGAGTGCATCGTCGACCGCAGCGCTTCGCGCGGATAGGCCGAAAAATCGGGAAACGTCGCGTCGTTCGGACTGAAGGCAAATACGCGGCGGAGCGCCTTGGCGAGTTGAACGGCATCGACATCGTCCGGCGCGTCGGGCCGCAGAGGGCCCGTCCGCCACAACGTGATCTCCTGCGGCGCGACAAGCTTTGCGAGCGCATCGCGCACCGCGTCCTTCGTCGCGTCCGTCAGCATCATCGTGCGCGCGTCGGGCAACGTGATCTCGACCGCACCCGCTGCATCGTCGAACCGCGCGGCACAATCGAGCAGTGCCGCCAGCGCGTTCTTGCGATCGGGAATCATCGCGCCGCCCGGCCCTCGCACGACCCACATGCGATCGCCGACGATGCCTCCGGACCCGACCGAAGCCTCGGCCAGCATCTCGCCGCGCATCGACTTCACCGGATAGCGCCAAATCTCTTTGACGGTCAGCTTGGTCATCGGCCCCTCGCTTGTCTGGTGTCCCTACCACCCTCAAGTTCGAGCTGCAAGAAACATATAACGAGATATTTATGTCTTTATGTGTTGCCCCAAGGGTCAGCTAAACGCGACGCCGGCATACGGCACAGCACGAAATATCCCTTATTCTAGAAGAGCTTGGGGCCAATTCCGCCTTGACGCGGGAAAAACCCCTTGGCAGCCTCACCCTAGGAAATCCGCCGCTTCGAACGGGCCGACGAG
The DNA here is from genome assembly GCA_016792785.1 of Alphaproteobacteria bacterium. Taxonomy (GTDB): domain Bacteria; phylum Pseudomonadota; class Alphaproteobacteria; order Micropepsales; family Micropepsaceae; genus SZUA-430. Next base: position 4,137 of record JAEUML010000032.1, read on the forward strand.
AAGCCCGACGATGACCTTGAGGGACGGCCGTCGATGATCAAATCGGAACTGGTCCAAAAGCTCGCCGAGCAGAACCCACACCTCTATCAGCGCGACATCGAAAAGATCGTGGCGACCATCTTCGGCGAGATCGCAACCGCCCTCGCAAAAGGCGACCGCGTCGAGTTGCGCGGCTTCGGCGCTTTTTCCGTGAAGTCGCGGCCAGCGCGCACCGGCCGCAACCCGCGCACCGGCGAAAGCGTCCACGTCGCCCCCAAGCACGTCCCGTTCTTCAAGACCGGCAAAGAACTCCGCGACCGGCTGAACACCGACGCGAAGTAAGCTCCCGTCCCCTTCGGAGGGCCATCTATGGCAAGCCTGTTCCGCACGCTCTTCTTCTGGGCGCTGGCGATCGCAACCGCGACGATCGCGGTCGCAAACCGCAACGACGTGCCCTTCAGCCTCGACCCGTTCAATTCGGCGGCGCCCGCCATCGTCCTCGAACTGCGCCTCTATTGGATTATCTTAGGGTCGGCCCTCATCGGCATCGTCCTCGGCGGCTGGTCCACCTGGCTCGCCCAAGCCCCCGTGCGCCAGACACTGCGCGAAGCAGAAGACAAAATCCGCCGCCTCGAACGCGAAGTCGAAGTCGCCCAAACGATCATCGTCAAGCCGCACGCCACAAGCCGCGCCCTCGACCTGTCGCGCGCTTAGCTTCCGTTGAAATTGAGCAGCACAAACGGCTGCGCGCCGATCACGGCGGCGACGCGCGCTGGCAGCGACGGATCGCCCGCATCGCGGTAGAGGGAGAGAATGTCGTCGGCGAACGCGCGCATTTCGGGGATCGTGAGGTCGCGGCTCTTGAGATACCCGATATACGACGCGCCGACGCCGAACAGCGCGTACCCGTACCGCTCCTCGAAACGCTGCGCGACCGCGAAGTTCTCCATCGGCGTCAGATCGTCGGTGAAATAGCCGTTCGGAAACGCACACAGCGCCTCGCAGGGGCGCGCAACCGGCACGGCTTGCACATAGATCGTGTTGTCGAGGATTTCGTCGGGCTTCGCATTGACCGCGAAGAAATCCGGCCGATCCGCGGTCGGCTTCCAGAACAGCTTCCCGCGCAACTCTTCAAAGCGCACCGTCGCGCGCTTCTGAAAATTGCTGTGCCGAATGAAGAACTCGGACTTTGTTCCGAGATACCCGCGATGCTCTCCGTCCTCGAACGCGGACGGATCGACGCCGGAGAGGTCGTATCCTTCGGTCTCGTCCAAATCGTGGAAGCCGATCGTGTGACCGGACGTGTAGAACGCTTGCTGCAAGTGATCGAGCGTTGCGAGAAGCTGCATCCCGGGATGCGCCGCCCGCTTCTCGCTCAGAATGTCGAGCAGCGCCCGCATCGAAACCACATCGTCGATGCGATAGCCATCGCAAAGCAATGTGTCGAACGTCTTCGGCTCGCCCTGCTTGAACGGCGTAACGGTCGGACGACGCGCTTTATTCCACCACATGCGTTCAGTTCGGCAGCGGCGCAGGCGCATTCGCCAGCGGCGGCCCGCTGAATTCCGCCTCGATCACGAAATCGACGTTGTCGCTCACGCCCATGGTTGAGCCTGGCGGCGGCACGCCTTCCTTCACGCCGAACGATGCGCGCGCAAGCGTCCCGCGTGCCGAAAACCCGATACGCGCCTGGGGCTCGTACGCGTGTCCCGCATAGCCGCCGTTGAACGTCGCTTCGAGCGTCACCGGCAGCGTGACGCCCTTCATCGTGAAGTCGCCCGTGATGCGTGCGGTATTCGCGCCGGTGAGTTCGACCTTCGTCGATCGGAACGTCATCTGCGGATGGCCCGCCGCGTCGAGCCACTTCGGATTCAACAGCTCGTCGAGAAACCCTGCAGGCGGCGCATTGAGCACGAGCGAGCGCGGATCGATCGTCGCCGTCACGCTCGACTTCTCCGGGTTCGCCGGATCGAACTGCAACTCCGCGTCGAGGCTCGAGAAGTTCGCCGTGTAGTTCGAAAAGCCGATGTGATTCACGCGGAAAATCAAACTCGCATGCGTCTTGTCGAGCTTGTAGACGCCGGCGGGCGCCTCAGTCTTCACCGGCACGATCGCGGCCGCCGGCGCCGCCGCCTCGGTCTTCGTTTCAGCGGTCTTGTTCTGCTCCTCCCCCGGCGAACACGCGGCGGCAAGCGCCAACACGGCGGTCATTGTGAAAAGGCGGCGCATGGCAATCTCCGTTGGACCCGAATTCGAAGGCCCTTAACTGCCAGCAACCGGCACGTTCCTCAACCCGTTGCCACCCGCCGTTTGCCTGCCTATAAGCGCCGCAGCATGAGCCCGAAAAACCCCGTCTTCTGCGCCCTCGACACAACCGACGTCGCCCAAGCCCTCGCCTGGGCGCGCGCGGTCGCGCCGTTCGTCGGCGGCCTGAAAATCGGGCTCGAGTTCTTCAACGCGAACGGCCCACAGGGCGTCGCGAAGATCGCGGAGCTCGGCGTGCCGGTCTTCGCCGATCTGAAACTACACGACATCCCGAACACAGTCGCAGGCGGCATCCGCGCGGTGCTGCCGCTGGGTGTCTCGATCGTCAACGTCCACACGGCAGGCGGCGCCGCGATGATGCGCGCCGCGGCCGACGCAGCGGCGACGGCCGGTGCGAAGCGCCCGAAGGTCATCGGCGTCACCGTGCTGACCAGCCTCGACCAAACCGACCTCGCGGCGATCGGCGTCACGGGCTCACCATCCGAACAAGTACTGCGCCTCGCAAAACTCGCAAAGGGTTCCGGCCTCGACGGTGTCGTCTGCGCGGCGCACGAGATCGAGATGCTGCGCCGAGAATTGGGACGCGACTTCATGCTCGTCGTTCCCGGCATCCGACCCGCAGGCGCGGCGTTGGGCGATCAGAAGCGCGTGGTGACGCCGAAGGAAGGCCACGCGCTGGGCGCCGACGTCCTCGTCATCGGCCGCCCAATCACGGGTTCAGCCGACCCCGCCGCCGCCGCGCGCGCCATCCGCGACGACCTTTTCCCTGCCGCGGCATGAGCGGCTGGATCAAAATCTGCGGCGTCAAGACGGCCGAAGCCGTCGACGCCGCCATGCGGGCCGGCGCAACGCATTTGGGTTTCAATTTCTTCCGCAAGAGCCCGCGCTACGTCGCCCCCGACGAAGCCGGCCGCTTGGCGGCGCTCGCACCCGGCTTGCGCTCGGTCGCACTCGCCGTCGACGCCGACGACACGACGCTGCGCGCGATCTCCGACGGCATGCACCCGCAGATGTGGCAACTGCACGGCGACGAGTCGCCGAAGCGCGTCGCCGCGGTGCGCGACATGTTCAAAGTCCCGGTGATCAAGGCCGTCTCGATCGAATCGAAGATGGATATGGCTCGCGCCTATTCCTACGAACAGACGGCCGATTGGCTGTTGTTCGACGCCAAGCCCGGCGCGCTACCCGGCGGCAACGGCCTCGCGTTCGACTGGAACCTGATCGCCCACGAGACGTGGACGAAACCCTGGTTTCTCTCCGGCGGGCTCACATCCGACAACGTCGCCGAAGCGATCCGCACGACGCACACGCGCGGCGTCGACGTTTCCTCCGGCGTCGAGAAATCGCGCGGCCAAAAAGACCCCGCGCTGATCGAGCGCTTTGCAGCACGCGCCCGCGCCGCCTTCGCCGAAAGTATGAAGTGAGATGAGCCAGCCGAAGCCGAACTCCTACAAAACAGGCCCCGATGCAAAGGGCCATTTCGGCCTCTTCGGCGGACGTTACGTCGCCGAAACGTTGATGCCGCTCATCCTCGACTTGGAGAAGGCTTACGACGCGGCAAAGAATGACCCGAGCTTTCAAGCCGAACTCGACAGCTTCCTCGAACACTATGTCGGCCGCCCCTCGCCGCTCTATTTCGCCGAGCGTCTGACCGCCCATTTCGGCGGCCCGAAAATCTACTTCAAGCGCGACGAGCTCAATCACACCGGCGCGCACAAGATCAACAACTGCATGGGACAGATCTTGCTCGCCCGCCGCATGGGCAAGACGCGCATCATCGCCGAGACGGGCGCAGGCCAGCACGGCGTGGCT
>JAEUML010000039.1 GCA_016792785.1 Alphaproteobacteria bacterium
AACGCCTTGGACTGCTTAGCTCTTTTGCCCACGCCCAGAAGCCGCAACACCGCGCGATGACCACATATCTCGATTTCGAAAAACCGATCGCCGACCTCGAAGGACGGGTTGAAGAACTGCGCCGCCTGGCGGGGCAGGGCGAACATCCCGTCGCCATCGACGAAGAAGTCTCGCGCCTGGAGGAAAAGGCGCATCAGCTCCTGCAAGAGACCTACGCGAAGCTGACGCCGTGGCAGAAGACGTTGGTCGCGCGCCACCCTGAGCGCCCGCACTTCCTCGATTACACCCACGCGCTGTTGCAGGACTTCACGCCGCTCGCCGGCGATCGCGCCTATGCCGACGACAAGGCGATCTTGGGCGGCCTCGGCAATTTCCGCGGCCGGCCCGTCATGGTGATCGGGCACGAAAAGGGCAACGACACGAAGAGCCGCCTGCGCCACAATTTCGGCATGGCGATGCCCGACGGCTACCGCAAGGCGATCCGCCTGATGACGCTAGCCGAGAAGTTCAACATCCCCGTCATCACGCTGGTCGACACGTCGGGTGCCTATCCGGGGGTGAGCGCGGAAGAACGCGGCCAAGCCGAAGCAATCGCGCGCTCGACCGAACGTTGCCTGACGCTCAGCGTGCCGATCGTCTCCGTGATCATCGGCGAAGGCGGCTCCGGCGGCGCCGTGGCACTTGCCACCGCCGACAAGGTGATCATGCTCGAACACGCGGTCTATTCGGTGATCTCGCCCGAAGGCTGCTCCTCGATCCTCTGGAAGTCGGCGGGCAAGGCCCAAGACGCCGCCGCCGCGATGAAGATCACGGCGCAGGATCTGTTCCAGCTGCGCGTCATCGACTCGATCGTCCCCGAACCCGTCGGCGGCGCCCACCGCGCCCGCGACGGCGCGATGGAACGCACCGGCGACGCCATCGACCTCGCCCTCACCGAACTCGACGGCATGCCGAGCGACCTCCTGCGCAAGACGCGGTGGGACAAGTACCTCGCCATCGGCCGCGTGGGGTTGGCATAGCCTGGGAGCGCGGGCGTCCCGCCCGCTCTTACTGACTCCAACAAGCGTGCGTGGAGATGCTCGAAAGGGTGGCGTTACACCTCAGTAGCATGTGTCACAACACGCATCGCTCGGATCGAGCTATAACACACGACCGGATGAGCGGTTCATGAAGAAGCCAATTCGTACCGCTTTACTCGTTGTGCATGTCGTCGGCGTGGCGCTAGGCATGCTGATAGCGGCGCTCGGCATCCGGTCGGTCATAGAGAACTATCCAACAGACTCGCTGGACGTGGCGCTGAGCAGAACCACTACAACATCGACGATCACGGTGATCGCAGTTTCTTACATCGTCACACTCATTCGTCGCGGCTTTACACCGGAGGCCCCGCTTCTCTACGCCCTCAGTTTTGGAGTTGCAGGCCTCGTCGTTGAGGCAAATGGTCGAATGATGGCAAAGGATTTCGCGCCATCCGTTGCGACGAGTTCCGACTACGCAATCTCAACCACTTGGATCGTAGCTGCGTGGTTGGCCGCGCTTTGCGCGATCATTTGGACTTATCGCCGGTCCCGCTTTCCGCTCTTCTAGCGACACTCGCTAAAGAAATCCCTCACATCGTCGACGAACAACTCCGGCTCTTCCATCGCAGCGAAGTGCCCGCCCGCCTTCATCTCGCGCCAGCGCACAATGTTGTAGCCGCGCTCGCCCCACGACCGTGGCGTCGGCGGCAGCACGTCCATCGGATAGTCGGAATAGGCGGTCGGCACGCTCACGCGTTCACCGGGCTTGAGCAAAGCACTGCGCTCCGCCGGCCCCGCTTTGTAGAGCATATTCGCCGAATTGATCGTCCCCGAAAACCAATAGAGCGACAGCTGCGTGCACATCGTATGCATCGGAAACCGCGCCTCCATCCCCTCACAGGGATGATCCTTGCGCGTATCGCCGAGCCGCCAATACTTGTCGGCAAGCCATCCCGCCAACCCCACCGGCGAATCCATCAATCCGAACGCCAACGCCATCGGCTTCGTCGATTGGATCGAACGATAGCCCTCTTCGCGAGCCCACCACGCCTTCATCTTCTCGATCCACGCGGCTTCTTCAGCCGTCACCGGCGGTTGCGACGGATGCTTCAAAGCGGGGCGCAGCGGCAGCATCGTCAGATGAATCGCGATCACGCTCTCCGGATGCTGCAACGCCAGCCGCGACGTGACGAAGCTCCCCCAATCGCCAGCCTGAGCCGCGTAGCGCTCATAACCCAGCACGTCGTGCATCAACCGGTGCCAAAGTTCCGCCATCGCCGCAGGCCCGATCGGCGTCTTCGGCTTCGATGAAAACCCATAGCCGACCAGCGACGGCACCACGACGTCGAACCCGTCGCGCGCCAAAGGCTCAACGACATACAAGAACTCGCGAAACGTCGACGGCCACCCATGCGTGAGGATCAGCGGAAGCCGCTTCGCCCCCGATCCCTTCACATGGACGAAGTGAACCGTGTGCGTCTCGCCGTTCGCTTCCAGATCGACGGTGAACTGCGGAAACCG
>JAEUML010000042.1 GCA_016792785.1 Alphaproteobacteria bacterium
GAAACCGCGGTTTTGTCTTCGCCTACGATCTGGCCGACGTCGGCGAGGATCAGCACCGAGAGGCCCGACCGGACGAGGTTGCCGATCTTGCCGTTGTGCAGCTCCGCGTAGGGGCTCAGCGCGCGGTTCAGATAGAAGAGATCGGAGAGCAAAGGCTGAGCCGTGTCGACTGTCTGACCCGAGACCAAGCCCACAGGGCGGCGGCGCCAGCGTTCGTCAATCAAGACGACGCTGCCCGCGGACTGGCGATCGGCGATCTCGACGCGGGCCAGGTCGTTGCGCAGTTCGGTCGCGAGATCGAACTTCACGACCGCCGAGGTGTCGCCCGCCTTCAGCGTGAAGTCCTGCGCGGCGAGGAAGCGGCCTTGTGTGCCCGTCGCGCGCAACGTGCCTTTGACGTCGCCGTCCTCTTTCCCCCGCACGACGCGGAAGACGAGCGCGCTGCCCTCGGCGGTCGGCGGTGTGAGCGCGAGCGCCGCGTTCAGCGCGTCGTCGGTCTGCACGCGCAAGGCGCCGATTTCAGACAGCGCGCGCGCGAAGTCCGCCGCGTTGCCGTCTTCGAGGCTGTCGGTGAGCCAGACGATGTCGGGGTTGTCTTTGAGGTTCAGGCGTTTGAGTGCCGTCAACGCCTTCGCGCGGTCGACACCGAACGGCTGCGGCGCGACGGATTTGACCGCGCCTTGCGCCTCGGCGCCGGAAAGCAATTTCAGTTCGACAACGGCGTCGCTCATCGCGGTCGGCAGAACGACGAGCGGGCGTCCGTCGCGCTCGGCTTCGGCAGCCATCGTCTGCATTGCACCGACACGATCGTCCCAGCGCGCGGCGGCCGCCCAACCGTTGTCGACCACGACGACGACCGGGCTCGACTTCAAGCCTGCCGATTGCGGGTTCAGGTAAGGGTCGGCGAGCGCCAAGATCACGAGCCCGGCAACGGCGAGGCGCAGCAGCAAAAGCCAGAGCGGCGTGTGCGCCGGCGTTTCTTCCGATTGCGGAATGCCGAGCAACAGACGCACCGCGGGGAAGCGCACGCGCTTGGCGGCCGGCGGCGTCACGCGCAAGAGCCACCAGATCACGGGCAGCGCGATCAACCCGAACAGGACCCACGGTGCTCCAAACGCAAGCGGACCGATCGACGTCACCCGTCACCTCATCTCGAAGGGGCGGTGGGCGGAGAGCGCCGCATAGGCCGCGAGCAGCGCGCCTTGCGGCGGCCGGTCGGTGCGGTGACTCGCGAAGGTCCAGTCCTGGCGGCGGCAGGCTTGCGCGACCTCGGTGCGCAACGCCGACAGGCGGTCGCGGTAGGCGTCGCGCATCGTCTCGGCGCGGCGGGCGAGGAAGCGCGACTGCGTCTCCATGTCCTCGAATTCGGTGCGGCCGTCGAACGGCAGGTCTTCCTCGGCCGGGTCGAGCACCTGAATCAAATGTCCGCGGACGCCGAGCGCGCCGTAGTGGCGCAAGATGCTCATGACGCCGTCGATCGGCGTCAGCCAGTCACTGATCAAGATGATCTGCGAAAAGCGCGGCAGCGGCATCAGCGGCGGCAGGCTTTGCTTTGCTGCAGACTGCGACGTCATTTGCAGCGCGAAGCGGTTCAAACCGGGTCTGCCGGACGCCGGCGGGCGGGGATCGTTCAGGTCGCCGACGCGCTCACCGCCGCGCACGAGCAGCGAGGCGAAGGCGAGCGCCAGGATGGTCGCGCGTTCAGCCTTGGTGCAGGTGGCGACGTGCGATTTGTACTGCATCGAGGCCGAGGCATCGCGCCAGATCCAGATGCTGGCGGCGGCGGCCCACTCGCGCTCGCGCACGAAGAGATGCTGAGACTTTGCCGACTGGCGCCAGTCGATCGCCATCGAGGTGTCTTCTTGGCGGAAGCGGCGAAACTGCCAGAACGCATCGCCCTGGCCGACGCGGCGGCGGCCGTGTTCGCCCTGGGCCACAGTCGCGGCGACCCGCTCGGCGTGGATCATCAACGGCGGCAGGCGCGCGCCCAAGCGCTCGGCCTGTGTGCGCACGTCTTCTTCGCGCTTGGAGGATGATCCCCATGCGCCGAAGAGCGATGACGCCGCACTCGCCATTTCCGGATCAGTCCTCGTTCACCGGCGCGTTTCAGCGCGCCTTACAAATACGGCCGCGTCAGGCGTTCGATTACGTTCGACATGGTCACGCCGTCGGCGCGGGCGGCGAACGTCAACGCCATTCTGTGCTGTAGGATCGGCCGCGCGAGCGCCACGACGTCGTCGACCGACGGCGCGTAGCGTCCTTCGATCAGCGCACGGGCGCGGACCGCGAGCGAGAATGCTTGGCTGGCGCGCGGGCTCGGCCCCCAGGCGATGTGGGCCTTCACGTCGTCGGCCGCGCCGGCATCGGGGCGCGCGCTGCGCACGAGCGACAGGATCGCTTCGAGCACCTTTTCTCCGACGGGGATCGCACGCACGAGACGCTGGAAGAACATCATGTCCTGGGCGCGGATGACTTCCTTCGGCTGTTCTTCCGCGACGCCGGTCGTGGCGAGCAGGACGCGCCTTTCCGATTCGAGGTCGGGATAACCGACGTCGACCTGCAGGAGGAAGCGGTCGAGCTGTGCTTCCGGCAGCGGATACGTGCCTTCCTGCTCCAACGGGTTCTGGGTCGCCAAGACGTGGAACGGGTGGGGCAGGTCGTAACGCTGGCCCGCGACGGTGACGTGGTGCTCCTGCATCGCCTGCAGCAGCGCCGATTGCGTGCGCGGGCTTGCGCGGTTGATTTCGTCGGCCATCAAAAGCTGGGCGAAGACCGGGCCCTTGATGAAGCGGAACGAACGGCGGCCGGCTTCACCTTCTTCCAGAACTTCGGAGCCCACGATGTCGGCGGGCATGAGGTCGGGGGTGAACTGGATGCGCTTTGTCGCCATGCCGAGCACGACGCCGAGCGATTCCACCAGACGGGTCTTGGCGAGGCCGGGGACGCCGACCAGCAGGCCGTGGCCGCCGGCCAGCATTGTGATCAGGACCTGATCGACCACGTCGCGCTGGCCGAAGATGACGCGGCCGATCGCTTCGCGCGCCGTGGCAAGGCGGGCAACGGCGTGTTCGACCTCGCGAACGATGGAATCCGGATTGTCGAGGGCGTGCATGGTGCTGGACACTAGAGCCATTCCCGTCAGGGTGAAATTGAAAAGGGATTTACGTTGCCGCTTGCGGCTTTTTCACGGCGCAAGCCACTGTCCTTCGCCGGGTTATAGCCAATCCCGGGCCATAGACAGAACGGCACAGTCTCCTATGCTCAACGAATGTTGATCGCGCGCGTTAACGGTTGAACGGACCGGGCATGTCCAATTCGGGACAGGATCCGATGCATTGGGGCCAACCTGCCCCCGATTTTCTGCGCGGTCTTGCCGAAATCCAGTCCGACCAAGCCCGCACGCGCAAGTTGCCGCCGGTGGACAAATGGAACCCGCCGTTTTGCGGCGACCTCGACATGCGGATCGCGACCGACGGGACGTGGTTTTATCTCGGGACACCGATCGGGCGTCCCGCTTTGGTGCGGTTGTTCTCGACGATCCTAAGGCGCGAGGGCGACGGAAAGTACGTGCTTGTCACGCCGGTCGAGAAGGTCGGCCTCGTCGTCGAAGACGCGCCGTTCATCGCCGTTCGCGTCGATGCCGTTGGTTCTGGGCGCGAGCAAGTTTTGAACTTCATGACCAATGTCGGCGATCAGGTGACCGCGGGAGCGGAGCACCCTTTGCGCGTCGCCCTTCGCGGGACCGAGCGCGAGCCGCGGCCTTACCTGCATGTGCGCGGCGGGCTCGAGGCGCGGATCGCGCGGCCCGTGTTCTACGAACTCGTGAACATGGCCGAGGAGCGTGCGACGGTGTCGGGACGGGAACTCGGCGTGTGGAGCGGCGGCACTTTCTTTTCGCTCGGTTCGCCCGATCCATGACGATCGCGACCGCACGAAGCGAGGACGATCTGCGGGCGCGCCTGCGCGACAGGTTGCAAGACGGGGTCGCGCGCAAGCGAGGCGACTTCGATCTTGATCCGACGTGGCGCGAGACTTTGGCGCCTCAGCGCGTGTTGAAGCCGGCCGCGGTGCTGATCCCGATCATCGAGCGGCGGGCCGGTCTGCAAGTGCTCTTCACGCGCCGCGCCGATCATCTTGCGCGCCACGCGGGGCAGGTGAGCTTTCCGGGCGGCCGGCTGAACGATGACGACGGTCACGCCGTCGAGGCGGCGCTGCGCGAGACGGAGGAAGAGGTCGGCTTGCCGCGCTCGTTCGTCGAGGTGCGCGGCGAACTCGACCGGTATGAGACCGGGACGGGTTTCTCGATCCATCCGTTCGTCGGATTGGTGCGCGAGGGATTCGAACTCAGGATCGATGCATCGGAGGTCGCGGAGGCGTTCGAGGTGCCGCTCGCGTTCCTCATGGATCCGGAAAACCACCAGCAACAAATGACGATGTGGCAGGGACGCGAGCGGCGGTACTATGCGATGACGTTCGGCAGCCATTACATCTGGGGCGCGACGGCGGGCATCTTGATCAATCTTCACGAGCGGTTGTACGGCTGAGGCATGGCCGACATCCCCTCAATCCGAAACGAACCTTGGCTCACAGCGCTGAAGACGCGCGCCGTGATGGATGCCTTGACGCGCGACGGGGGGGCGGCGCGCTTCGTCGGCGGCTGCGTGCGCAACGCGATCCTCGGCGTGCCGGTCGAAGACGTCGACATCGCAACGCCGCTCACCCCCGACGAGGTGACGCGGCGGATCGAGGCCGCAGGATTGCGCGCGGTTGCGACCGGCCTCGAGCATGGCACGGTGACGGCGATCTCGGAGTCGACGCCCTACGAAATCACGACGCTGCGGCGCGACGTGTCGACGGACGGGCGGCGTGCGACGGTCGCGTTCAGCCAGGACTGGGCCGAAGATGCGCAGCGGCGCGACTTCACCATGAACGCGCTCTACGCCGATGCGGACGGCCACGTCCACGACATGGTCGGCGGAATCGCGGACTTGAGGGCGCGGCGCGTGCGCTTCATCGGCGATGCGTCGCGGCGGATCGCGGAAGACTATTTGCGCATTCTCCGGCTGTTTCGTTTTCACGCCTGGTACGGGCAGGGCGAGATCGATGCGGAGGGTCTGCGCGCTTGCGCGGACGCGCGGGCGCAGATCGCGACGCTGTCGGGCGAGCGCATCCAAAAGGAAATGCTGCGGCTGATGGCGGCCGACGATCCGGTGCCGGTGATGCGCGCGATGGCGGCGTCGGGCGTGTTGTCCGTCGTGCTGCCGGGGGCACATCACTTCGAGCGTTTTCAGCGGCTTTGCCAGGCAGATACCGACAGCTTCTTCCAGGCCGATGCGCTGCTGAGGCTCGGCGCGCTTGTCGGCGACGAAGCGCAGGCGCGCGAAGCGTCGGAGCGCTGGCGTCTGTCGAACGCCGACCGCGACCGGCTGAGCGGGATGCTGTCGATACCGGTGAAGGTCGTGTCTTACTTGTCCGTCATCGAGGTGCGGCGCGCGCTTTATCGCCACGGTGCCGCGCGTTTCAAAGACTGGGTGCGGCTCAAGTGGGCCGAGGACACCAAGGCGTCTAACACAGTGCAATGGCGTACGCTGCTCGCGCTCGCCGACGCATGGACGCGGCCCGTCTTTCCGCTGAAAGGTCCCGACGTCATGGCGGCGGGCGTTCCGCAGGGACCGCTCGTCGGCAAAGTGTTGGGCGAGGTCGAAGACTGGTGGATCGACAGCGACTTCACCGACGATCCGTTCTCGCTCGCCGAGCGTCTGAAAGCCGTCGTGCAGGCCACGATTTAGGAGCCGTCGCTATGCCGCACATCCAGGTCATCGAGGGCTTGAGCATCCCGGGCACGCCGGGGAAAGAGAACGACGATGCTTTGGGCGCGACGGGCTCGATCGCGTTCGTGCTCGATGGGGCGACGGGGTTGGGCGATACGCCGTTGATGCCGGGCGCAAGCGATGCGGCCTGGGTCGCACATGCCGCGCGCGACTTGCTGTTGCGCGAGCATGGCGCGGCGTCGGACCTCAGGGCGATCATCACGCGCACCGCCGAGGGCGTCGTCGCTCGCTTCGAGGCCGAACGGCTGCGTGCGCCGGTGGCGCGCTGGGAGTTGCCGTGGGCGACTCTCAGCCTGGTCGGCGTCGAGAACGGGCATCTGAACATCGCTTATGTCGGGGACAGCCGCGTGCTCATCGAAACGCACGACGACGAGATCCATAACTTCGGTACGAATCCCTCGCGCACGGCGTTCGAGTCGAAGCTCGCCGCGAAGATGATCGCGCAGCGGAAGAGCGAGGCTCTGGGGATCGACTCGATCCGCGCGACGGTGCTGCCGGAACTCAGGCGGGCGCGCGATACCGTCAACACCGCGAGCGGGTTTTGGCTGATGGGGCCGGACCCGGCGGTCGGTGCGAATGCGACGGTGACGTCGTTGAAGCTCGACGGGCCGGCGACCGTGTTGCTTGTGACGGACGGGTTCTATGCGCTGGTCGAAGACTACAAGCGCTACGGCGATCGCGAACTAATCGCGACGGCGCAGACGCTGGGCCTTAGCATTCTGGCGCGCGAGCTGCGGCACATCGAAGACGAAGACGCCGAAGGCGCGCGCTATCCGCGCATGAAGAAGAGCGACGACGCGACGGCGCTGCTCGTTCGGGTCGAGCCTTAGAGCGTGGTCGGGTTGCGTTGCGGTGACGATCAGCACACAACCGCCCCCTCTGTGGGGCGGTCGATCGTTCGAGCCCGTGAGGGCGAGAAGGATCGGGTGGGGGACCCCGTCAGACGTGGCCCCCCACCCGAACCTTCTCCGCTGCGCTACGAAAGTTCGACCGCCCCACAGAGGGGGCGGTAGCACACTCACCTGATGTCATCACGCGTTAGCGCGCTTTGATCTTACGTAGGTTGCCTTTGACCGTGCGGACGAATTTGCCGTCGTTTACGTTCGAGAACTCGAGGCGCATTTCGTTGCCGGCGACGCGGCGGACATAGGTTTGGTACTCGGGGCGGCCGTCGGCGTTGATCGTGAAGCTTGAGACGACGAGGCCGCGGCCGTCGAGGCGCGCCCAATAAAGAATGCCGCCCGTGTAGGGATCGGTGTCGGCCTTGGCGCGCCAGGTATTGGGCGCGAGCGCAGGGACGAATTCGACGGTCGTCGATTTCAAGACTTCGAGCGGGGCCTTGGGGTTGCCCTTTTGGCGCTGAAGCGTCGACCAGGAGAGCAAGAAGCCGCCGATGTTCGTCTTGTTGACGGAGACGGCGATGTCGCGCTTCGAGGTCGGGAAGTCCTCGTCCGTTTCGCTCATCGCGGTCGCAGTGCCCTGCCAATCGCCGTAGTAGGTTTCGATCGTGAGGGAGGCGACTTTCGCCGGTGCGGCGGCGGTGGCAGGCGCCATGAACAGTGCGATGGCGGCGAGGCCTGCAAGCAAACGGACGAGCGTCATGGACCGGACTCCGGTGCGCTTAAGAACCTTGGACGACTCAAGCGATAGCCCCGAGAGGGGGCGTCTTCAAGGCCAGCGGACCTCGGGCGGTAGAGACATCAGGATCGCCTCGACGTTTCCCCCGGTTTTGAGGCCGAACTGCGTGCCGCGGTCGTAAAGCAGGTTGAACTCGACATATCGGCCGCGGCGGGCGAGTTGGTGTTCGCGGTCGGCTTCGGTCCATGGCCTGTTCATGTGACGGCGGACGAGGCGCGGATAGATATCCAGGAAGGCGAGGCCCACGTCGCGCGTGAACGCGAAGTCCGCCTCCCAGTCGCCGGTGTCGAGATAGTCGTAGAAAATGCCGCCGATGCCGCGCGGTTCGTTGCGGTGGGGAAGGAAGAAGTACTCGTCGCACCACGCCTTGAAGTCGCGATAATAGGCGGGGTCGTGCCGGTCGCAGGCGTTGCGCAGCGCGGCGTGGAAGTCGGCCGTGTCCTCTTCGTTGCGAACGATCGGGGTCAGGTCCGCGCCGCCGCCGAACCAGGCCTTCGTCGTCACGATGTGGCGCGTGTTCATGTGGACGGCCGGCACGTGGGGGTTCTGCATGTGGGCGACGAGCGAAATACCCGCGGCCCAAAAGCGCGGGTCCTGACTCGCGCCCGGGATCGACTGCGCGAACTCCTTCGAGAACGTGCCGTAGACGGTCGAAATGTTAACGCCGACCTTTTCGAAGACGCGGCCGTGCATGATCGACATCGTGCCGCCGCCGGCATCGGTTGCCCCCTTTCCGGCGCGCGTCCAGGTCTTGCGGGTGAAACGGCCGGGCGGACGATCGGCGTGCGGGCCGGTCAGCTCGTCTTCCAGCCGCTCGAACTCGGCGCAGATGCGGTTGCGCAGGTCCTCGAACCAGCCGGCGGCGCGGCTCTTGCGTTCGATCAGGACGTCCACGTTCATAACCTCTCCTAGCGGCACGGGAAGGCGCCGGTCTGGCGCAATGCCTCACCCAGAATTATTCCGGCGGTGACGGCGACGTTCAGCGAGCGCATGCCCTCGACCATCGGCACGCGGACCTTCGCGTCGGCGGCGGCTGCGACCTCATCGGTGACGCCCGCACTTTCGCGGCCGAACAGAATCGTGTCGGCGCTTTCGAAGCGGTGCGCAGTGTAAGGTTCGGCCGCCTTCGTCGTTGCCAAGATCAGACGGCCTTGCAGTTTTCCACGAAAGGTATCCCAGGAGGCGTGGCGGGTGACGCTGGCGCGTGGCAGATAGTCGAGGCCCGCGCGCTTCAGGCTCGCATCGCCGAAGGGAAAGCCACACGGTTCGATGATATCGACGCTGACGCCCACGCATGCTCCCAGGCGGATGATCGTGCCCACGTTAGCGGCTATATCGGGCTGGAATAGGGCGAGGCGCATTGATCGGAATCAACACGAGTGCCGTCTTCGGCGCGAGGGCGAATCAGTTCGTGCAGACCGCAGGTTTGCGCCATTTATGCGGCATCGTGACGCAAGACCGTGTGGTGGCGACTCTCTATTTTGCGGGCGAATTCAAGGCCTTCGTTCCGGTTGCGTCGACATCGCTCGTCGCCGCCGCTTCGCATCACAACCACATCCACATTGCAGCCCAAGAGGGGGCATTTGACCTTGGCGCACTCAATGGACAACGCCAACGTTACCCGGCGTGATTTCCTTTACGTAGCATCGGCCGGAGCGAGCGCCGTCGGCGCGGCCTTAGCGTTGTGGCCCTTCATCGATCAGATGAATCCGGCCGCCGATACGCTGGCGCTCAAAGAGGTCGAGTTCGATCTCTCGCCGATCGTGGCGGGTCAGATCGTCACCATCGAGTGGCAAAAGAAGCCGGTCTTCGTGCGCCGCCGCACGCCGGAAGAGATCAAGGCCGCGGAAGAGACGCCGATGGCCGATCTCAAAGATCCGCAAACCGACAAAGACCGGGTGCAGAAGCCCGAGTGGCTGATCCTGGTTGCGACGTGCACGCATTTGGGCTGCGTGCCGTCGAAGGAAATGAAGGGCGAATTCGGCGGCTGGCTCTGCCCCTGTCACGGTTCGCACTACGACACGTCCGGGCGCATCCGCAAAGGTCCAGCGCCCAAGAACTTGGCCGTGCCACCGTACCAATTCCTATCCGATACCAAGGTGCTGATCGGCGCGGCGCCTCAATCCGGCGGCGCTGCCCCGGCTCAGCACCACGGGTGAGGGCAACCATGGCGCACGGACCATCGACCTATAAACCGACGAACGCGTTCACCCGCTGGCTCGACTCGCGGCTTCCGATCATCCGCTTTCTGGATGATACGATGATGCAGTTCCCGACGCCGAAGAACCTGAACTACTGGTTCACGTTCGGCGGCATCCTGATGATCATGCTCGTCGTGCAGATCATCTCGGGCATCGTGCTTGCGATGCACTACGTGCCGCACGAGACGCTCGCCTTCGACAGCGTCGAGCGCATCATGCGCGACGTGAATTACGGCTGGCTGATCCGCTACATACATTCGAACGGCGCGTCGTTCTTCTTCATCGCCGTCTATCTGCACATCTTCCGCGGGCTCTATTACGGCTCGTACAAGGCGCCGCGCGAGGTGCTGTGGCTGCTCGGCATCGTGATCTATCTGCTCATGATGGCGACGGGTTTCCTCGGCTACACGCTGCCGTGGGGGCAGATGTCGTTCTGGGGCGCCACCGTCATCACGAACTTCTTCTCGGCGATTCCGTTCGTGGGCGAGGCGATCACGCAGTGGCTGTGGGGTTCGTTTGCGGTCGACAACTCGACGCTGCAGCGCTTCTTCTCGCTGCATTACCTGCTGCCGTTCGTGATCGCAGGCGTCGTGATCCTGCACATCTGGGCGCTGCACGTGCCGGGCAACAACAATCCGCTCGGCATCGACGTCAAGGGGCCGGCCGATACCGTGCCGTTCCACCCGTACTACACGACGAAGGACGGGTTTGCGATCGCGGTGTTCCTGCTCTTCTTCTGCTATTTCGTGTTCTTCAATCCGAACTTCCTGGGGCATGCCGACAACTACATTCCGGCGAACCGGTTGGTCACGCCGGCGCATATCGTGCCTGAGTGGTATTATCTACCGCTCTACGCCGTGTTGCGCTCGGTTCCGGACAAACTGTTCGGCGTCATCCTCATGTTCGGCGCGATCTTCGTGTGGGCGCTGCTGCCGTGGCTCGACACGTCTCGTGTGCGTTCCAACAAGTTCCGGCCGATCATGCGCCAGCTGTTCTGGATTCTGATGTTCGTCATCTTCATCCTGGGCTATCTGGGCGCGCAGACGGCGGACGACAGCAATCTCGTGTTCTTCGGGATCGAACTGCCGATCGGCAAGCTGCTGCTCGCGCAGATTTTCACGATCTACTACTTCCTGCACTTCCTCGTGATCACGCCGCTCGTCGGCCTCCTGGAGACGCCGCATCCGGTGCCCGAGAGCATCTCGAAGGCAGTGCTCGCCAAAAAGGGCGCCGCATCCGCGGCGTCCGCGTGAGGAGAGCGGTCATGAAACTCAAAGCTCTTCTCGCTCTCGCTGCCGGCCTCGCGCTCGCGGGCGTCGCCTACGCCGCGGAAGGCGACGTCAAGCATCCGGAACCGCAGAAATGGTCCTGGGAAGGCGCGTTCGGCAAGTTCGACCGCCAACAGCTGCAACGCGGCTATCAGGTCTACAAAGAGGTCTGCGCCGCTTGCCACGCGATGCACCTCGTGTCGTTCCGCAACCTCTCGCAGCCGGGCGGGCCGGAGTTCAGCGAAGCGCAGATGAAGGCGATTGCGGCGTCGTTCCAGGTGCCGGCGATCGACGACAAGGGCGAGGTGATCCAGCGTGCGGGCATTCCCGCGGACCGTTTCCCGTCGCCCTTTCCGAACGAGACGGCGGCGCGCGCGGCGAACAACAACGCCTATCCGGTCGACCTTTCCGTGATCGTCAAAGCGCGGCACGACGGCGCGAACTACATCTATGCGCTGCTGACCGGGTACGCGGATACTCCATCCGAATTTCAGCTGTTGCCGGGTCTCAACTACAATCCCTACTTCCCGGGTAAGCAGATCGCGATGCCGGCGCCATTGGTCTCGGACGGCCAGGTGACGTGGCCTGAGGGCAATCCGCCCGCCACGAAGGAACAGATGGCGCGCGACGTCGTGGCGTTCCTCGCCTGGACCGCCGAGCCGAAACTCGAAGAGCGCAAGCTCATGGGCGTGCAGGTGATGATCTTCCTGCTCGGCCTCTCGGTGCTGCTCTACTTCGCCTACAAGCGCCTCTGGCGCGACGTGGACCACTAAGCCGTTTCGATCCAGGGAACGTCGGTCGGCGTTCCCTGGTGAAACACCATCTGCCAGCGGTCTCCGTTCTTTTTCCAAAGCGAACTGCGAAGCGTTGATCTCGTGCCGGCATCGTCGGTTGTGCGCGAGACGTACGTCAGAAGAACGACGTCCTTGGCGATTTCCCGACAGCCGAACTCCGCCGTCTCAACCGTCAGCACGCTGGTTTCTGAGGCCAAGGCTGACAGCAACTGCGCCTTGTCGTAGACGCGGCCCGAGCGGCCGATTTCTGTAAAATCGTCGGCAAGCAGTTCGGACACGGCCGTTCGCGATCCACGGATCTCGCGGCGGTGCAGGCGCTTCTCCAGATCCTGCAGTGTTTCTTCGGTGCGTTTGTCGATCATGGCGGGGC
>JAEUML010000067.1 GCA_016792785.1 Alphaproteobacteria bacterium
AGCGCGCCGTGTTCCTTGAAGATCGGTGCAGCCATTTCGGCGAGCTTGCGATAGGCCTCGCGGTTGGTGGCGGGAACTGGAATCACAAATCCATCGACGTAGGGCATGGGTCTTCTCCTTGGTGTCAGCCGCGATAGGCGGTTTCGAGCGTTGCGAGGTCGAGTTTGCTCATCGGCATCAAAGCTGCGACCTCGGCACCGCCGCCACCTTGCGGTTCTTCGACGCCGATTGCGCTTTCGTTTCCTTGACCCTGAATCGGACGATCTTCTCGACGAGCCTCATTGGTATCGGCGTATTGATCGGGAATTGGATCGCGCCCTTTGAACACGTATATCGAGAAAGCTCGTTCTTGAACGCGTCGATCGCTGACGGCGTTGGGTAGAACCCAATATGCTCCTTGAGCGCCGCGAAGTGTACCAGGTTACCACCCAGGACGAACGTTGGAATTCGGTACTTGATCGCTTCGGTTGCGTCGGGCGCGGCCTTTCGAATCGTCATTCGTATTCGTTGCAGCACCGCTTGCACGTCCGCGGGGAAACCAGCGATGTACTCGTCGATGCTTTCCGACAGGTCCTTACCGGCATTCATTTTCGGTTCTCCGAAATATGTCTGCTAGTCCGGGATTTCGGCATCGACGAGTTTGGCGAGCAGGGTCAGCGATTCCTGCCAGCCGAGGTAACAGGCCTCCGGCGGGATGACGGCGGGCACGCCGGATTGCTCGATGTGGACTTCGGTTCCGACCGAGACCTTTTTCAGCGCGATCGTCGTGATCATTTCGCCGGGCAGGTTCGGGTCGTCGAACACGTCCGTGTAGCGAAGGCGCTCGTTCGGCGAGAGTTCGAGATACTTGCCGCCGAAGGAATGGCTCTTGCCTGACGTGAAGTTCGTGAAGCTCATCTTGTAGGTGCCACCTTCGCGCGCATCCATGTGATGAACCTTGGCTGTGAAGCCGTTCGGCGGCAGCCACTTCGCCATCGCGTCGGGATCGAGGAAGGCGCGGTAGACGCGTTCGGCTGGCGCGCGCAGTACGCGGTGAAGGCGGATCGTGTTCGTGGACATGGCGGGTTCCTTGTCGGTGCGGGCCGTCGGCATTCACTGCCCGGGGATCGGCAAGCACTCCATGATCTCGACCGAGTCGCCCGGAAAGATCGTAAAATGCGGATGGTTTTCGAACAGGCGGGCGGCTGCTTCGTGTGACTCGGCTTTGACGATCACATATCCAGCCATGGTGTTCTTGATGTCGGAGATGCCGCTGCGCGACGTTCGCTTCGTTTTTCCGAGCGGGCCGCCTTGGTCGACGATGATGTTCGCGTGGGTTGCGCCCCAGTCCATCCAGGCTTTCATGCCTTTGGCTTCCAGCGCTTTGCGCTTCGCTTCGTCGAGTTCGTCCCAACCCGATCGCTCGCGGGCGCCTTGCGTACCGATGTATACGGCCAGAAATTTCTTCATTTCGATTGCTCCTTCTTCGTGGACCCTTTGAACAGAAGTTCGATGTAGCGGCGCAGGTGATCGGCGCTGTCGCGTGCGACGGCGGCGTCGCCTTTCGCCTTGGCGAGGATGAAGGCGCCTTGCAGGACGGCTTGCGTGTGAAGCGCGAGGCTTTGCGCGGTCCAGTCGCCCTTGACCTTGTATTTGCGCATCGCGTCGGCGATGTCGGCGACGAGCGTCTCGGCATGGCCGAAGATGCTCGCCTCGCAAGCCGCGCGGATGTCGTCCTTCGTGGCGAAGGCTTCCTGCACGGTGGTGCCCGCGAAACAGGTGAACTCGGCCGGCGTGCCTTGGATGAGATCGCGGCGGAAGGCGATGTAGGCGAGCACGCGGTCGAGCGGATCGTCGTGGTCGTGATAGTCGGCGCCGGCGAACAGCGCGCCGGTCGTCGCCGACCAATGGTTCGCGGCGGCGACGGCGAGCGCGTCCTTGCTTTCGAAGTGGTGGAAGAACGCGCCCTTCGTCACGCCCGCCTTGCGGCACAGTTCGTCGACGGAGGTCGCAGCGTAGCCCTGCTTTCGGATCACTTCGATCGCGGCGTCGAGGAGTTTGGTGCGGGCGTCGGGTTTCAACATTGGGGAATACATACCAACCGGTTGGTATGTCGTCAAGAGGGCTGTTCCTCAAGGGTTTTTGGGCGATCGACGGCGCCGTGGCAGAGTTGGGAAGGGTCGGCAGGCGGGGAGTTGGGTGTGGGCAAGATCAGGGCGCTCGGTTGGATTCATGTCGTGGTTGGAGCGCTGGGCCTCATCGGCGTGCTGTTCATCGTCGCCATCATCGCCATGTCACCCGACAAGGACAGCCGGGCGCCGGGCATGATCTTGCCGCCGTTGTTTTTGCTCTCCGCAATTTGGTTCCTGCCAAGCCTCGTCGGTGGCATCGGGTTGCTCGCGATGAAGCCGTGGGCGCGGCTGATGATGATCGTCGTGTCGGGTCTTTATGTGCTGTTGCTGCCGATCGGGACGCCGCTTGGGTTGTTCGGACTGTGGGTGCTGCTCAGAAGCGGTGTGGGCGAGGCGGTCGTGGCGACCGTGGAGCCGCTGCTCGCCAAGGGTGCGAAGGTGAATGACGGCTTGGTCGCGGTCGCCGGTGTGGGCGCAGGCTTCGCCGTGGTGATCGGCGCAGGGTTTATGATTTCGGGCGACACGGCACCAGCGGCGGTCGAGACTGCTTTCTATCCGGGCGTCGTGGTGTTCGTCGGCGCCGTGGCCTACGGGATCATGCGGATGATGCAGCCGGGATCGCCGCCGGTCGACCGCAATCGGGAACAGATGTAGGCGGACG
>JAEUML010000068.1 GCA_016792785.1 Alphaproteobacteria bacterium
TGGCGCAAGTCGAACCCGATGCCGAATTTCCGCGGGCGACGTTTCACGAATGCGCACGAGACGCTGCTGTGGTGCGCGAAGTCGCGCGGGCAGAAGAGCTACACGTTCAACTACGAAGCCATGAAGGCGTTGAACGACGATTTGCAGATGCGCTCCGACTGGTTCCTGCCGCTGTGCACGGGCGGCGAAAGGTTGAAGGATGAGAAGGGCCAGAAGGTTCATCCGACGCAAAAGCCGGAGGCGCTGCTCCATCGCGTGCTGCTTGCCTCGTCTAAGCCCGGCGACGTCGTGCTCGATCCTTTCTTCGGCACCGGCACGACGGGTGCGGTCGCCAAGAAGCTCGGCCGGCGCTTCATCGGCATCGAGCGCGATCCGGCCTATATCGCCGCGGCGAAGCGGCGCCTTGCGCTCGTGTCACCGACCGCGCCGCAAGATCTCGAAGTGATGAAATCCAAGAAGGAGGAGCCGCGCGTGCCGTTTGGAATGATCATCGAACGTGGATTGCTGGAACCCGGCACGAAGCTCTACGACCCGGCGCGGCGTCATGCGGCGCGCGTGCGGGCGGACGGCTCGCTGTCGTGCCAGGATGCGACAGGTTCGATCCACCAGATCGCAGCGCGCGTTCAGAACCTGCCGGCGTGCAACGGCTGGACCTATTGGCACTTCGACGCGCAGGGCGTGCTGAAGCCGATCGATCTGCTGCGTCAACAGGTGCGGGCGGAGTTGCACTAGAAAGCGAAACAATGGTCAGCGGTCGGCGTCTCTGCTGACCGCTGATTGCGAGGTTGCGAACAACGGGCCCGCATTGCGGCCGGCGAGGGCGTGGTCGATGACTTTGCGCATGACGCTAGGCAGCGCGAAGGCTTTGAGGTTCGCGAGCGGCGCCCACTCCCCTGCCCCGTTCGCGCGCGCGACGCCCTCGGCGCGATAGACCTGAAGTTCCAATTCGAAGTGCGTGAAGCCGTGGCGGACGAGGCCCGGCAGTTTGCGGAACTCCGCCTTCAGCGGTGCGTACCCGGTGGGATCGTCCGGGAACGTGGCTTCCCACGGGCTCATCGGCGGTTCGTGCATACCGCCGAGCAAACCCTTCGGCGGGCGGCGGCGGAGAAGGATCGCGTCATCCTTTGAGATCGCCACGAAGGCGGCGCCGCGTCTCAGCGGACGGGCGCGCTTTGCCTCGCGCGCGGGCAATGTGTCTGCGATGCCCAACGCGTGGGCGGCGCAATCGTTCGTCCACGGACAATTCGTGCAAGCCGGCGACTTCGGCGTGCAGATCGTAGCGCCCAGATCCATCATCGCTTGCGCGAAGTCGCCCGAGCGTTTGGCGGGTGCAAGCGCCCCGGCGATGCGTTTCAGTTCCGTTTTCGCGGCGGGGAGCGGTGTATTCACCGCGAAAAGGCGCGCGAGCACGCGCTCGATGTTGCCGTCGACGGGGGCCGCGCGCTTGTCGAACGCGATCGCGGCGATCGCAGCTGCGGTGTAGGGGCCGATGCCGGGCAGTTTCAGCAACGCCGCCTCATCCGGCGGCAGGCGGCCCGCATGCGCGGCGGCGACTTCGCGCGCGCAGGCGTGCAGATTGCGCGCGCGGCTGTAGTAGCCGAGGCCCGCCCAGGCGGACATCACGTCCTCAACCGGCGCCGCGGCCAGCGCTTTCATCGTCGGCCAGCGTTTTAGGAAGCTGTGGAAATATGGACCGACGGCGGCGACCGTGGTTTGCTGCAACATGATCTCCGACAGCCAGACGCGGTACGGATCGGGCATTTCGCCCGGCAAAGCTCGCCACGGCAGGCGGCGGCGGTGCGCGTCGTACCAGCCGAGCAGGCGCTTCACGAGCGCCGCGCGCTTTTGCGGCGTGAGGTCGGCGGCGCTATGGTCGGCGCGCGATTTCGAGGCGGTCATGTCAGATTCCAGCCAAGCACCAGAGACGCGGCGCGTGCGGCGCGGACCGCATGCGCTGGCGCAGGACGCGATCGGGCTGTTGCGGCAGCATCTGAAGGCCCGCGGGTTCGCCCAGATCGAATTGGTAACGCGGTGGCCGGAAATTGCAGGCCAGAGTTTGTCCGAGCATTGCTTCCCCTACCGTTTGTCGGCCGGCGGCGCCAGCGGTGCGACATTGACGCTTGTCGCCAACGACAGGGCGGCGCTCGAGTTGCAGCATCAAGCGCCGAAAATCATCGACAGGATCAATCGCTTCTTCGGCTCGAGTGTCGTCAGCAAAATCAAAGTCGTAGCGGGCGACATTCCGAAGCCCTCTCGGCAACGTCCTGCACGACGCGCGTTGAATGCCGCCGAAGAAGCCGACTTGGCAGCACGAATCGCTGCGGTCGAAGACCCGGATTTGCGTGCGGCCTTGACGCGTCTTGGCCGCCACGCTCTGGCCGAAAGCCGAAAGTCAGCCATTTACAGTCGTTGAGCGGCCAGCCCCGTCCGCCCTATATTTAACGAAACGTTAGTGCTTCGCGGGGGTTCACGTGAAAGTTGATACGCCATACCTGATTGCCGGAGGCGTCGGCCTCTTGGCCGTGCTCGGCGGTCTCGCCTTTTGGATTTGGGGGGGCGGTTCGGGCTCGCCGACGCAAACCGCGTCTTCCGGCGAGTGCGTGCCGAAGGAGACCTTTGAGGTCACCGCAGCCGACTACACACTCGGCAAGGCGGACGCGCCGATCACGATCATCGAGTATGCGTCGATGACGTGCATCCACTGCGCCCGGTTCTCGCGCGATGTCCTTCCGCAGCTCAAGTCGAACTACATCGACAAGGGCCACGTGCGGTATGTCTTCCGGGAATTTCCGCTGGACCAGGTGGCGTTGACGGCGTCGGTCGTCGGGCGCTGCCTGCCGCGCGACGCCTATCTGCCTTATATCGAGCTCATGTATCACGACCTTGAGACATGGGCGCGGCAGGAAGATTTGCGCGGCGCGATCAAGGAAATGGCGCGCCGGGCCGGCATGTCGGGCGACGACTTCGAGAAATGCCTCTCGACCGAGGAAGACGCCAAAAAGGTCGTCGAGGTTCAGGCCAAAGCGAACAAGGACTACTGCATCAGCGGCACGCCCACGTTCCTGATGGACGGCAAAAAGGTCGCCAGCGGTGAGATTCCGTGGCCGGAGCTCGATGAGAAGCTGCGCGCGGCGCTGAAGGAAAAGGGCGTCGTGGTTCCGGCCGCAGCAGCAACGGATGCGGCGCCAACCGATGCCGCACCCGCCGACGGCGCTGCGGCGCCTGCCGGCGAAACACCGGCTGCCGCTCCGGCAGCAACGCCTGCGGAAGGTGCTGCACCGGCGGCGCCTGCCGAAGGCGCGGCCCCTGCCGCCACGACGCCGGCAACGCCGGCGCCCGCCACGGGTGGAACCCCCTCCACCCCGTGACGGACGCCTGAGACGCCGTATCGTCGTGCCTGAATGGCTGTCCCCCCGGCCTCAAAAATAGGATTGCCCCCGTGAAGTTCTCGCGACTTCGACTCGTAGGATTCAAATCGTTCGTCGAACCCACCGATCTGCCGATCGAGCAAGGCTTGACCGGCATCGTCGGGCCCAATGGTTGCGGCAAGTCGAACTTGCTCGAAGCCCTGCGTTGGGTGATGGGCGAGAACTCGGCCAAGTCTATGCGCGGCGGCGCGATGGATGACGTGATCTTCGCCGGCACGAACAGCAGGCCCAGCCGCAATACGGCTGAGGTTTCGCTCGTCATCGACAATACCGCGCGCGCGGTGCCTGCGGCCTACAACGAAAACGAGGCGGTCGAGATCACGCGCCGGATCGAGCGCGAGATGGGCTCGATCTACAAGATCAACGGGCGCGACGTGCGCGCGCGCGACGTGCAGCTGTTCTTCGCCGACATTTCGTCGGGCGCGCATTCGCCGGCGCTGGTGCGGCAGGGGCAGATCGGCACGCTGATCAACGCCAAGCCGATCGCGCGGCGCGCGATCCTTGAAGAAGCGGCCGGCATTTCGGGTTTGCATGCGCGCCGGCACGAGGCGGAGCTCAAGCTCAACGCGGCGCAAACGAATTTGTCGCGCGTCTCGGACGTCATCCAGGAGATCGAGCAGCAGCTCGCAAACCTCAAGCGGCAGGCGCGCCAGGCCGCTCGCTATCGCAATCTCTCAGGCCACATCCAGCGGGCCGAGGCGTTGGCGCTCTATGTGCGCTGGCAATTGGCGTCCACGTCGGCCGCGGCCGCGGAGGAGGAGCTCGCGCGGATCAGGCTGCAGGTCGAAGAGCTGACGTTGCGCGCGGCGCAGGCGTCGAATGCCGTCCTTGAATCCGACGAGAAGCTGCCCGCGCTACGCCAAGAGGCGGCCGAGCGGAGCGCCGCGCTACAGCGGCTGACGGCCGAGCGCATGTCGCTCGACGGCGAGGAGGCGCGGGCAAAAGCCGCAGCCGAACGGCTCAACGCGCGGCTTGCGCAGATCGTCGAAGATCAGGCGCGCGAGACGGCGCGCGTCGACGATGCGCGCACGATGATGGCGCAGCTCGAGCACGAGCGCACCGAGCTCGAAGGTCACGCCGCAGGCGAGGCGGAGGCGACGGCGCAAGCGGCGGACGCGCTGCGCGTCGCCGAGGAAGCGATGCGCGAGGCCGAGGGGCTGAGCGACAAAACGACTGCCGAGTTCGCCGAAGCGAAATCGCGCAGAGCCGAGCTTGAGCGGCGCGTCGGCGACGGACAGCGGGCGGCGGCGCGGCTGCGCGGTGAGCTCGACAACATCGCATCCGAGATCGAGCGCTTGGCGCGCGAAGCGGCGACCGCGCCTGCGGTCGAAGACGCCGAGCTTCGCGTGGCCGCGGCGGTGACCGGCGCCGAAGCCTCAAAATCAACGCACGCGCATTCCGAAGATGCGTTGCGTGCGGCGCGCGATGCGGAGAACGCCAAGCGGCAATCCGCCGAGGCGGCCGAGCGCGACCTGGAACGGTTGAAGGCCGAGGCGCGTGCGCTCAGCGAAATGCTGGCGACGGGCGTCGGCGAGGGATTCGTCCCGGTCATCGATCTGGTTCACGTCACGCCCGGTTTCGAAGCGGCGCTGGGTGCGGCGCTCGGCGACGACTTGAACGTGCCGGTCGATGCCGCGGCGCCGATCTTTTGGCACGAGTTGCCGCCCTTGGATCCTTCGCAACCGTTGCCTTCCGGCGTTCAGTCGCTCTCCGACCTGGTTCAGGCGCCCGAGGCGTTGTCGCGGCGATTGCTTCAGATCGGCGTTGTGGAGCGCGAACAGGGGGCGGCTCTGCAGTCCCGTCTGTTGCCGGGGCAATGCCTTGTCACGCGCGAGGGTGACCTTTGGCGTTGGGACGGTTTCACGACCACGGCCGAAGCCCCGACGGCCGCCGCCGTTCGGCTGCGTCAACGCAATCGGCTCGCGGACCTCGAAGGCACGGTCGCGTCCGCCGAAGCGCATGTTGCGGAGCTTCGTTCGATCCACCAGGATGCGCGCGAGGCGCGCGAGGCTGCGGAAATCACCGAGCGCACTGTGCGCAATGCTTGGCGCCAAGCCGAAAGCGAGGCGACCGCCGCGCGCACCACCTTGGCGGAAGCCGAGAAGCGGCACGCGCAGACCGCCGCCCGCGTGCAGTCGCTGAACGAGCGCCATCAGGCGTTGACACAGGACGAACGCGAAGCTCAGGAGCGTTCGGTGCAGCTCGGCTCAGAGATCGACGCCCTGCCCTTGCTTGCGGATTTCGAGGCGCGGCTTGCGGCGGCACGCGAGGAATTGACCGCGGCGCGGGCCGGCTACACGAACGCAAAGGCGCGACACGACAGCGTCGAACGCGAGGCACGGGCGCGCCGTCAGCGCGTTCAAGCGATCGCGAGCGACCTTGAAGCTTGGCAGGCACGTATCGCGACGGCGAGCGGGCAGATCGAGGCGCTGGGCGCGCGCGAAGGCGAAGCGCGGGCGGAACTCGCGGCGCTTGAGCATGTTCCGGCCGAGATCGCGGAGAAGCGCGCGAAGCTCTTCGAACTTCTGGCGGCGGCGGAAGCGGCACGCAAAGACGCGAGCGACGCGCTTGCTCAAGCCGAGAGCGGACTGAAAGCCGCGCAATCGGCGTCGCGTGTGGCCGATCACGACCTGAGCCACGCCCGCGAGGAACGGGCGCGCTGTGAGGCCGTTCTCGCGGCGCAGCGCGAGCGCGTGCAAGAGGCGATCACCCGGGCGCGCGACACGCTGGATTGCGCGCCGGAGGAACTGGCGGCGAAGGCGGAACACGAGCCCGGCGACGCGCTGCCCGCGCTCGATGCGGCGGAGGGGCGCTGCGAGAAGTTGAAGCGCGAACGCGAACAGCTCGGCGGCGTCAATCTGCGCGCCGAGGAAGAGGCGGATGAGTGCGAGACGCGGTTGACCACTCTGCAGAGCGAAAAGAACGACCTTGAAGAGGCGATCGCGCGGCTGCGTCAGGGCATCGGCTCGCTGAACAAAGAGGGCCGCGAGCGGCTGCTCGAAGCGTTCGAGCGCGTGAATGCGAACTTCCAACAGCTGTTCACATCATTGTTCAGCGGCGGCGAGGCACGGCTGACACTGACCGAGTCGGACGATCCGCTCGAGGCGGGGCTCGAGATTCTGGCGCGCCCGCCGGGCAAGAAGCTGCAGACCATGTCGCTTCTCTCGGGCGGCGAGCAAGCGCTTACAGCGATGGCGATGATCTTTGCCGTGTTCCTCTGCAATCCGGCGCCGATTTGCGTTTTGGACGAAGTCGACGCGCCGCTCGACGACGCAAACGTCGAACGATTCTGCAATCTGCTCGACGAGATGACGCGGATGACGGAGACGCGGTTCCTGGTCATCACCCACCATGCGCTGACCATGTCGCGCATGGACCGGCTCGTCGGCGTGACGATGCAGGAGCGCGGGGTCAGTCAACTCGTGGCCGTGGATCTCGCCGGTGCGGAGCGGGTGCTCTCCGCGCAGGCCGCAGAATAATCCGTTCTATCGACCGACCACCGCCGCGCCGTCGGCGACGCGTTCGCCGGGGTGCGAGACCACTTGGTCCCCGGGTTTGAGCCCGTCCAGAACTTGAGCGGTGCGGTCGTTCATCTGACCGATTTTCACTTTGGTGAGGCGCGCCCGGCCGCTCACAACCCGGAAGACCGCCCAGTCGGTGCCTTGGCGGAACAGGGCACCGATCGGTACTTGAAGAGCTTTGTCGGATTGCCAGCGCAGGATCGCGGCGTCGATTTGATAGCCGTGGCCGAGGCGGCGCCAGTGGTTGCGCGGATCGGTGAGGTCGACGATGACGTTGACGCGCTGCTCCTCGATGCCGAGGGATGAGACCTTCATAAAGCCGAACGGCTCGACGCGGCGCACGCGCGCATTTAACGCGCCCTCCCCGCCCCATCGCGTGATCAAGACGGCGTCGCCTTCCGACACTTTCACCGCGTCCGTCGACAGAAGGTCGACGACGATCTCGAGGTCGGCGGGATCACCGACTTCGACGAGCGGCGTTCCCATCTGAACGACGGCTTCGTTCTCTTGCATAACCCGCAGGACCTGCCCATCGATCGGCGCGCGGATCGTGAAGCAGCAGTGTTTGTCGCCTTTGATTCGTCCGCCATCCGAGGGAACGACCAGCGACGCTTCCGCCGTCTTGACCTCGAACGCGCGCTGGCGAAGCGCGGCCTGGGCGGTCGCGAGCGCAGCCTCCAGGGACACGACGGCAGCTTCCGCATTGTCGAGGCGCGCCTTGGCGACGATCCCTTTGGCGAAGAGTTGGCGCGCGCGATCGCGCTCCTGGCGCCCGAGCTTCAGATCGGCTTCGCGCCCGCGCACATTCGCGGCGGCCAGATCTTGCGCGGCGCGGGCGGCCGATACCGTGAACTCAAGCTCGCGCTGGGCGCGCGCATCGCGAAACGCGGGGTCGGCGGGTTCGATGGTGGCGATGACGGTCTTCTGCGCTTCGATCGCGTCGCCTGCATGCACTTCCACCCGCAGCATCCGTCCTGCGATCGGGGCCGAGACGACATAGACCTCGCGCACCCGCGTCACGCCGTCGTCTTCGATCGCGACCGCCATCGGACCTTCGCTCAGCGTTGCGATGTCGACGGCAATCGCGCGCGGCCACAACGCGAAGGCGAGGCCGATAAGGAGCAGGACGCCGAGGCCGATGGGCCATGCCCAAGGTTTGAGTGCGTTCATCGGTTCAATCCCGTCCCTTCAAGACGCGTACCAAATCGAGTGTCTGTATCCGCCGAACGACGACTGCGGAACTCACCGCGGTCGCCGCAATGATGACGAGCGCCGACCAGCCATAGGTCGCGGGTGCGAGGCCTAGCGGTATCTGATAAAGGTCGGTCTCGAACAGTTCCATCATCAACGACGCCATGCCGTAACCGAGCACGCAGCCGATCGGCAAGGCGATCAGCGTCAAGAGCGCGAGCTCGCCGACGAGGATCAGCGCCACTTCACGCTTGTGATAGCCGAGCACACGCAGGGTCGCGAGTTCGTGGGCGCGCTCCGACAGCGTGATGCGGCTCGCGTTGTAGGCGACGCCAAAGGCGATCACCGACGCGAATCCCACGTAGAACCAAATCATCGTCATCATGTTCTGGTCCATGAGGTCGCGGAACATCTGGTAAGCTTGGCGTTGGAGTTGGATCGTGAACAGGCCTGGCGTCTGTTTAACTTCGGCGAACAGGGCCACCTCGTGTGCGGGATCGGTCTTGAGCCAGGCGCTGTCGGCGACCTCACCGTCGCCGGTCAGGCGGTTCAGCGCCGCGCGCTGCATATAGACGGCGAGGCCGACATATTCGTCGATCACACGCGTGACCTGCGCTTTCGTGCGCGCGCGGCGGCCTTCAAGGACGGCGACTTCAACTTCGTCACCGGGCCTCACGCCCAGATGCTCCGCCAGGCGACGCGTGAGGAGGAGGCCCGAGGGCGGCAAGTCGATCATGCGGCCGTCTGCGCCGACCTGCTGCGAGAGCTCGGAGCCCGGATCGATGCCTAAGATCGCGACACGCTTGTTGCGCGGTCCGTGCGTCAACTTCACGCCGACGGTGCGGCGGAGCTCGGTGCGCAGGACGCCGGGCATGCGCTCGATCTCGCCGCGGACGGGATCGGCGCGCGGCTCGACGAAGCGGAGCGTCACGTCCTGGCGCTGCGCGCGGAAGAAGAACGAATCGATCATCAGCGTGATCGAGTCGATGAACTGCACGGTTGCGATCAGGAGACCGAGCGACAGCGCAATGCCGGTCACGGTCATGCCGGAACGTATGGGAAAACGCGTGACGTGACGGACGATCATGTAGCCGGTCGTGCTCAAATCGCGGAGCAGGCCGATGCGTTCCATGAAGCTCGGGCGGTAGGTCGCGGGGCTCGGCGGGGACATGGCGACCGCGGGCGTCAGCCGCATCGCTTGGCGGGTTGCAATGAATGCGCCGCCGCACGAGACCGTGAGGGCGACCGCGGCCGAAGTCACGAGGATGTCGGGCGCGATCGCGAACGCAAGCGTGGGGAAGCGGAAATACTCGCGATAGAGTTCCGTGATTTGATAGCCGAACCAGGCGCCCGCGACCCAGCCGATGACGAGACCGAGGACGCTGACGGTGAGCGCGAACTTTACGAAGTGCCAGGCGACCGCCCCATCAGAATAGCCGAACGCCTTCAAGAGGCCGATCTCGTGGCGCTGCGTTTCGATCTGGCGCGAGATGACCGTGTAGAGCAGGAATGCGGAGACGATCAGGAAGATCGGCGGAATGACGCTCGCCATCGAGGACAGCTGGCCGAACTCGCTGTCGAGGAACGCGTGCGACGACTGCTCCTTGCGGTCGAAGGCGCCGGCGGCGCCGTATTGTCCCAGCACATGGTCGACGGCGGCGATGACGGTTTCACTGCTCGCACCGCGCAGCAGGCGAAGCGAGGCGTCGTTGAACGCACCTTCGTAGTTCAGGATCGCGGCCAGCTGCTTGCGGCGCATCCAGAATACGCCATAGCGGCGGTTGTCCGGGACGATATCGCCGGGACCTATGACATAGATGTGCTCCGGCGACAGCGCGATGCCCGTGACGACAAGGCGCTGCTTGCGGCCGTTCATCACGGCCGAGAAGGTCGAACCGGGGCCGAAGCCGTTCGCCGTCGCGAATGATTCATGCAGCAGCACTTCCGACGCGCGGTCGGGATCGGGGAAGCGGCCGCTGCGCAGGACGAGCGCGTTTAGCGCTGTATCGTTGTTCTCGGGCAGCGAGAGCGCCAGGCCGCGTAGCGGTTCCGTCACGCCCTCAATCTCGATCGTGACGAAGCGCGCGACGCGGGTTTCGACCTGAGCGACGCCCGGAATGTCGCGCAGGCGCGCCGCCGCCGATTCCGGCGCGCGCTTCAGGCTGACGAAGACTTGAGCGAAGCGTTGGCGGTCGTAGTAGGCCTCGCGGGCGTCGGAAAGCGAACGCAGCGCGCTCAGCGCCATCACGAGCGTCGCGACGGCGGACGCGATGACGAGCGCGATCGCCAAGACTTGGCCGCGGCGATGCCACATGTCGCGCGCGAGCTTCAGGTCTATGGCGGGAAGCGGGTTCACCAGGTGAGCTCCGACGGCCGGCGCTTCGTCGTGTTCGATTCGATCGAGACGACGCGACCGTCGCCGAAGTGTACGACGTGGTCGGCCATGCCGGCGATCGTCGCGTTGTGCGTAATGACGACGGTGGTCGTGCCCAGCGTTTGATTGACATCAGCCAACGCTTCGAGCACCCGCACGCCGGTCGCGCTGTCGAGTGCGCCGGTCGGTTCGTCGCACAACAGTACTTGCGGCCGCTTTGCGACGGCGCGGGCGACTGCGACGCGCTGCTGTTCGCCGCCGGAAAGTTGCGCCGGGAAGTGGTCCATGCGTTCGCCCAGACCGACCAGACGAAGCGCGTCGTCGGGCACCATGGGCTTCTCAACGAGTTCCGTCACCAGCGCAACGTTCTCGCGCGCGGTCAGGCTTGGGATCAGGTTGTAGAACTGGAAGATGAAGCCGACATGGCGGCGGCGAAACGCGGTGAGTTCGCGGTCGCTGCATGCGGTCAACTCCGTATCGCGGTAGTGCAGCGTGCCTGCCGTCGGCCGATCGAGACCGCCCAGGATATTGAGCAGCGTCGACTTGCCGCTGCCCGAGGGGCCGAGCAGCACCAGGAAGTCGCCCTCGTGAAGATCGATATCAACGCCGCGCAGCGCATGGACCGCGCTTTCGCCCGCGCCGTAGACTTTGGTCAAGCCGCGCGCGCGGAACGCGGCCGGGGACCCGGAGGGCATTTTCACTTCAGCGGCAGCGCCTTGCGACATGGGTCAGCCTCTCAAACACACATTGGGTGCACCTTGACCCAGGGCAAGCGCGCGTGAGTCGCGGGCTTGTTGCGGCTGCGACCTTACGCCTGACAATTGTCGCCCGGAGAGGCGCGGGATTCCTGACTTTTTCACCAGTTTGCGTTGCAGCAATCGGCTTGACCCCCGGGGGCGCGGCCCATATGTTCCGCGCGGATTTCGGAGGGGGTTCGTGCGGCCCTCAGGCGCCTGCCCTTGGTCACTCACCAGTCAGGTCCAGACGACGATCCCGACGACAGGCGTCTCGACGACCTGGGCCGGCGGATCGAGGCCGTACGCGAGCAACATCCGGAGGCCAAGCCTGCCCAGCCGTCCGGTCGTCTCAACGTCGTCTATCGCCTTTCAACCGAATTCGTCGCCGCCGTGTTCGTCGGCTTGGCGCTTGGGTGGGGTTTCGACGCGCTGACCGGGTGGAAGCCCGTCGGGATCATCTTGTTCTCGATGCTCGGCATCGGGGCGGCTTTCTACAACGTGTTTCGCGCCGCCCGGCAGCTTTCCGCCGAGCAGGACAAACAAAAGGAATAGCGCATGGCCGCCGGCCACAGCCCGATGGAGCAGTTCGAGATCAACAAGCTGATCCCGATCGAGATCGGCGGCCTCGACCTTTCGTTTACGAATTCGAGCTTGTGGATGCTGCTTGCGATCGCGGCAGGGTCGGCGCTGCTGACGCTGGGCGTCAAGCGCGACGGGATCATCCCCGGACGCACGCAGTCGATCGTCGAGCTGATGTACGACTTCATCGAGCGGAACACCGTCGGCAACGTGATGGGCGAATCGGGCAAGAAGTTCTTCCCGTTCATCTTCACGCTCTTCATCTTCATCTTCTTCACGAACTTCCTGGGGCTGATCCCCTATTCGTTCACGGTGACGAGCCACATCATCGTAACGTTCGCGATGGCGCTGATGGTGTTTGCGCTGGTCCTCATCGTGGGCTTTTGGACGCACGGGCTGCACTTCTTCAGCCTGTTCGTGCCTTCGGGTGCGCCGGCGTGGATCATGCCTCTGCTCGTGCCCATCGAGATCATCTCGTTCCTGTCGCGGCCCATCAGCCTTTCGGTTCGTCTTGCGGCGAACATGCTCGCCGGTCACACGATGCTGAAAGTGTTCGCGGGCTTCATCGTCACGATGCTGGGCGCGGGCGGCATTCTTTCGGTGCTGGCGATCGCGCCGCTGATCGCGGGCGTTCTGGTCACCGCGCTCGAGGTTCTGGTTGCGGCCATTCAGGCTTGGGTGTTCGCGCTTCTCACCTGCATCTATCTGAACGAAGCCGTGCACCTGCACGATCACTGAGTCTTACGTTTCAACGCATTCAACGAGGAGTTTCTCAAATGGAAGTCGCAGCAGCAAAGCTCATCGGCGCGGGTCTGGCCGCCATGGCCCTCATCGGCGCGGGTATCGGCGTCGGCAACGTGTTCGGCAGCTATCTGCAGGGCGCACTGCGCAATCCGTCGGCCGCGGCCGGCCAGCAGACGAACCTGCT
>JAEUML010000069.1 GCA_016792785.1 Alphaproteobacteria bacterium
ACGGGCCTCTGGAACGACGAGCAGGAGCAGGCCTTCAAACGTATCGCCGACTTCGTACACGCGAACAGCGACGCGAAACTCTGCATGCAGCTGGGCCACGCCGGCCGCAAAGGCTCGACGCAATTGGGCTGGGAGGATGCCGACCACCCGATCGCGAACGCCAAGGACAACTGGCCCCTCGTCTCCGCCTCGAACCTCCCGTATTTCGAAGGCGTGAGCCAACCACCGGTGGAACTCGACCGCACGGCGATGGCGCGCATCAAGCAGGAATTCATCGAGGCCACCCGCCGGGCAGACCGCGCGGGCTTCGACATGCTCGAACTCCATTGCGCGCACGGCTATCTGTTCGCAAGCTTCCTCTCGCCGCTCACGAACAAGCGCCGCGACGACTACGGCGGCGCCATCGAGAACCGCATCCGCTACCCGCTCGAAGTCTTCACGGCAATGCGCGAGGCCTGGCCCGCGGACAAGCCGATGTCGATCCGCATTTCTGCCAGCGACTGGGCTGACGGCGGCATCACGGAACACGACACGCTCGCAATCGCAACCGCGTTCGCCGAAGCGGGCTGCGACCTCATCAGCACGTCGTCAGGCCAAACCGTCCCGTTCCAAAGACCGGTCTACGGCCGCATGTATCAAGTCCCGTTCGCCGAGACGATCAAGAACGTCGCCCGCGTGAAGACGATGGCCGTCGGCGCGATCACCGAACCCGCGCAAATCAACACCATCATCGCCTGCCGCCGCGCCGACCTGGTCGCCCTCGCGCGCCCGCATCTGGTCGATCCCTACTTCACCCGCCGCGCCGCCGCCTGGTACGGCGTCAAGCTCGCAACCCCGCCTCAATATCTTTCCGGCGCCGCGCAGGCCCACCGCGAATCCGAACGCACCCGCGAGCGGCAATTTGACCTGCAGAAGAAGGCCAAGCCACGACACAAATGGTGACATAGGCGCTGGCATGCACCATGTCACCGCAAGGATGCGAGACCCCGTGACTCACCCCCGCCCCGTGAGGCGGCAGGCTGTCAATATGTGAAATCAACCGCGAGCCAGAGCTTCTGCCGGTCGGCAAAGGCGCCGGTGCCGTCGTAGTCGGCGTACTTGATGCCGGCCGCCCAGTGGTCGCCGAACTTCGCCACCAGTTCGATGTCGATCTCGTCGCCCAGCGAGGCGCTGCCGCGCTCGGCTTCGAAGTCGTGATAGGTGACGCCGGCCATGATGCTTGTCAGCGGTTCGCAGTCGACCTTCGTTTCGTAGGCGAGCGTGCCGTACGTGTCGACGATGCCGTTCGCGGGAGTGACCAGAAAGACGTCGGCGTAGCCCTGGAACTTGTGCAGTGTGGCCAGCGGCGTCTGGAAGCGGTCGGTACCGTTGCCTTCGAGCGACTCGATCCCGCCCAAGAGCTTGAACCCGTGCGCCGTAAGGCCGCCTTCCAGCATCCAATAGTCGACATCGTAGTTGCGCGGGTTGTTGCTGTAGTCGCTCTGCGCCGCGTACTCGGCGCCGTAGAGCGCGGTGATCTCGCTGGTGAGTGGATGCTTGCCGGCGAAGCGCAGTCCGAACGTCTGCGTCGAGGGGATGGTCGCTTGGGGTGCGTCCTCAAGCTCTATCAGATAGGCGTAGCCCGTAAGCTTCCCCCAATCCTTAATGTCGTAGCCCGCGTTGAAGAGGTGGGTGTCGCCGTCGAACGAGCCCTGCGTGCTTTCCTCGCCGAAGATGCGGTTGATCTGATTCACATAGATGTAGGTGAGCGCGAGGTTCTCGATGCTCGTGTTCGTCACGCGAAGGGCGTCGAACGTCTGCTCGTTCTGCCGGAACGCCACGCCGCCGACAAAGCGCTGATTGTCGAGATTGATGCGCTGGCGGCCGAGCGTCACGGTCGTCTGCGGCAGTCCCGAGTACTCGATCTGCAGGCGGTTGATCTGGAAGTCCTCAGGGTCGGCGACGACCGGAAATGCCGTGTTGCCGTTCACCGTGTCGTTGAAGTCGTCCGTGAACTGAACGACGCCCTCGCCTTCGATGAGAGCCTGCAGGTCCCACACTTTACCCGTCTGGAAGCCGACGCGTGCGCGCAGCGTGTGGGCGTCGGCGTCGTTCGCGAAACCGTCCTGGTCCACGTGCTCAAAGCGGTAGCGGGCGTCGATCAGGAGCTTTCCTTGATCGAAGAAGTCGGCCGCGTTGCCGTCGGCGCGTGCGGCGATCGCGCCGGACGAGGCGACCGCGGCGCAGAGCAAAGTGGAGGAGAGCAGGGTGGTACGGTACGAAACAGACATCTTTTTCTTCCTTGGAGGGTCGGCGCAATTCGCATGATCGCGCCGGATGATCAACCAATCATTAACTGCACTTGGCGGCGCTGTACCCGCGGCCAGGGAGCCCATGCTTAAGCATCAAGCGCCGGCTTGACTTCATGCGGGCACCGCCTTGACCGCCGCGGCCAGGCGTTCCAGTGACATGATGTGAATGGAATCGGCGTCGGAGCCGACGCCGTAGCCCTTCAACTTCTTCAGCGTGCGCGACAGCGTCTCGGGCGTGATGCCGAGGCGGGTCGCCACCTCTTTCTTCATGCCGGGGAGCACGATCGTGGCTGCACCCTTCGTCTTTGCTGCCTGCGACATCAGGAAGCGCGCCACGCGCTCAAGCGCACTCTGCGTCTTGATTTCCTTCAGCTGCGTGATCAGCACGCGCCAATGGCGGGACAGCATGCGCGCGCATTGCGCGGCGAGGGCCGCGTCCTCATCGATCAGCTTGCGCAGCTTGTTCGCCGGAATCAGCAGCGCCTGTCCGTCGGATGTCGCGCGCGCACTGACCAAATAAGGCAGCCCGAGCAGCGCCGCAGGCAACAGCACGCTTTCGCCGGGTCCGAAGAACTCGATCACCGCCTCGTGCCCATCCGCGCCGCCGACAAGGACGACGCCGCCTTCGACGAAGCCGTAGACGAAGTCGGGTTCCTCACCTTCGCGGAACAGATAGCTGTGGTTCGAGAAGCGCTGCAGGCCCGCGACTTCGGCGAGCCGCAGCAGGCTTTGCTCGGGCAGCGGTGCGAAGACATCGACTTTCTTCAAATAGGAGATTCGTGGATGGCTCATGTCATGTCCTAACTTGATAAACATCAAGTCATGCGCGGGCGATCGCGCCAAGCTTGCAGAGAATAGATGCGACAAAGCACCTCTGGCCTTGATCTCGGTCAAAGCGGTCCGCAGCGAGCGGCGGCATCGTGCGTTCACCAAATGAGGACGCGGGGCCATGACCACCACCACTGCTTCGTCCGCTCAGCAGACCCAAGCGCTTTCGCTTTCGACCGTCGCTTTCACGATCTGCTTTGCGGTGTGGACGATCTTCTCGATCATCGGCGTGCAGATCAAACAAGAGCTGGGGCTGAACGAGACGCAGTTCGGCCTGCTCGTCGGCACGCCGATCTTGACCGGGTCGCTGATACGCCTCGCGCTAGGCATCTGGACCGACCAATACGGCGGACGCATCGTGCTCAGCCTCGTCATGATCAGCGCCGCGGTTGCGACCGGCCTCCTGACGTTTGCCTACGATTATCCGACGTATCTGCTGGCGGCGCTTGGCGTCGGAATCGCTGGCGGTTCGTTTTCGGTCGGCATCGCCTACGTGTCGCGGTTCTTCGCGAAGGAACGGCAGGGCACGGCGCTCGGCATCTTCGGCGCCGGCAATGTTGGCGCTGCGGTCACGAAGTTCCTGGCCCCGACCGTGATGGTGACCTACGGCTGGCACACGGTCGCTTACGTGTGGGCGATCGCCATTGGCGTGATGGGCGTTCTGTTTTTCCTGCTTGCGGCCGACGATCCGGATCTCGCCGCGCGGCGCTCGGAGAAGCGGCCGCCGGTCAGCTTCTGGTCGCAGCTCGAGCCGCTGAAGAACATCCAGGTTTGGCGGTTCTCGCTCTACTACTTCTTCGTTTTCGGCGCGTTCGTGGCGCTGGCGCTTTGGCTGCCGCGCTATCTGATGGGTGTCTACGGCCTCGACATTCAGACGGCGGGTTTGCTCGGTGCCGCGTATTCGGTGCCCGGCTCGCTGTTCCGCGTCTATGGCGGTGTGCTGTCCGACCGGCACGGCGCGCGCACGGTGATGTATTGGACGTTCATCGTATCGGTGATCGCGCTCTTCTTCCTGTCATATCCGCCGACGACCTACACGGTCGACGGAATCAACGGGCAGATCACGTTCCGTCTCGCAACGGGCGTCGTCGGGTTCACGGTGATTGTATTCATCCTGGGCTTCTTCATGAGCTTAGGCAAAGCCGCGGTCTACAAGCACATCCCGGTCTATTACCCGAATAATGTCGGTTCCGTCGGCGGTCTCGTCGGTCTCATCGGCGGCCTCGGCGGTTTCATTCTGCCGATCCTGTTCGGCGTGATGAACGACCTGACCGGCATCTGGCAAAGCTGCTTCATGCTGCTGTTCGCGATCACCGCGATCGCGCTGTTGTGGATGCATCTGGCGATCCGGCAGATGGAGCACGAAGCGGCGGGCGAGGTGCTTTCGAAGCTGCCCGAGTTGCCGGAGATGCAAACCATCCACCGTCCGCAACACGAAAAGGTCTTGGGCGCGCACGTGCTGGACGATTGGCGGCCGGAGGACAAGACGTTCTGGCAATACACCGGCCGGCCGATCGCGCGGCGCAATCTTTGGATCTCGATCCCCGCGCTGCTGCTCTCGTTCGCAGTGTGGATGGTGTGGTCCGTCGTCGTGGCCAAGCTGCCGCAGGTGGGCTTTGCCTATTCGACCGATCAGTTGTTCTGGCTCGCGGCATTGCCGGGCTTGTCCGGCGCGACGCTACGCATCTTCTATTCGTTCATGGTGCCGGTCTTTGGCGGTCGGCTGTGGACGACGATCGCGACATGGTCGCTGATGATCCCGGCGCTCGGTATCGGCTACGCGGTGCAGGACCCGAACACGCCTTACATCGTGTTCTTAGGTCTCGCGCTGCTGTGCGGCTTTGGCGGCGGCAATTTTGCCTCATCGATGTCGAACATCACGTTCTTCTTCCCGAAGGCGGAGAAGGGCAACGCGCTCGCCTTGAACGCGGGCCTCGGCAATCTGGGCGTCAGCGTGATGCAGTTCATCGTGCCGATCGTGATCACGACCGGTGTGTTCGGCTGGCTGGGTGGCGATCCTCAAGTTGCGACGGTTGACGGTGCGGAGACGCAACTGTGGCTGCAGAACGCGGGCTTCATCTGGGTGCCGTTCATCATCGCCTCCGCGTTCGCGGCTTGGTTCGGCATGAACGACATCGCCTCCGCCAAGGCCTCGTTTGCCGAGCAGTCGGTGATCTTCCAGCGCAAGCACAACTGGATCATGTGCTGGCTTTACACCGGCACCTTCGGGTCGTTCATCGGTTACTCGGCGGGCTTCCCGCTGCTCTCTAAGTTGCTGTTTCCCGATGTGAACGCGCTGCAATACGCGTTCCTAGGGCCACTTGTCGGCGCAATCTCTCGTTCGATGACGGGTTGGGTGTCCGACAAGTTCGGCGGCGGGCGCGTGACGCTTTGGGTGTTCGCCGGTCTTATCGTCGGCGTCGCCGCAGTGCTCTTCTTCGTCGGCATCAAGGATCAGCCCGGCGCGTTCTGGGGCTTCTTCGGCAGCTTCCTGTTCCTGTTCTTCGTGACGGGCGTGGGCAACGCGTCGACCTTCCAGATGATCCCCGCGATCATGCGTCAGGAAATGGCGCGTCTGATGCCGAACGCCGACGCCGACGTGCGCGTGCGCCAAGGCGACAAGGAGTCCGCCGCGATCATCGGCTTCACATCTGCGATCGCAGCCTACGGCGCCTTCTTCATACCGAAGGCCTACGGCTCGTCGATCGCGATGACCGGCGGACCCGAAGCTGCTCTCTGGGCGTTCCTTGCCTTCTACGTCTCCTGCCTTGTCATCACTTGGCAGGTCTACACCCGCAAGGGCGGCCTGCTGTTCGACGTCGAGCGCGGCGGCGGCTCCGGCCCGTCACTTAAACCCGCAACCGCTTGAGGCAACATCATGAGTCACTTCCTCGATCGCTTGATGTTCTTCAAGAAGGACGTCGGTACGTTCTCCGATGGTCACGGTCTTGTCACGCGCGAAGACCGCACGTGGGAAGACGCCTACCGCAACCGCTGGAGCCACGACAAAATCGTGCGCTCGACGCACGGGGCGAACTGCACCGGCTCATGCTCGTGGAAGATCTATGTCAAAGGCGGCATCGTCACCTGGGAAACGCAGCAGACGGACTACCCGCGCACGCGCCCCGACCTGCCCGATCACGAACCGCGCGGCTGCCAGCGCGGCGCCAGCGCCAGTTGGTATCTCTACAGCGGCAACCGCATCAAATACCCGCTGATCCGTAAGCG
>JAEUML010000096.1 GCA_016792785.1 Alphaproteobacteria bacterium
GCGGGGGGTGGGGCGCTTTGCGCCGAATTAGAGTTTGTTTACCGAATACGGCGGCTTGAGCTCACGCGCTTCCACCGGTCATTAAGACCTGCTTCAGCATAATCGATGGCGACCTCTCGCTCAGGATTGCCATCGCCATGACGCCAAGAAACATTCGCCGCCCTCTTCCGATCGCCGCTCAAATCGCGGTGTTGTCGCTCGGCGTCAGTGCGATGCCGTTCCTCGTTCGCGCGGACGATTTGTCCGATGCGTGGGTGTGGGGCGTGGCGGCGCGAGATGCGGCGCTGGCCGAAGCTTACGCGCCGCTGTCGGACGTGGAGACGTTGCGCGCGCGTAGCACCGGGTCAACAGTGCCGGGTGCGGGCGTCGGGCCCCTCGCCGCGTCGACGGGGGCGGGCGTTCTGATCGCAATCCTGGACACGGGCATCGATCTC
The DNA here is from genome assembly GCA_016792785.1 of Alphaproteobacteria bacterium. Taxonomy (GTDB): domain Bacteria; phylum Pseudomonadota; class Alphaproteobacteria; order Micropepsales; family Micropepsaceae; genus SZUA-430. The sequence continues at coordinate 435 of JAEUML010000096.1, forward strand.
GACCATCCGGAGTTCGCGGGACGCATCGATGTTGACGGTTCTTGTTTTGGCGGCGCGTCCGTGTGTTCGGGTCTCGCGGCGTTGGGTGACGATGACGAAGGGCACGGCACGCATGTCGCCGGTATCGCGGCCGCGGCGGCCGACAGCGTCGGCAAGACGGGCGTTGCGCCGGACGCCACTCTGCTGCCGGTCAAAGTGCTCGATTCGTATGGCAGCGGATCCTTCAGCGCCATCGCGCAAGGCATCACATATGCCGCATCACAAGGCGCACAAATCCTCAACATGAGCCTTGGTGGATCTAAGCCGATCGACACCAGCATTTTCTCCGCGCTGCAGACGGCGGCGCAAACGAGCGTCATCGTGGTTGCGGCGGGCAACGACGGCAATGGCCGCACGCCCAGCTATCCGGCGGCTTATGCGACGCAGAGCGGCATTCTGGGTAGCATGATTATCGCCGGTTCGCTGTCGCCGAACGGGACGCGGATCTCGCGCTTCTCGAACACGCCGGGCAACGCGGGCTGCGTCGGTTCGCGCGCGGCGCGGACGTGCTTCAAGGACGTGTTTCTGGTCGCGCCCGGCGAGAGCATCTATTCGACGCTGCCGGGCGGCGGTTACGGCACAGCGTCGGGCACGTCGATGGCGGCACCCTATATCTCCGGCGCAGCGGCGCTCGTATGGAGCGCCGCGCCCTATTTGACGCCGCAGCAGGTGACGGCGATTCTGTTCACGTCGGCGATCGACCTAGGCAGGCCCGGCACCGACACGGTCTATGGACGCGGGCTTGTGAATCCAGCGGGTGCGCTTGCGCCGTTGGGATCGCTTTCGGTCGCGACGTCCGGCGCCACGACGGCGTCGGCTTCGGGAACGGGCGAGATCAGGCTGTCGCAGCTTTCGGGTGTGTTCGCGACGGGCTTGCGTTCTTCTCATGCGGCGCGCGATCTGAAGCTGCTCGATGCGTTCGGCCGCGATTACAGCGTGGACCTGACGAAGTCTGTGGCCAGCAGCGCGGTGTCGCTTTCGGCGGCGGTTGCCGGCGACGGTCCGGCGCTCAGGCGCGTGACCTATTTCGGTGAGACGATTTCGGCGTCCGCGCTCGCGGGTTCGGAAGAGGCGAACATGGTCGCCTTCGCCGGCCGCCACGATGCGCGTGTCTCGGAAGCGCGCGATGCGGTTGTGACGGCGCGGCTTGCCGACGACATCGCGGTGACGTTTGGCTATCGGGCGGATGCCGCGGGTCGCTTGAATCAACTCGATCTTGCCGCGAGCGAGGCCTATGACGGTTTGTTCCTGTCGGCGTCGGCGTTGAACTCGCCCTATTTGAGCTTTGCTTCGGACGCGTCTTTGGCTGCAGCGTCGATCGAGATCGCCGACGGCGTCGCCGTGTCGTTCGGACATGTCTCGCACGAGGCCGATCCGCTTGCGCCGTATGACGACGAGATCCTCACGCTCGAGGAGCGGTTGGTGCAGTCGCGCAGCGATCAGACGCATCTCGCGTCCGTCGAGGGCACGAGCGCTTCGGTCAGTGTGCGGCTTGCGCCGTGGGCTTTGGCCGGCGTTAACGTCGCCCACACGGATCAAGACAACGCGCTGTTCGGCGGGGTCGAGGGCGGCGCGCTGGCGTTGACAGCCGAGGCGGCGACGACCTCGGCGGGTGCCGCGCTTCGCGTTAATTTGGGACAGGATTGGGTCGCATCGGCGTCTTGGAATGCCGGTGTCAGCAGTGTCGTTCCGCTCGCGGGTGGCTTGTTTGCGAATGTGTCGGAGCTGCGCACGTCGGCCTATGGCGTCGCGCTGGCTAGGCGCGGCGTGTTCGGTGCAGACGACGCGATCGGCTTCGGCGTGTCGCGGCCGTTGCACATCGTCGAGGGATCGGCCGTGCTGACGGCGGCGACCAGCGTCGGCGCGAAGCGCGACATCGTTTACACGAGCGAAACCATACTGCTCGCGAGCGATACGCCGGAGACCGACATCGAGTTCGGCTACACGGCGGCCTTGGGAAGCGCGACGTTCCTTCAGCTGAACGCGATCTATCAGATCGATCTCGGCGGTGCAGCGGGTGACGATGCGGTCGCGGGCCTCGCGACTTTGCGGACGGCTTGGTAACGCTTCGTCAACCCAGAAATTCGCTTCAAATGTAAGGGTGCGCCCATACCCCGTGTTAGGGGGCCGCGCGCCACACTCGGCGGCTCGCTTTTCGGAGGCCGCCGATGTCGATTCTGAGCCGTATCGCCTTGCTGTCGCTCAGCGTCAGCGCTTTGCCGTTCGCCGCGACCGCACGGGACGACACGGGGACAGGATGGGTCTTCGGCGTCGCGGAACGCGAGGCCGCTGAGCGCGAAGACGGCAATGTGTGGTACGGCGCCTATGGCGACGAGCTGACGCTGCAGGCGCGTCAGCCGCGTGCGCCCAGACCGCCGAAAGCGCCCAAGCCCACGCCGACACCGACACCCACACCGACGCCTGGGAATTCGACCGGCGCGGGCGTTCTGGTTGCGATCGTCGACACGGGTATCGACCTCGACCATCCGGAGTTTGCGGGGCGCATAGCGTCCGGTGGCGCGTGCTTTGGCGGTACGACGGCATGTCCCGGCGCTGCCGCGCAGGGCGACGACAATCACGGCCACGGCACGCATGTGGCCGGCATCGTTGCTTCGGCGGCGAACGGCACAGGCAATACCGGCGTCGCGCCCGGTGCGTCGCTGCTTGCCGTCAAAGTGCTCGACGCGTCAGGCAGCGGTAGCTATGCGGCGGTGGCGAGCGGCATTTCCTACGCGGCCTCGAAAGGTGCGAAGGTCATCAACATGAGCCTCGGCGGCGGCTCGCCCTCGACGACGTTGCTTGCGCCCCTTCAGACGGCGGCGGCGACGTCGGTGATCGTGGCGGCTGCGGGCAACAGCGGCAACGCCTACGCCCCGGGATACCCGGCCGCCTATGCGACGCAGGCCGGCGTCGTGGGCAGCATGATCATCGTGGGCTCGGTCGGGTCCACGAACGTCATTTCATCTTTCTCGCAAACGCCGGGCAATGGCGGGTGCGTCGCGGTCGGCGCTGTCACGCGCTGCTTCAAGGATGTGTTCCTGGTCGCGCCCGGGCAGTCGATCTATTCGACGTATGTCGGCGGCGGCTATGCCTCGATGTCGGGCACATCGATGGCGACGCCCTATGTCTCGGGCGTGGCGGCGCGCGTGTTGGGCGCTTCGCCCTTTCTCACACCGCAGCAGGTGGTGAGCATTCTTCTGCAATCGGCGACCGATCTCGGCGCGCCGGGGACCGACGCTGTCTATGGGCGTGGGCTCGTCAATCTGACGGCGGCTCTGGCGCCGCTCGGCACGACGACGGTTGCAACGTCGGGTACGACGACAGCGGGCTACTCCGGCGCGGCGGGTGTGAACACCGCCGGCGTGTCGGGCGTGTTGGCGACGGGCCTCAGAGGATCTCAGATCGCCAAGGACGTCGTGTTTTTCGACGCTTACGGGCGCGACTATCGCACGGACCTTTCGGTCGCGACGGGCGATGCGGCGCTGAGCCTGGCCGGTTATCTCGATCGCGGCTATTGGCGCGGCGTCGAGGTCGCGGCGAACGGCTTCAGCGTGGCGGGCTTCGTCTCCGATGAAGCCCCGAACGCGGTCGAGATTGCAGGCTTTGCCGATCAAACACAGACGACGTTCAACGACATCGTGGTACGTGCGCAGTTGAGCGACAACGCATCGCTCGTCGTCGGCTATGACGCCTCGCCGATCGGGCGCCTCAACACGCTCGACCTCGCGGCGAGCGAGGCTTACGATGGGTTGTTTTTGTCGGCGTCGGCGATGAACTCTCCTTTCCTAGCGCTGACGGAAGACGCGCGCTTTGTCGGCGCGGGCGTGCAGTTGGACGAAACGCTGTCCGTGACGTTCGCCCATGCGGCGAGCGAGGAAACAAATCTTCAAGCTTACGCCGACGGTATCTTGAGCGTGGAAGAGTCGCTCGCGCTCGCGTCGGTCGATCCGACGCATATGCGTTCGGCGGAAAACACCATGGCGGCGATGAACTGGCGCTTTGCGTCTTGGGGTGTCGCGGGCATCAACGTCGCTCACACTAGCGAGACGAACAGTCTCTTGGGCAGCGAAGAGCAGGGTGCGCTGGCGCTGACGGCGAATGCGGAAACGACTTCGGTTGGGTTCGGCGCGCGGATGAATTTGGGCAGCGATTGGGTCGCCTCTGCGTCGTGGACGCGCGGCGAAACGTTGGCCACGCCGGTCGCCGGCGGTCTTATCAAGAGCTACTCGTCGATCGAGGCCGAGGCGTACGGTGTCGCGATTTCGAAACTCGGCGTGTTCGGCAAACACGACTCGATCGGCTTTGCGATCTCGCGGCCGTTGCATATTTCGAGCGGCTCGGCAGTCGTGACTGCGTCGACCGGCGTTACGGCGGAGCGCGAGATTGTCTACTCGACGGAAGTCCTCAATCTTGCGAGTTCGACGCCCGAGACCGACTACGAGGTCGGCTACACGGCGCGGCTCGACGACAATCTGACGCTGCAAGCGAACGCGATGTATCAGCAGGACGCGGGCGGCGAAGAGGGCAGGGACGCGGTCGCTGCGTTCGTGACGCTCACGGGGACGTGGTGACGACTACTCGCCGCGGTTCCTGACGTGCTCCCGCGCGCTTTGAATCTCGCGCCGTAAGCGCACCGGATCGTTGACCATCTTGACGTAAATCGCGCCGGCGCCGGTCCCGTGAACGTCCACGTTGCCGTAACCGAAGATGCGGCCGAGGATCGACTCCGACACATTCACTTCCTCGATCTTGTCGAGGCTGACCTCTTCGCTCGTGATCGAGACGAGCCCCGTCTTCTTCACGAAACGGTCCGTCGTCACGGCGACTTCGAGCGCGATGCCGTGGACGAAGTAGTACACGGCGTAAGCGAAGGGGATGAGCGCCGCCGCAAGGAGGAAGAAGTCCCAACCGCCATAGGGCAATCCGCCGATCGCGACGGCGACGAACGGAGCGCCGACCGCCACCGTTCCGACCCAGTAGATCCAGTGATAGCCGGTCAGATAAAGGACGCGCTCCTTACCGCCCAGCGTGCGGCTCACATAGCTCATTCAGGACCCCCTTGGGCGGCGCGACGGGTGTTCACAGGCCGGTCGAGCCCGCAAGAGCCTTGAGCCGTTCGTCGTCGCGGATCTCGACCTCCTGCGCCGACGGCAGTCGAATGACGCCCAGCGACTTCAGACGGCTGAACGCGCGGCTCACCGTTTCGAGGGTGAGGCCCAGGAAGTCCGCGATGTCGCCGCGCGTCATCGGCAGTTTCAAGACGCCGGTTGCGGTCTTGGCGCAGCTCGAGGCGCGCAGGTCGAGAAGAAAGGCTGCAACCCTTTCCATCGCCGTGCGCCGGCCCAGCGCATAGGCGTGCTCGTAAGCATCTTCGAGCTGTCGTGCCAGGCCCGTGCGGTAGCCCTTTTCGACGCTCGGATACTTCGCCATCAGCTGTTCAAGTTTGCGCTTCTCGAACCGGCAGACCTCCGCGTCTGTCAGCGCTTCGACGTCGAAATGGTAGGCGGCATCGGACGGGATACCGACGAACTGTCCGCTGAACAGGAAGTCGAGAATTTGGCGCCGGCCGTCGTCGCTGCTTTTGGAGGCGCGCAAAGCGCCGCGGGTGATGACGTAGCTGTACTGCGCGCCGTCGCCGTCCCAGACGAGCGTGTCGCCCACCTTGAGCAGCACGCGATGGGAGCTTGCCGCTAGTTCGCGAATTTCGACATCGTCCATGCCGCCGCAAATGTCGCTCTTGCGCGCGGGGCAGGTCATGCAAGCCAGCGATTCCAAGATCGGGTGCTGGACGACGCCGGCGAACGATCCGAGGCGCGGCGCCTCGGGCGTCGTGGTCGTCGGCCTGCGGTCTTTGTTCGTCGCGAGCATGGGTCTCTTCTGGCGAACGTGTGGGCTGCACTTTAGGTGGGGAGCTGCGGCTTAAGCAACAGCGGGCGGCGGCGGATTTGTCGCGGCTTGCCGCGGCGGCCGGGCTTGGTTAGAAGGCGCGCACACTCCGGCACAAAGCGTTTTCAACCCTTCCAGGAAACGGCGGTCCCCATGGCCTCGTACCAATACGTCTATGTGATGAAGCAGTTGGGGAAGACCTACCCTGGCGGCAAGCAGGTCCTTAAGGACATTTGGCTGTCGTTTCTTCCGGGCGCGAAAATCGGCGTGATCGGCCTGAACGGCGCGGGCAAGTCGACGTTGCTCAAGATCATGGCCGGCATCGAAAAGGAGTTCACGGGCGAGGCGTGGGCGGCCGAGGGTGCGCGCGTCGGCTATCTGCCACAGGAGCCGCAACTCGATTCCTCCAAAGACGTGCTCGGCAACGTGATGGGTGCGGTCAAGGCGAAGAAGGCGCTTGTCGACCGCTACAACGAGATCGCGGCGAACTACACCGACGAGACCGCGGACGAGATGGCGAAGTTGCAGGACCAGATCGACGCCTTGGGACTTTGGGACCTGGACACGCAGATCGAGCAGGCGCTCGACGCGCTGCGCTGTCCGCCGGGAGATGCGGACGTGACGAAGCTCTCGGGCGGCGAGAAACGGCGCGTGGCGTTGTGCAAGCTGCTGCTCGAAGCGCCGGACTTGCTGCTGCTCGACGAGCCGACGAACCATCTGGACGCGGAGTCGGTCGCGTGGCTCGAGCATCACTTGCAGGAATACAAGGGCACGGTCGTTCTGGTGACGCACGACCGCTACTTCCTCGACAACGTGACGGGATGGATTCTCGAACTCGATCGGGGGCAGGGGATTCCCTACGAAGGCAACTACTCGCAGTGGCTGGAGCAGAAGGAAAAGCGGCTTGCGGTCGAAGCGAAAGGCGAAGAGGCGCGGCTCAAAACCCTCGTGCGCGAGCGTGAGTGGATCGCGGCCAGCCCCAAGGCGCGCCAGGCAAAGTCCAAGGCGCGTATCCGCGCGTACGAGGATTTGCTGGCGCAGGCGAATGCGGTGCGCACCGGCGAGGCGCAGATCATCATTCCGCCGGGGCCGCGTTTGGGCTCGGCAGTGATCGAGGCCACGGGCTTGAACAAGGCCTATGGCGACCGGCTGCTCATCGACGATTTGAACTTCAAGCTGCCGCCGGGCGGAATCGTTGGCGTGATCGGGCCGAACGGCGCTGGCAAGACGACGTTGTTCCGCATGCTGACGGGGCAGGAGAAGCCGGATTCCGGAGCGCTGAAAGTCGGCGACACTGTCGTCATGGGTTATGTTGATCAGTCGCGCGATACGTTGGATGCCAAGAAGACCGTCTGGGAGGAAATTTCGGGCGGTCTCGACATTCTGGAACTCGGCAAGCGGCAGATGCAGAGCCGTGCTTATGTGTCGGCGTTCAACTTTCGGGGCCTGGATCAGCAGAAGAAGGTCGGGCAACTGTCGGGCGGCGAGCGCAACCGCGTGCACTTGGCGAAGATGCTGAAATCGCACTGCAATCTGCTGCTGCTCGACGAGCCGACGAACGATCTCGACGTCGAGACGCTGCGCGCGCTTGAAGATGCGCTGACCGAGTTCGCGGGCTGCGTGATGGTGATCAGCCACGATCGCTGGTTCCTGGACCGCATCGCGACGCACATGCTGGCGTTCGAAGGCGACAGCCACGTGGAATGGTTCGAAGGCAATTATCAGGACTATGAGGCCGACCGAAAACGGCGGCTCGGCGACGACGCGATGGTGCCGCATCGGATCAAATACAAGAAGCTCGTCCGCAACTGACAAAGAAAAGGCCCCGCGGGTTTCGCGGGGCCTTTCTCGTTTCGATGGCTGCGTTCAGCGGGCGGCGCCGGCGGCCATGATTTGCTGCGCTTGCGACTGCAGGTGTGCGGTCAGGCGCGGAATGTTGCCGTTGTTCTTTGACAGGAAGGCCGCGAACTGATCGCGCTGGTCGACGGAGAGCCAAATGCCCTCGACCTGGATGTCGATGAACTTGTAGTTGCCGTTGCCGCCGTGCAAACGAAACGCCACGCGCAGCGGATTTGGCGCGCTGTTGTCGGCGACGATCATGTTGACCGTCACGTCGCCCGGCTTGTTGTCGTTGGAGCCCACGACCTTCAGCGTCTCGCCCTTGTAGCGGTCGAGACGCGATTCATAGACCGCGGTCGCGTAATCCTGGAACGCCTTCACGAAGGCGGCGAGGTCGGCTTCGCTCGCGCCGCGACGGTAGTTGCCGAGCGTAAAGAGCGCCGTCTTGCGGGCGTCGGCGTAGCGGGTGATGAACTCGCGGAACTTCGCGCGGCGCGCCGGGTCGCCGGTGTTGCGGAGAATCGCGACGCCCTGGTCGATCAGGGTCTGCGCAAAGCGCTCGGCGTCCGCGTCGGCACTGGCCGGCGCTGCCGAGATAAACGAAGCGGCCGCAAGTATCACGCCCAAGAAGGCCCGACGGGCCAACCACATGTAACGATCCATCTGTCCTCACCCCCGCGCGTTCGGCGCGGACTGACCACGCTGTTGCAATCCTACGCTGCTACTGCGCACTCAGATTTTGGCTAATTGGTGACGGTGCCGTGATGCCGCCGCCAGAATCGAAGTCCGGGAGGTCCTCGGACGGTGCGCCGTTGCGGGCCGCGTCCGCGCGAGATTGCCGGTAAAGGCTACGGATCGAGGCATAATAGTCAACGGAAGAGCGCTCGATGTCGTCCAGGGTTTCGATGTTGCGCGCACGTAAATCGATCACATTCAGTACAGTTCGTGCGATGGGAACGTATTCCAGGTCGTCGTCACCCCAGTTGACATACGTCAGCGGGTCGAGGCCGCGATCGACCACGAAGCCCGTGAAGTCGCGCGCCGTCGAAGGGCCCATCAGCGGGAAGTAGAAGTACGGACCTTCACCCACACCCCAAACCGCCAGCGTCTGACCGAAGTCTTCGTCGTGGTAGGGGTGGCCGAGTTCCTTGGCGACGTCGATCAATCCGCCGATACCGATCGTCGAGTTGATGCCGAAGCGCAGAAGCGTCGTGCCGGCGCGGTCGCCTTCGCCCTGGAACAGGTCGTTCGCGAAAATCACCGGCGAGTTCAGATTGTTCATGAAATTGCGCACGCCGTCCTGCGCGAAGTCGGGCAGAATCGCGCGATAAACAACGGCGACCGGACGAAGCAAAAGCTCGTCCAGCACTTGGTTGACCTCGAAGAAGAAGCGGTTCGATCCTTCGAACGGATCGTTGACGTCGTCCTGGACGTCCTGGGTCGTGACGGTCGTCGACTTCGGCGGTGCTGTTGCCGCATCGCCTGCGTCTTGCGCCCAAGCGCTCGTGCCCGGGATCGCAACCGCGCCCATCGCCAGAGCCATCATGACATTCCGAACCGCGCTCATGCGCCGCTACCCTTTCGACACCACACATCGAGCCTCGCCCCTCGTGACTCATGCACGTGGTTCCGTGGCTCTACCCAAACGTCCGTCCGCGGGTTGCCAACCGGCTGACCTCACGGATTATTCGACTAAATGCTTATACGGTACATGACGATGCCACCATAAGGTTACGATCCTGTGAGAGAAGTGAATGTTCCCAAATGTTGCGACGGGGACGCGCATTGTGGCGGACGACACATCTGGAGGTTGGCTAACGCCGACTTAAGATCGCCCCAAACGGCGGGCTGGATAATCATATAAAGATATGTTTATGTGTCGTTCGGAGGTGTCATGGCGACCCTGGACGATGTTCTTAACGGTTTGAAGGCGACGGCGGAGGCGACCCGGTTTCGCCTCCTCGCACTGTTTACGCGCGCTGAACTGACCGTCAGCGAGGTCACGCAAATCCTTCGCCAGAGCCAACCGCGGGTCAGCCGCCACCTGAAACTGATGTCGGAGGCCGGGCTGATCGAACGCTTCAAAGAGGGCAGTTGGGTCTTCTACCGCCTCGCCGAAGACGGACGCGCGCGGGCGTTGATCGAGAAACTTGGCGAGCTCGTGCCGTGGGACGATGCGGTGTTGAAGCGCGATCTCGAGCGGCTCGACGCCGTGCGCAAGCAGCGTGAAGCGAACGCGCAGGAGTATTTCGCGGCGAACGCCGGCGAATGGGACAGCCTTCGCAAACTGCACATTCCCGAAGAACAGGTCGAAGGCGCTCTGCTCGAAATGGTGGGACCGTCGCAGATTTCGTCCTATCTCGATCTGGGGACAGGAACAGGGCGCATTCTCGAACTCGTGGCGCCGCGGGCGGCGCGGGCGGTTGGCATCGATCTCAACGGTGAGATGCTGACTCTGGCGCGCGCGCGCATCGAGCGGGCTTCGCTCGCGCACGCGCAGGTGCGGCGCGGCGATCTGTTTCAGCTGCCCTATGCGGATCAGAGTTTCGATCTGATCACGGTGCATCAGGTGCTGCATTATCTTGAGGATCCGTCGGCCGCGGTTGCGGAGGCGGCGCGCGTGTTGAAGCCGGGCGGCAAGGTCGTGATTGCCGATTTCGCGCCGCATGCGCTCGAGTTCTTGCGTGATGAGCATCAGCATCGCCGCTTGGGCTTTGCCGACAAGGAAGTGGCGCAGTGGTGTAAGGCGGCCGGATTGTCGCTCGCTGCGACGCGGGCTTTGCCGCCGCGTGGTGAATCGGGACTGACGGTCATGGTGTGGCTCGCGGTCGCGCCGGCGGTGCCGCAGCGGCGCGCGAAAACGGCGGAGGCCGCCTGATGTCGCTCGCCGTTTCGTTCGAGTTCTTTCCGCCGCGCACCGATGAGATGGAGGCGCAGCTTTGGCGCTCCATCTCGCGGCTCGCACCGCTCAACCCGGCGTTCGTGTCGGTGACCTACGGGGCCGGCGGGTCGACGCGCGAGCGCACGCATTCGACGATCAAGCGTATCTTGGCGGAGACGCAGCTGAAGCCCGCTGCGCACTTGACGTGCGTCGGCACATCGCGCGCCGAGGTGGATGGCATCGTTCGCGAATACTGGCACTCCGGGGTCAAGCACATCGTCGCCTTGCGCGGCGACATGCCGGAGCCCGGACCTTATGCGCAGGTCGCGGACGGTTATGAATCGACGCCCGATCTCATTCGCGGCATTCGTAAAGTCGCGCCGTTCGAGGTCAGCGTGTCGGCCTATCCGGAGAAGCACCCCGACTCGCCGTCGGTCGAGCACGACTATGCGCTGCTGAAAGCAAAGATCGATGCGGGTGCGACGCGGGCGATCACGCAGTTCGTGTACGACACCGACGTCGTGCTGCGCTTTGCGGACCGCGCTTATCGCGAAGGCATTCGTATTCCCATCGTGCCGGGGATCATGCCAGCGACGAATTTCAAGGGCGTGGTGCGGATGGCCAAGCGCTGCGGCGCCTCGATCCCGGAGCCGCTCGCGCGCAAGTTCGAGGGGCTGGACGACGATCTCGAGACGCGCAAGCTGATCGCGGCGACGGTCGCGGCCGAGCAGGTCGAGCGGCTTCGCCGGCACGGCTTCGACGCCTTTCACTTCTACACCTTGAACCAGGCGGATCTGACGTTTGCGATCTGCCACTTGCTGGGCGTGCGAGCGCAAGCCCCCGGACGACAAGCGGCATGAAAATCATGGAACGTACACGGCGCTTCGACGCGCTCCTGACAGCTGCGCGCGAGCGGATACTGATGCTTGACGGCGCGAAGGGTGCGTTGCTCCAGACCTATGGGCTCGGCGAGGCGGATTATCGCGGGGCGCGGTTCGCAAATTTCACGCGCGACCTCAAAGGCAACCATGATTTGCTCGCGATCACGAAGCCCGAGGTGTTGCGCGAGATCCACGATGCGTTTCTGAACGCGGGCTCCGACATCATCCAGACGAACACGTTCAACGCGCAGAAGATCAGCCAGGCCGACTATGGCTGCGAGCATCTGACGGCGGAGATGAATCTTGCGGCCGCCCGCGTGGCGCGCGAGAGCGCGGACCGCTTCTCGACGGCCGATAAGCCGCGCTGGGTCGTGGGCTCGGTCGGGCCCACGAACCGCACGGCGTCGCTGTCGCCGGACGTCAATGATCCAGGCTTCCGCGCGATCACGTTCGACGATCTGGTCGCGGCCTATCGCGAGCAGATCGCGGCGCTGATCGAGGGCGGGGTCGATGCGCTGATCATTGAGACGATCTTCGACACACTGAACGCTAAGGCGGCCGGGTTCGCGGCGGCGAGCGTGTTCGACGATGTCGGCTTCAAAGTGCCGATCTGGTTTTCCGGAACGATCACGGACAAGTCCGGGCGCACGCTGACGGGGCAGACGACGGAAGCGTTTTGGCATTCGATCCGGCATACGAAGCCGTTCGCGGTCGGGTTGAATTGCGCGCTCGGCGCGGCGGACCTGCGCCAGTACGTCGCCGATCTTTCCCGGGTAGCGGACACGATGGTGTCGACGCATCCGAACGCCGGGCTGCCGAATGCGTTCGGCGGCTATGACGACACGCCGGAGTATATGGCGGGCGTCTTGGGCGAGTTCGCGCAAGCGGGACTGCTCAACATTGTCGGCGGCTGCTGCGGCGTGTCGCCGAAGCACATCAAGGCGATCGCCGACGCGGTGAAGCCTCATAAGCCGCGCCAAGTCCCGCAACTCGAAAGGTACATGCGGCTCTCGGGGCTCGAGCCGTTCACGATGACGCCGGAGACCAACTTCGTGAACGTGGGCGAGCGGACGAACGTCACGGGTTCGGCGAAGTTCCGCAAACTGATCACAGACGGCAAGTACGACGAGGCGCTCGACGTCGCGCAGGGCCAGGTCGAGAACGGCGCGCAAATTATCGACATCAACATGGACGAAGGTCTGCTCGACAGCGAGAAGGCGATGGTGCGCTTTCTCAACCTGATCGCGGCCGAACCCGAGATTGCGCGCGTGCCGGTGATGATCGATTCATCGAAGTGGTCGGTGATCGAGGCCGGTCTGAAATGCGTGCAGGGCAAGCCGGTCGTCAATTCGATCAGCTTGAAGGAGGGCGAGGCCTCATTCATCGAACACGCCGAGAAGTGCAAGCGCTATGGCGCGGCGGTCGTCGTGATGGCGTTCGACGAGAAGGGCCAGGCCGATACGGCGACGCGGAAATTCGAAATCTGCAAGCGTTCCTACGACATTTTGGTCGAGAAGGTCGGCTTCGCGCCCGAGGACATCATCTTCGACCCGAACATTTTTGCGGTCGCGACCGGGATCGAGGAGCACAACGACTACGCCAACGCGTTCATTCAGGCGGCCGCGCGCATCAAGGCGGAACTGCCGCATGCGCATGTGTCGGGCGGCGTGTCGAATATCTCGTTCTCGTTCCGCGGCAACGAGCCGGTGCGCGAGGCGATGCACTCGGCGTTTCTCTACCACGCGATCAAGGCCGGCATGGACATGGGAATCGTCAACGCCGGTCAGCTGACGGTCTATGAGGACATGCCGGGCGAATTGCGCGAGACGGTCGAAGACGTGCTGCTGAACCGGCGCACGGATTCGACGGAGCGGTTGCTTGCGATCGCCGACCGCTACAAAGGGAGCGGCGAGGCGAAGGCCGAGGCGACGCTCGCGTGGCGCGAGGCGGGCGTTGAAGAGCGGATCAAGCATGCGCTCGTGCACGGCATCGACGAGTTCGTCGTCGCTGACACGGAGGAAGCGCGCACGAAGGCCAAACGCCCGCTCGACGTGATCGAGGGACCGCTGATGGCGGGCATGAACGTCGTGGGCGATCTGTTCGGCGCGGGCAAGATGTTCCTGCCGCAGGTCGTGAAGTCGGCGCGCGTGATGAAGAAGGCGGTCGCGCACCTCATCCCCTACATGGAGGAGGAGCGCAAAGCCTCGGGCCTCGCGCGCGAGGCCAAGGGCAAGATCGTTATGGCGACCGTCAAAGGCGACGTGCACGACATCGGCAAGAACATCGTGGGCGTCGTGCTTCAGTGCAACAATTACGAGGTCGTCGATCTCGGCGTCATGGTGCCGGCGGCGAAGATCATCGAAGCGGCGCGGGCGGAGAAGGCCGACATCATCGGGCTGTCCGGACTCATCACGCCGTCGCTGGACGAGATGTGCCATGTGGCGGCGGAGCTCGAGCGCGAGGGCTTCGACATTCCGCTGATGATCGGCGGGGCGACGACGTCGAAGGTGCACACGGCGGTCAAGATCGAGCCGAACTATCAGCGTGGTGCGACGGTCTATGTCGCTGATGCGAGCCGTGCGGTCAGCGTGGCGTCGAGCCTTCTCTCGAAGGAAAACCGGGGCGCCTTCATCGAAACGACGCGCGGAGAGTACGCGAAGATCGTGTCGACGTTCTCGCGCGGCAAGACGGGCGAACGGCGATTGCCGATCGGCGAAGCGCGGGCGAACCGGTTGAAGCTCGATTGGAAGAGTTACACGCCGCCGGTGCCGCGCTTTTTCGGCACGCGGGCGTTCGACAAGATCGATCTCAAGGCGGTCGCGAAGTACATCGATTGGACGCCGTTCTTCCGCACGTGGGAGCTCGTCGGCACGTATCCGATGATCCTGGAGGACGACAAGTTCGGCACGACGGCGCGGGCGCTCTATGCGGATGCGCAGAAGATGCTCGCGCGCATTTTCGATGGCGCGTGGCTGAAGGCGCGCGCGGTCGTGGGCTTTTGGCCGGCGAACAGCGTAGGCTTCGACGACATCGAGCTCTATGCGGACGCGGAGCGCACGAAGGTGCTCGCGACGTTCCACACGTTGCGCCAACAGATGAAGCGCGACGACGGGCGGCCGAACCTGGCGCTCGCCGACTTCATTGCGCCGAAGGAGACGGGCGTCGGCGATTATCTCGGCGCGTTTGCGGTTACTGCCGGGCACGGCGAGATCGAGCGCAGCCGCGTCTTCAAACAGGCGAACGACGACTACGACGGAATCCTGTTCAAGGCGCTGGGGGACCGGTTGGCCGAGGCGCTGGCTGAATACACGCACGAGCGCGTGCGGCGCGAGCTCTGGGGCTACGCGCGCGGCGAGAATCTGAGCAACGCCGATCTGATCGCAGAGAAGTACCGCGGCATTCGTCCCGCGCCCGGCTATCCAGCGCAGCCCGATCACACCGAGAAGGGGACGCTGTTCCGTGTGCTCGACGCGGGCGTCAATGCCGGCATGGAGTTGACCGAGAGCTTTGCGATGATGCCGGGCTCGTCAGTCAGTGGGCTTTATTTCAGCCACGCGGAGTCGGTCTATTTCGGCTTGGGGCGCATCGACCGCGACCAGGTCGAGGACTACGCGCGGCGCAAGGGCATGACGCTCGCCGAGGCGGAGCGGTGGCTGGCGCCGGTGCTCGCCTATGTGCCGGGCAAAGCGGCTGCGGCATAGACGGAGTTCACGTCGCAACGCTTATCTCAGTCATCCCGCAAAGCGAGGCGAAGCCGAGCGCGATGCGGGACCCGGGAGACCGGTCACAGTCTAGTCTCCTGGGTCCTGGGTCTGCGGAGCAGCATTTCGTGCTGCACCGCGCACGGGATGACCGCGTTTTGCATGCAGTCGTGACGCCAGTTGTTGGGTGTTCAACGCCCCCTCGCCCAGCGTTCGGCCCAGTCGTGGAGGCCGAGCAGTTCTTTGAGCAGGCGCTCACCCTCGCGGGTGAGGGCGTAGCCGTCGCGGCCGGCGGCCACGATGTCGGCGTCGCGCAGTTCGGCGAGGCGGGTGTTCAGGATCGTCGGGCTGATGTCGCCGCAGGCCGCTTGCAGGTCGCGGAACGTGAGGGGCTTCTTGTGCAACTCCCATATGACGCGGAGCGTCCAGCGCCGGCCGAGCAGGTCGAGCACGGCCATGATCGGGCGGCCGGTCTCGGAGCCACGAACGGGCCGGCCGGGGCGGGGTGATCGGGTCATGCGCGGATGTTGCTACAAAATGTGTAGTGCAGCAAGTTTCGAGTGTGCTACGAATACTGTAGCAACGATGGAGCATGCCCATGACCGCGCGTATTTCGCCCGCCGAAGCGCCGTTCTCCGAAAGCGTTCAAAAGACGTTCGACCGCTTGATGCCGCCGGGCGTGCCGCCGCTGGTGTTGTTCACGACCTTGGCCAAGAGCGAACGGGCGTTTTCGCGCTTCATGGCGGCGGGGCTGCTCGACAAGGGGCCGCTGCCGATGCGGGAGCGCGAGATCATGATCGACCGCACCTGCGCACGCTGCGGCTCGGAATACGAGTGGGGCGTGCACATTGCGCTCTTCGCCGAGCGCGTCGGGTTCTCGCGGGCGCAGGTCGCGGCGACGGCGGCCGAAGGCGTCACCGGCGATTGGACGGCGCGAGAGGCTTTGATCTTGCGGCTCGCCGACGAGTTGCACGACACGTCGTCGGTCGGCGAGGGACTGTGGTGTGAGCTTGCGGCGGAATTTTCGGACGAGCAGATCTTGGAGCTGATCCTGCTCGCGGGCTTCTATCACACGGTCGCGTTTCTCACGAATGGGCTGAAGCTGCCGCTCGAGAGCTACGCGGCGCGGTTCTCACAGTATCGATAGGTACGGCAACGCGATGAAGGCGCCGACACAGAACTCGAAGGCGATCGAGGTGAGGTTGAAGCGGGTGAAGGCGCCGTCGAACAGCGCCGAACACAGGCGGCAGACGCCTGCGAGCATCCAGCCCAAGGCCAGCGTCAGAAACGCGTGCGGCTCGCCCGTCACGAGTGGGTAGAGCGAAACGCCGGTGAAGACGCCGCCATAGGTGGCGCGGACTTCGGAGATCGAGTGGACGAGGCCGGGCACCTTTTGCAGTCCGATCAGGTCGAGCGCGCCTTCGGGGCGGATCAGGCCGAAGAGGCCTAGCCCCAAGCTGAAGAAGGCGGCGGCGTAGGAGGCGTAGGTCAGGATCTCGGCGGTCATGCTGTCCCCGGCGATTTGGTCAGGGGTCAAGCTATGTGATCGAGATCACAATGAAAAAGGGCCGGAGTGGTGACCGCCGGCCCTTTCGAAATTCCCCGCTGTCGCGGTGTCGCGTTCGACTAAAGCAGTCCGATGATGATCGCGCCCAGAAACGCAAACACGACCCCTGTGGTAATCAGACTGAGCTGCTCAGCCATGAGCGGCCTCCTTTCTGTCAGGGTGGCCGCATTATCGCACAGAATGTCGCAGGGGGAAGGGCAATTCGATACGGCGATGCAGCAAATTCCCTGGTGTCTGGGGATAACCTATTGAACTACCAAGGGATTTCGTTCCCGTCATAGTTAATGTAGCGGCCGCTGTCGGCCGGGGTGAGGCCCGAAATAACCTTGATCATCGAGGCCACCGCCTCAGGCGGCGTGAGGGGGGCTGAGGGTCCGCCCATGTCGGTTTGGACCCAGCCCGGGTGCATCGGAACCGCGATGATCCCATCCCCCTTCAGAGCGACGGCGATACCGTGGATCGCGTTGTTCAGGGCGGCTTTCGAGGAGCGGTAGATGAGCGCCGCCCCGTCGTGGCGCGGGGTCGAGCCCATGGCGCTTGTGATTGCGATCGCCTTCTTATCCCGGCCCTGGCCCAGGTTCGTGCGCAGCGCTTCGATCATCCGCACGGGACCCAGCGTGTTGACGTTCAGCGTGTGCGCCCATGTCTCGTAGTCGAGGCTGCCCAGGCGCTGATGGTCGCCGCCATAGACGCCCGCGTTGTTGATCAGAATGTCGATCGGCACGGCGCCGACCTCGCCCGCCAGATGCGCGACGGATGCGTCCGAGGACACGTCGAGCGGATGGACGGTGACCTTGCCTTTCGATGCGGCGGCGAGGTCAAGCAGTGCCTTCGCCTCACCCGGATGCCTGGCGCAAGCCAGGATGCGCGCGCCGGCGGCTGCGTATTGACGGACGAATTCGAGGCCCAATCCGCGATTGGCGCCGGTGACGAGGAGGGTGGTCATGTGTCGATCGCCCTCAGTAGTGGAGCTTCATCGGAAGCCGGTTCTCGCGGGCGAGACGGCACATCTCGTGGAACACGGCGAAGCCGAATTGGGCTTGGTTCTCGAACGAGTCGCTTTCGCCGATCTCTCGTGCGCGCCAGGTCATGATGTCTTCGGCGCCGGCGCCCCAATTCACTTCGTTCAAGTACTGCAGGCCCTTCCACAGGAGCTCGATCGAACCGGCTTTGAGCGGTGCGCCTGAGGGGTCCTTCATGCCGATGCCGAACGAAAAGTCGTCGGGCAGCCAGATGCCGCAGTTCATGACTTCCCACAGCGGGTCCTTCTTCTCGGCCTTCATGGCGGCGTCGATCGCCGGATCGCCTTCCCAGGTCTTCATGAACATCACCGGCCGCGGCAGGTGGGCGAAGTTCGTGTAGGCGGTGAGCAGAATCGCGCCGCCGTAACCCGTCATTCCGAGTTCGCCGACGAAGTAAGGGGGCAACATGCCTTCCTGCCAGGTGAGCGGATGCTTCAGGTGCTCCCTCAATTTCTCCGAAGCGTTGTCGCGCCACTCGGCGATCACGCCTTGGAGTTCGACGGGATCGGTGACGGCGTTCGCGCCTTTAGCCCCGAAGGGCGAGGGAAAGCCCGCGCGTGTGCGGCCATCCTGCCAGTCCGTCGAGTAGTAGCGCGTGAGCGTGCCGACGAAGAGTTCGACGATCATGGGAGGCGAGGCGGCCATTCTTCAGACCTTGCGGTTGTTGCCACTGCCGTACCCGCCGCCGCCCGGGGTTTCAATGACAAAAACATCGCCGGGCTCGACGGCGACCGTGGCGCAGCCAGGCAGTTCTTCCACCGTGCCCGCCTTCCGCTTCACGGCATTGCGGCCGAGCATTGCGTCGCCGCCACCATTGATGCCGAAGGGCCGCGTGCGCCTGCGCGTCGACAGGATGCCTGCCTCCATCGCCTCGCGAAACTCGATCTCACGAACGACGCCGTCGCCACCGCTGTGAGCGCCTTTGCCGCCTGAATCCTGGCGTACCTCGAAGCGGCGGACGAGAACGGGATAGCGCCACTCCAGCACCTCGGGGTCGGTCAGGCGCGAGTTCGTCATGTGGGTGTGAACGGCGCTTGCGCCGTCGAAACCGGGACCGGCGCCGGCACCGCCGCAGATCGTCTCGTAGTACTGATGGCGCGCGTTGCCGAACGTGAAGTTGTTCATCGTGCCTTGGGCGGCTGCCATGACGCCGAGCGCGCCGAACAGCGCGTCGGTGACGGCTTGGCTCGTCTCCACATTGCCGGCGACGACGGCCGCGGGATAACCCGGACTCAGCAGCGAGCGTTCCGGCACGACGATGTTCAGCGGGCGCAGGCAGCCAGCGTTCAGCGGAATGTCGGTGTCGATCAGGCAGCGGAAGACGTAGAGCACGGCGGCGGTCGTGACCGAGCGCGGGGCGTTGAAGTTCGTCGGCCGCTCGGCGCTCGTGCCGGTGAAGTCGACCGTCGCGGCGCGCACGCTGCGGTCCACGGTCACGCGGACCCGGATGATCGCGCCGTCGTCCATCTCGTGCTCGAACGCGCCGTCGTCCAGCGCGCCGATGACGCGGCGGACCTGCTCCTCCGCGTTGTCCTGGACGTGACCCATGTAGGCGGTCACGACATCGCGGCCTTGATCGGCGCAGAGCTTCGTCAGTTCGCTGGCGCCTTTCACACAGGCTGCGATCTGCGCTTTCAGGTCGGCGACGTTTTGCGTGGGGTTGCGCGCGGGGTAGGCGCCCGAGCGAAGGAGTTCGCCGACGCGGCGGTCGTCGAAGCGGCCGGCGCGCATGATGCGCTCGCCCTGGAACAGCACGCCTTCTTCTTCGACGGACTTCGAGTTCGGCGGCATCGATCCGGGCGAGATGCCGCCGACGTCGGCGTGATGGCCGCGCGCGGCGACATAGAACGCGGGAAGCGCTTCGCCGTCCATGAACACGGGCATGACGACTGTTATGTCGGGCAGATGCGTGCCGCCGGCGTAGGGCGCGTTTAGGGCAAAGGCGTCGCCCGGCGACATGCCGCCCGCGTGGCGGGTCAGCACGGCGCGCACGCTTTCGCCCATGGAACCCAAATGCACGGGCATATGCGGCGCGTTCGCAATCAGATTGCCGGCTGAGTCGAAGATCGCGCAGGAGAAGTCGAGACGCTCTTTGATGTTGACGGAGGACGCCGTCTTTTCGAGCGTGACACCCATCTGCTCGGCGATCGACATGAAGAGCGCGTTGAAGATCTCGAGGCGCACGGGGTCGGCCTCGGTCGACGTGCGCGCGACGGTGCGCGCGGCAGTCTTTGTCAGAACCAGATTGCCGTCGTCGCGATATTCTGCGCGCCAGGCGGGATCGACGACGATCGTCGAGTTCGGCTCGATGACGAGCGCGGGGCCTTCGATCATGTCGCCGGGGTCGAGCGTTTCGCGCCGATAGACGGGCGCGCGCAAGCTTTCGCCGTCGACGTAGAGCGTTTCGGTCGTTTGTGCTGCGGGCGGGCCGCTTCGCTTGCGGGCGACGCGCGGCAGTGCGGGCGGGGCAGACTGGCCCGCTGCGTCGACGGCGATCGCTTCGACGATCAGCGTGCGCCCCTGGTCCCAGAAACCGAATCGAGCGCGGTGGGCTTCGGCGAAGCGCTCCTCGATCTCCTCGCGCGTTCCGAAGGCGACGACGAGCGCGGTATCGGTGCCTTGGTAGCGCATGTGGACGGATGCTCGTGCGGTGATGCTCTCCTGTGCGAAGCCTTGGGCTGCGATTTCGCCGGTTGCCGCCTTCGATAGCGTCGCGGCCGCATCGATCAACCGCGGCATCAACGTGTCGTCGAGCGGCTGTTCGATCGCTTGCTCGCGCCGCGCTTGGGTTTGCGCGAAACCCATGCCGAACGCGGATAGAACGCCTGCGAGTGGGTGGATCAAGATCGTGCGCATGCCGAGCGCGTCGGCGACGCGGCAGGCGAGCTGAGCGCCCGCACCGCCGAAGCACTGCAAGGCGTATTCGGTGACGTCGGCGCCTTGGGCGATCGAGATGCGCTTGATCGCCTCGGCCATGTTCGCGACGGCAATCTTCAGGAAGCCGTCGGCGGCTTCGTGCGGTGTCACGTTCAGCTCGCGGGCAAGGACTTCGAACTTCGCGGCGACCGCGTCTGCGTCGAGCCCTTCGTTCGCCTTTGGGCCGAAGACGAAGGGGAAGAAGTGCGGATGGATGCGGCCCGTCATCACGTTCGCATCGGTCACGGTCAGCGGGCCGCCTTTGCGGTAGCTGGCCGGGCCCGGATTGGCGCCGGCGCTTTCGGGGCCGACGCGCATGCGGGCGTTTTCGTAGAACAGGATCGAACCGCCGCCGGCCGCGACCGTGTGGACGGCGAGCATGGGCGCGCGCAGGCGGATGCCTGCCACTTCGTTCTCGTAGATGCGTTCGAAGACGCCGTCGAAGCGCGAGACGTCGGTCGACGTGCCGCCCATGTCGAAGCCGATCACCTTGTCGAAACCCGCTCGCTTTGCGGTCTCGGCCATGCCGATGACGCCACCCGCAGGACCCGACAGCAGCGCGTCCTTGCCAGAGAAATGCTCCGCGTCGGCAAGCGCGCCACTTGAACGCATGAAGCGCAGCCGCCCGTCGCGCGCGGCCGCGCCCAAGGGCTTTGCGACCTTCTCGACGTAGTTGCGCAAGACCGGCGAAAGGTAGGCGTCGGCGACTGTCGTGTGGCCGCGGCTCACGTATTTCATCAAAGGGCTGACGTGGTGGCTCACCGACACTTGGGCGAAGCCGAGCTTGCGGGCGATGCGCGCGGCCGTTTCTTCATGCGCGATGTGGCGATAGCCGTGCATCAGAACAATCGCGCAGGCTTCGATGCCATCCGCGCGCGCGGCCGCGAGATCGCGTTCGAGCGCCACTTCATCCAGCGGTGTCAGAACACGACCGTCGGCGTCGATGCGCTCGCGGGCTTCGACGACGCGCTCGTAGAGCGGCGCGGGGCGGTCGATGCGGCGGACGAACAGCTTCGGGCGGTGCTGATAGCCGATGCGCAATTGGTCGCGCAGACCCTCGGTTGCGACGAGGACCGTGCGTGCGCCCTTGCGTTCAAGTAGCGCGTTCGTCGCAACCGTGGTGCCCATATGGACCGCGGCAATCTTCTCCTCGGGCAGGCTCGCGTCTTGCGCGAGGCCCAGCAATCGCCTTATTCCCTCTATGGCTGCGTCGGCATAGTGTTCGGCGCTTTCGGACAGGAGTTTCAGCGCACGGATTTGGCCGTCGGGCCCGAGCGCGACGAGATCGGTGAACGTGCCGCCACGGTCGATCCAGATGTGCCACCGGCCGGTGAGCGTCATAACTTCGCCTCACTCGCCGCCGAAGACGTGCGCAGGCAGGGCTGAACGACGATGTCGATTTGGGGAAAGATCGCGGGCGCCGCCGCGGGATTGGCGATCGGCGGACCGTTGGGCGCACTTCTGGGCGGCATTGCCGGCCATGTGCTGGTCGACCGGAGCCGCAAGCGCGCGGTCGAGCCCGCGCGCGAGGAACGGCCGCGCGAACAACCCAGCATCCGCGAGCGCGACGAGATCGCGTTCACGATCGGGGTCATTGCGCTCGCGGCCAAGCTCGCCAAGGCTGACGGGAATGTCACACGCGATGAGGTCGACGTCTTCAAGCGGGTCTTTCCGGTACCGCGGGAGGAAGAGGCCAATGTGGGGCATTTGTTCAATCTCGCCAAGCAGGACGTCGCCGGGTTCGATTCCTATGCGAAGCAGCTCGCGACTCTTTTCAGGTCCAAGCCCGGCGTGCTGGAGGACTTGCTCGACAGCTTGTTCCTGATCGCCAAGGCCGATCATGCGCTGCACCCGGGCGAGCTTCAGTTTCTGCGCCACGTGGCGGATATTTTCGGTTTCTCCGAAGGCGAGTTCCAGCGCATTCGCGCCTCGCATTTCGGTCCTGACAAAGAAGACCCTTACGTCATCCTCGGCGTCGAGCACACGGCGGGCGATGAGGAGTTGAAGAAGGCCTATCACCGGCTGGTGCGCGAGAACCACCCCGACAGTCTGATCGCGCGCGGCGTGCCGGAAGAGTTCGTGCGGCTTGCGACCGAGAAACTCGCCGCGATCAACGGCGCCTACGATCTCATCAAGAAGCAGCGCGGGATCGCTGGATGACGCCGGACGAGAAGAACTCGCCGGCCGTCGAGACATTGGGTAAGCGCGTGCTCGCGGCCGACCGTGAGCGCGGCTACGTCAAGGCGTCGTTCGTCGCCGGCGATAATTTCATCAACCGCGGCGGGCGCGTGTTCGGGGGGTTCCTGGCCGCGATGCTCGACACGCTCTGCGGCCACGCGGTGAGGCTCACCCATAGAGAGCCCAACACGCCGCAGGTGACGCTCGAACTCAAGACGTCGTTCATCGGTCGCGCCGACAAGGGCACCTTCGTCGGCGAAGGCTGGGTGCGCCATCGCGGAAAGTCGATCGCCTTCGCCGAAGCGGAACTGCGCAACGAAGCCGGCGACGTCGTCGCGCGCGGCAGCGCGACGCTCAAAGTGGGCAAGTAGCGCTCTCCTGATGCCCTTCCGCGATCTGGCGTTTCTTCTCTTCATCAACGTGGTTTGGGGTTTCGCGATGATCGCGGCGGCCTCGAGCCTGAAGCA
>JAEUML010000148.1 GCA_016792785.1 Alphaproteobacteria bacterium
TCGCGATGGCGGAGCGTACGCCATGACGCGCGTGTTCGTGCCGTCGGATTCGGCTGCGCTTGCTGTTGGCGCGGAGGGCGTCGCGCGGACGCTGCGCGCGACCGCGGAGACGCGCAAGCTTGCGCTTGAGATCGTGCGCACTGGTTCGCGTGGCATGCATTGGCTTGAGCCGTTGATCGAAGTTGAAACGGCGCAGGGGCGCGTCGGTTACGGCCCGGTGAAGGCAAGCGATGTGCCGGCGTTGGTGGATGCGGGCCTCTTCGAAGGGAAGGCACATGCGCTTTGCGTCGGTGTTGTCGACCGGCATCCGTGGCTTGCGCGGCAGACGCAGCTGACGTTCGCGCGCTGCGGTGTCGTCGATCCGTTGTCGTTTGCCGACTATCAGCGGCACGGTGGCATGGCAGGCATAGCGAAAGCGCGCGCAGTCGGCGCGGTGGCGACGATCGGCGAAGTGATCGCTTCGGGTTTGCGCGGGCGGGGCGGGGCGGGCTTTCCGGCCGGTGTGAAGTGGAAGGGTGCTGCCGACGCAAAGGGCCAGCCCAAGTACATCGTCTGCAATGCGGACGAAGGCGACAGCGGCACGTTCGCGGATCGCATGATCATGGAGGGCGATCCGTTCGCGCTGATCGAGGGGATGGCGATCGCCGGCTTTGCCGTCGGTGCGTCGAAGGGATTCGTCTATGCGCGCTCCGAGTATCCGCACGCGAACGCGACGTTCGCCAAGGCGCTGGACGTTGCGCGGGCGAACGGCTTGATCGGCGGCGCATTCGACATCGAGTTGCGCATCGGCGCTGGGGCTTATGTGTGCGGCGAAGAGACCGCGCTTCTCGAAAGCCTTGAAGGCAAGCGCGGTCAGGTGCGGGCGAAGCCGCCGTTGCCGGTGCACGAAGGTCTGTTCGGCAAGCCGACTGTCGTGAACAATGTGCTGACGCTGGCGACCGTGCCGTGGATCATGGAGCGCGGCGCTTCGGCCTATGCGGCGCTCGGCTTCGGCAAGTCGCGCGGGACGATGCCGGTACAGCTGGCCGGCAACGTGAAGCATGCGGGGCTGTTCGAGATGCCGTTCGGCATGACGCTTGGCGAACTCGTCGACGACATCGGCGGCGGCACGGCGAGCGGGCGGCCTGTGCGCGCGGTGCAGTGCGGCGGGCCGCTCGGCGCGTACTTTCCGCGGGCGCTGTTCGACACACCTTATGACTATGAGGCGTTTGCGGCGCGCGACGGGTTGATCGGCCACGGCGGCATCGTCGTCTTTGACGATACCGTCGATATGGCCGAACAGGCGCGTTTCGCGATGGAGTTCTGCGCGATCGAAAGCTGCGGCAAGTGCACGCCGTGCCGGATCGGTTCGACCCGCGGCGTCGAGGTGATCGACCGGATCGTGTCAGGGGAGGGGCGCGAGGCCAACGTCGCCCTGCTTGAAGACCTGTGCCGGACGTTGAAACTCGGTTCCCTTTGCGCGCTTGGGGGCTTTACGCCGTACCCGGTTTTGAGCGCGTTAAGGCATTTCCCGGAAGATTTCGGGCTCAGTGTCAAACGGCCCGCCGCGGAGTAAACTGACGCCCATGGCGCTCATCGAAGAACAAGATCTGGGCACGCCGCCCGCGAAGGGCGAGCACCACGTTCGCCTGACGATCGACGGCGTTGCGGTCAGCGTGCCCGAGGGCACGTCGATCATGCGCGCGGCGCGTGAGGCGGGCATCGACGTTCCGAAACTCTGCGCGACCGACAGCGTGAAGGCGTTCGGGTCGTGCCGGCTTTGTTTGGTCGAGGTCGAGGGGCGCGCGGGGACGCCGGCCTCGTGCACGACGCCGGTCATGGCCGGCATGAAGGTCAAGACGCAGACGCCGTTGCTCAAGGACCTGCGGCGCGGGGTGATGGAGCTTTACATCTCCGACCATCCGCTCGACTGCCTGACGTGTGCGGCGAATGGCGACTGCGAGCTGCAGGACATGGCGGGCGCGGTGGGTTTGCGGGACGTGCGCTACGGTTATGCGGGCGAGAACCATCTCGTGCAGCCGAAGGACGAGTCCAATCCCTATTTCACGTTCGATCCGTCGAAGTGCATCGTTTGCTCGCGCTGTGTGCGGGCGTGCGAGGAGACGCAGGGCACGTTCGCACTGACGATCGACGGGCGCGGGTTCGCGTCGAAGGTCTCGCCGGGCATGGCGGAGGACTTCTTCTCGTCCGAATGCGTGTCGTGCGGCGCTTGTGTGCAGGCGTGCCCGACGGCGACACTGATCGAGAAGTCCGTGATCGAGATCGGGCAGCCGGAACATTCGGTGGTGACGACCTGCGCGTATTGCGGCGTCGGGTGTTCGTTCAAGGCCGAGATGCGCGGCGAGGAACTCGTGCGGATGGTGCCGTTCAAGGACGGCAAGGCGAACCACGGGCATTCCTGCGTGAAGGGCCGCTTCGCCTGGGGCTATGCGACGCATCGCGAACGCATCCTCGAGCCGATGATCCGCAACCGCATCGACGAACCCTGGCGCAAGGTTTCCTGGGACGAGGCGATCGCGCACACGGCGTCCGAGTTCAAACGCATTCAGGCGAAGTACGGGCGGCTTGCCGTCGGCGGCGTGACGTCGTCGCGCTGCACGAACGAAGAGACGTTCCTGGTGCAGAAGCTGGTGCGGGCGGCGTTCGGCAACAACAACGTCGACACCTGCGCGCGCGT
The DNA here is from genome assembly GCA_016792785.1 of Alphaproteobacteria bacterium. Lineage (GTDB taxonomy): Bacteria > Pseudomonadota > Alphaproteobacteria > Micropepsales > Micropepsaceae > SZUA-430. The sequence goes on from JAEUML010000148.1 coordinate 2,678, forward strand.
CTGTCACTCGCCGACGGGCTATGGGCTGAAGACCACGTTCGGCACGTCGGCGGGCACGCAGGACTTCGACAGCGTCGAGCATGCCGACGTGATCGTCGTGATTGGGGCGAATCCGACCGACGGGCATCCGGTGTTCGCGTCGCGCATGAAGAAGCGTCTTCGAGAAGGCGCAAAGCTCATCGTCATCGACCCGCGCCGGATCGATCTCGTGCGCACGCCGCATGTGGAGGCGTCGTTTCATCTGCCGCTGAAACCCGGGACGAACGTCGCTGTGCTGACGGCGCTGGCCCATGTGATCGTGACGGAGGGGCTCGTGGACGAGGTGTTCGTGCGCGAACGTTGCGAGGCGGACGCGTTCGCCGCGTGGGCGTCGTTCGTGGCCGAGCTGCAGAATTCCCCGGAAGAGGTCGAGAAAGTCTCCGGTGTTCCGGCGGAAACGATCCGCGGCGCGGCGCGGCTTTATGCGACGGGCGGGAATGGCGCGATCTATTACGGGCTCGGCGTCACGGAACACAGTCAGGGCACGACGGCGGTCATGGCGATCGCCAATCTTGCGATGGCGACGGGCAATATCGGGCGGCCTGGCGTCGGCGTGAATCCCTTGCGCGGGCAGAACAACGTGCAGGGTTCGTGCGACATGGGATCGTTCCCACACGAACTGTCCGGATATCGTCACGTGTCCGACGACGGCGCGCGGGCGATGTTCGAGACGCTGTGGGGCAAGACGCTAGACAGCGAGCCGGGCCTGCGGATCCCGAACATGCTCGACGCTGCGGTCGAGGGGCGGTTCAAGGGCATCTACATCCAGGGCGAAGACATTCTTCAGTCCGATCCGAATACGAAGCACGTGGCGGCAGCGTTCGCGGCGATGGAATGCGTCGTGGTGCACGACCTCTTTCTGACGGAGACGGCGAACTACGCGCATGTATTCTTGCCGGGCTCGACCTTCCTGGAGAAGAACGGCACGTTCACGAACGCGGAGCGGCGCATCCAGCGCGTGCGCAAAGTGATGAGTCCCAGGAATGGTTATGAGGACTGGCAGATCACGCAGATGCTGGCCAATGCGCTCGGCATGCCGATGCAATACGGCCATCCGAGCGAGATCATGGACGAGATCGCGCGGTTGACGCCGACGTTTAGCGGCGTGTCGTTCGCGAGGCTCGACGCGCAGGGATCGATCCAGTGGCCGTGCAATGCCTCTGCGCCCGAGGGCACGCCCGTCATGCACACGAACGGTTTCGTGCGCGGCAAGGGCCGCTTCATGATCACGGAATATGTGCCGACGGAAGAGAAGGTGGGGCCGCGCTTCCCGCTGTTACTGACCACGGGGCGCGTGCTCTCGCAATACAATGTCGGTATCCAGACGCGGCGGACGGCGAACGTGGCGTGGCACGCCGACGACGTGCTCGAGATCCATCCGCACGACGCAGAGGAGCGCGGCATTCGCGACGGCGACCCTGTGAAGCTCGCAAGCCGCACCGGCGATACGTGCCTGCACGCCGTGGTGACGGAGCGCGTCGCGCCCGGCGTCGTCTATACGACGTTCCACAATCCGGCGACGCAGACGAACGTGGTGACGACCGAGTTTTCGGACTGGGCGACGAACTGTCCCGAATACAAGGTCACCGCCGTGCAGGTCTCGCCGTCGAACGGGCCCAGCGATTGGCAGCGCGATTATGAGGCGCTGTCGAGGCGCAACCGGCGCATTGCCGAACCGGTGCCGGGAGAATGACGGCCAAGACATCTCTTCCCTACGAAACGTCGGTATGGCGCAGTGGGCCGGCGCGCGGCGCGCGCAGCGTCGCGGCGGAAGCGCCGATCGCGTTCGTCTATGACGGCGGCACCGAGGCGGTGATGATGGCGACGCCGGCCGACCTCGAGGACTTTGCTTATGGATTCTCGCTCAACGACGGGATCATCGCCTCGGCGAACGACATCGCAGGGCTTGAGATCGCGGGCGAGGGGCGCGGGATCGAGCTGCGCATGACGCTGCGCAACGCCAACCGCGAGCGCGTGATCGCACGGCGGCGGCATCGGGCGGGACCTGCGGGATGCGGGCTGTGCGGTGTCGACAGTATCGCGGAGGCGATGCGGTCTTTGCCGCGCGTCGGACGCGGCGTGACGCTGCCGGCGGGAGAGCTTATCGACGCCATAAGGGGTCTGCGCGGACATCAAGTGTTGAACGCGGCAACGCAGGCGGTGCATGCAGCGGCGTTCTATGTGCCGGGCGAGGGCATCGTTGCGGCGCGTGAGGACGTGGGCCGGCACAATGCGCTCGACAAGCTTGCGGGTGCGCTGGTGCGCGGTGGGCGCAAGCCCTCGGACGGCGCTTTGCTGATGACGAGCCGTCTCTCGGTGGAGTTGGTGCAGAAGGCGGCGATGATGGGGGCGTCGGTGATCGCGTCCGTGTCGGCGCCGACGGCACTTGCGCTCGAAGAGGCGGCCAAGGCCGAGATCACGGTCGCCGGCGTCGTGCGCGACGACGGGCTTGAGGTGTTCACGCATCACGAACGTGTGCGCATGGTCGCAAGCTGACATGGACGCACGGAAGCTCACGATGATGGCGAACCAGATCGGCGCGTTCTTCAAGGCGCAGGGCGAGGCGGAGTCGCCCGCCGCGATCGCCGATCATCTGAAGAAGTTCTGGGATCCCGGCATGCGCGCCGACATCGTCGCGCATCTGGCCAAGGGTGGAGACGGGCTCGATCCGCTGGTGAAGCGCGCGGTCGAATTGCTGAAAGCGAAAGCGTGATCGGCGTCGTTCTGGCGGGCGGGGCGAGTTCGCGCTTCGGTGGGCGGCCGAAGGGCTTGATGCCGCTGAAGGGGCGGGCGATGGCGCTCTATGCGGCGGATGTTCTCGCCAAGGTGTGTTCGCGTGTGGCGATTGAGGCGCCGGAGAGCGCCGGGTATGAGGTGCTCGGGTTGCCGCTGTTGCACGCGCTGCAGGCGCACAAGGGCAAGGGTCCGCTTGC
>JAEUML010000184.1 GCA_016792785.1 Alphaproteobacteria bacterium
ACGCCGCCATCTGTGTCTTGGCGCGCGCGAGAAGATCGGTGTAGGCGAGAACCTCGCAGCCCGGCGCGCGGTCTTGCGCCTCACGGCGGATTTCCTCGGCGAACGAGCGCGACATGACGACGACGACGTCGGGCTTCAGGCGGCCCAAATCCTCCGGCGGCGTCAGGCGGATGCCGTGCGCTTCGCTGGCGTAGCGGATCAAGTGCTTGTCGACGACGGCGGCGAGCGCCTGGGGCTTCAAGCCGCCGTTGTGGATCAGGCTGTTGAGCAGGCGGCCCGCGCCCCAGATCGCGACCTTGCGCGGCGCCATGGCGTCGATCATGCGTGCGACTTGCGTGAGTGCGCTCAGGTTTTGAAGGCGCTGCGCGTGGTAGGCGGAGATCAGCGCCGCCGCCGCCTCGACCTCTTGCGGGTCGGCGGGTACGGCGAAGGAGATGTCTTCGGTCTTCACGGCGACGACGGTGATGTTGACCGTGTCGCGCGGGTCGGCGATCGCAATAGCGCGGAAACCGCACACCGACAACAGGCGGGCGAGCGTGCGCGCCGAGAAGTGATAGAGGTGCTTGTCGATGAAGAACTCTTCGACGATGTCGTTCGAGCCGATGATCGCCGAATTCGGTACTTCGAGGAACAGATAACCGTTCGGCGCCAGCGTCGCGCGATGGCCGAGCAGCGCGTCGCGCGCGCTCTTTAGGTGTTCGAGCGTGTGGCAGGAATAGACGACGTCGAAGCCTTCGTTCTCAAGCCGCGTGTCTTCGAGACGCGCGTGCAGCCAGGTGAAGCCCGGCTTGCCCGCCCAGGCGCCCACGACGCGTTCGTCCGGTTCGATGCCGATGATCTCGGCCTTCGGATAGGCGGCTTTGAGTTCGAGCGCGAAGGCGCCGCGATTGGCGCCGACGTCGAGCACGCGAAGCGGACGCGCGCGATTCAGGAACGGACGCAGCGTCGCGAGATTGGCTTCGGCGCGGAAGCCCTTGCCGTAACGCAGATTGCCCCAATCGGCGCCAGCGGAGACAGTTGCTTGGCGGCGCTCGGCGCGGTCATTGCGCGGCAGGCTTTGCAACAGGCCGCAATGCGCGCACAGCCACACGGTCAGACGGCGCGTCGAGTTTTGCGGCGCATACACCTGCTCGAGCGAGGTGTTGCCGCAGAGGTCGCATGAAAAGGACATGGGTGGTCCGAGCGTGAGGAATGGCCGGTCGCCAGCGTCAGACCGTCGTGGTTAAGTTCGGGTTAGGACGGGCGTCTTTCGTTAGGCACTTGGGCCTAGAACATGATGATGCGTCGCGTCGGCGGCGACGAGTAGCAGGCTACCGCCCCACAGAGGGGGCGGTAGCGATCTTCACCTATCGTAGTCACGCTCTAATACGCCACGCGGTACTCGGGGCGGCGGTCGTAGCCGAACGTTTGCATCACGTCGCCCGCAATCAGGTTGAACTGCGCGGTTTGCTCGCGGGTGAGCGGATAATCTTCCGGGCGGTTGACGTTGTGCGGGCGGTTCAGCAAGCCCATGACGCGGTCGTCCCAGGGGAGCCCCAAGAAGTTAAGCAATCCTTGACGCGCGTCGGCGCGGGCGACGAGGTCTTCGAGACGCACCGTGTGGCGGCGTTCCTTCGGAATAGGGTCGAGGTCGTGCACGATCGTGCGGTTGATCTCGGCCCAATGGAAGGCGATACGCTGGAACTGATTATACGTGAGGAATTCCAGTTCCTGCATGTGTCCGCGCGGTGGCAGGGGCCACCAGTATTTCTTTTCCGGCGGCGGCGCCGGGAGTTCGCCGCGCGCGTCGTAATAGCGCTGCAGCACTGCGGTCGCGTGATCGTCGTAGCACTCGTTCGCCAGTTTGTGGAAATAGGAGCTCGCGACTTTGCGGCCGTCGCGGACGAGGTGGATGTAGCGCGCGTTCGGAAACATGAGATCGAGCGCCGGGATCAGCCACGAGAGCTTGTTCGACGCATCGCCCCAAAGCGGCGCGTCGGAATAGTAGATCGCCGCGGCGTGCGTTGCGCGCAGCGTGTGCATCACTTCTCCGAGGCCGATGAGGCCCATGTGATACTTTACGGCGAGCGGTTGGATGTGGTGCACCATGTATTCGTGGTGCATCTCGGCCTGCGGGAAGCAGGAGAACAGCCGCTCCATCATCGCGGTGCCGGAGCGGCCGGAGGAGACGACGAAGAAGGGTGTGGTTTCTACGCTCATCATCGTCACGCGAGCGGCTTGCGGGCGACGATGATCGCTTCGCGTCCGATGCCGGCCTTTGCAAGGGCGCCGTAGAGTTTGCGCCGTACAGCGCCTAGACCCGCTTTTTCGAGCGCGAGGTCGAAGTGCTTGCGCCGCAGATGGCAGTCGCGGCCGACCTTGTCGTCGCCGACGTAGTTTTCGCCCATGAGCAGGAAGAGCTCCATCGGAAAGCTCGTCAGCGTTTCGACGATGTCGAGGCCGAGACGCGCGAGCAGCGCTTCGAGCGAGGCGAAGTCGAAGTAGTTCAGATGATGCGGCGGAGCGAGCCACCAGGGTTTCGTACCCGAGGCGCGTGCCGCCTCTTGCAGCGCGTTGTAGTCGTTCGGCACGCCGACGCAGATCAAGCCGCCAGGCCAGGCGCGCGCGATGCCTAAGCGCAGCAAGCCGATCGGATCGGCGACGTGTTCGAGCATGTTGTTCAAGTGAACGACGTCGGCGCGGTCGAGGCGCGCGGCCGAGACCTCGTCGAACATCGCGTTCACGACGTTGAGGCCGAGCGAGCCTGCGTGCTCCGCCGCTTGGCGCGACGGTTCGATGCCTTGCGCCTTCCAGCCGCGATCGGCCGCGGTCTTCAAGAACCATCCCGGGCCGCAGCCGATGTCGAGAACGGCGAGTTGGCGCGAGGCTTCCGGCTTCAGAAGATCTTCGAACAACGACAGGCGGTCTTCCCAGGCGAGGCGCGACCATTCGGCGTCTTCGCGCGCGCGCGCCAGATATGTCGGCTTCTCATCGCGGTAGTAGGCGTCTTCGTAGGCCGCGCGTTGTTCGCTTGCGCTCGGCAACGGCAGCACGTGGCGAAAGCCGCACGTTTCGCAGGCCAAGATGTCGAATCCGTCGACGCGATCGATGATCGCGCCGCGATGCGTGCCGTCGTGTGCGGCGTGAAGCGGCCTTTGAGCGACAGGCGTCACCGGAATCCTCGCGAACGGGCGTGCGTTATGAACTTGGTAACGGTCCGGGCTTTAGAATTGGTTAACGGGTGTTTACGCTTTGTTGGGGGCCTGAAACCGCGTGGCGTGTCTCTTCATCGCCGAAGTGTCGAGCAATCACGACCGCGACCTCGCGCGGGCGTTCGCGTTCATCGATCGCGCGGCCGAGATCGGATGCGGCGCGGTCAAGTTCCAATTGTTCAAAATCGACGAGATGTTTGCCCCGGAAATCTTGGCGCAAAGCGCGAAGCATCGCGCGCGCCGCGAATGGGAGCTTCCCGTCTCGTTTCTGCCGGCGATCGCGGAGCGTTGCCGTGCGCGCGGCGTGCAGTTCATGTGCACACCGTTCTATCTGAAGGCGGTCGATGAGCTTTTGCCGCATGTCGATGCGTACAAGATCGCGTCCTACGAATTGATGTGGGATGCATTGCTGGCGGCGTGCGCGCGGACGGGCAAGCCCGTGATCCTGTCGACGGGGATGGCGACGGTTCCTGAAATCAAACATGCGGCCGAGGTGCTGCGCACGAACGGCGCCAGTGCCGTGACGCTGCTTCACACCGTGTCGGCCTATCCGACGCCGCCGGATGAGGCAAACCTCGCGGCGATCGAGACGATTTCGGCGGCGACGGGTTTTGCCTGCGGCTGGTCCGACCACACCGTGTCGCCGGGCGTGATTTTGCGGGCAGTATCGAAGTGGCGCGCGCCGATGGTCGAGTTCCATCTCGATCTCGACGCGTCGGGGTCGGAGTACGCGGCCGGGCATTGTTGGCTGCCGCATGAGATGGCGCCGGTGATTGCGATGGTTCGTGCGGGCGAGCGCGCCGACGGCACGGGCGTGAAAGAGCCGCTGCCGTCCGAATTGCCTGATCGCGATTGGCGTGCCGACCCTTCGGACGGGATGCGTCCGCTCAAACACATCCGGCGCAGCTGGCGCCCAGAGGCCGCTTAGCACATGACGAAGAAGCCGCACATCGCCGCCGTGGTGCAAGCACGCATGCGTTCGACGCGGCTGCCGGGCAAGGTGTTGAAGCCGATCGTGGGTCAACCGCTGCTTTGGCACATTCTGCATCGCTTGCGGAAGTCGGAACTCATTCAAACGATCTGCGTCGCAACGACCAGCGATCCGGCGGACGACGCGCTGGCGGCGTATGCCGCATCGCAGGGGGCGGTCGTGGTGCGGGGGCCTGAGGACGATGTGCTCGGCCGCTTCGCTATCGCCGCGCATGCGATCGATCCGGACGTGATCGTGCGTGTGAACGCTGATGCGCCGCTCGTCGATGCCGGTTTCGTCGATTATCTCGTGCGCGAGATGCTGCGGCATCAGGCGGACTTCGTGATGCTGAAGCCGGGTCTCTCGGCGATACACGACGGCGCCGATCCGATGACGCGTTGGGCGCTCGACAAGCTCGTCGTCAAGGCGCACGACGACCCGATCGCGCGCGAGCATGTGAGCGCCTATTTCAAGGTGCACCCGGAATTCGTGAAGGTGGCGCAGATCGATCTGCCGGCGAAGTGGCGGTTCAAGGGCGCGCGGCTGTCGGTCGACACGCCGGCCGACGTTACGTTCATCGAAGCGGTTTACGATCGCTTGCACGCGCAGGCGGGCGAAGCGACGCTGACCGATCTCGTGGCGCTGTTGAACCGGGAGCCCGCCTTGCTCGATTTGAACGCGCATGTGCAGCAAAAGACCGTGACGGCTTCTAGTGGCACGGTGATCGTGCGCTGCGACGGTGGGGCTGAAATCGGACTTGGGCATGTGCGGCGGTGCTTGAGCGTCGCGAAGGCGTTGCGCGACCGCGAAGGCTTCGGCGTGCGTTTTGCCATGAAGGACGATGCGCTGGCGCGCGAGCCGGTCGAGACGTCGGGCTTCGCCGTCGACGCAATGCCTGCCGGCGTCAAAGAGATCGACTGGCTGCTGTCTTTGGCGGAGGCGCATACGCCGGTCGCGATGGTTTTGGACGTGCGGACGGACTTGTCGGCGACCTCGGTGATGCGGTTGCGCGGCGCGGACATGATCGTCGCGGTGATCGACGACGGCAGTGCGCGGCGGCTTGCGGCCGATGCGTCGTTCTATCCGCCGGTGCCGCAAGTGTTCGCGATGAATTGGGAAGGCGCGGAAGCCGAACCCAATGTCGGCTGGGAGTGGGTCGTGCTCGGCCACGACACGATGCCGCCGTTCACGCGGCGCGAGGGACGCCCGCGCGTCGTCGTGTCCATGGGCGGATCGGATCCGCAAGGATTGACGCGCCTTGCGGTCAAGGCGCTCACGCCGCTGCCGCCGACGTTCGACGTCACCGTCGTCATCGGACCTGCGGCGGCGCGGTCGCTGGAAAGCGACGTCGCGAAGCTCGCGCCGCGCTTTGCGATCGTGCGCAGCCCGAACGATTTGCCGCGGTTGATGAGCGAGGCGGATGTCGGGCTCGTCAGTTTCGGCGTGACGGCCTATGAACTTGCGGCGCTTGGCGTGCCGGGTGTCTATCTGAGTCTCACCGACGATCACGCGCAGTCGGCTTCCGCGTTCGAGCGGGCGGGCATGGGCATTTCACTCGGCGTCGCGGCGCAGGTGAGCGAGGGCGATATCGCCGAGGTCGTGAGCGAATTGCTTGAGGATCGCGAGTTGCGTCAGTCGATGGCGCAGGCGGGGCGGATGAACGTGGATACGCGCGGCGCGGCTCGTGTGGCGGAGCACATTCGGCGCTTGGTCGCCGAGCGCGCGGCGGCGTTGGACGTATCCTCGGTCAAGAGCGGGCGGATTGCGGCGGGCTGATCAGCCTGTGCCGTAGCTCTGCACCAGGCTGCCGGCGACGAGCGCCCAGCCGTCGACGAGCACGAAGAAGATCAGCTTGAACGGCAGCGAGATCGTGACCGGGGGCAGCATCATCATGCCCATCGCCATCAAAAGCGAGGCGACGACGAGGTCGATGATCAGGAACGGGATGAACAGCAGGAAGCCGATTTCGAAGGCGCGGCGCAGCTCGCTGATCAAGAACGCCGGAATCAGAATGCGGAGCGGCGTCGCATCCGGGGTTGCGGGCGGCTCTTGCTTGGCGAGATTGAAGAACAGTTGAAGATCGCTCTCGCGCACGTGCTTCAGCATGAAGGCCGAGAGCGGCACCATCGTCTTTGTGAACGACTCGGCCGGTTCGATCTTCTCCGACATCAAGGGTTCGATGCCTTCGTGGTAGGCCCTTTCGAAGGTCGGGGCCATGACGAAAGCGGTCAGGAACAGTGCGAGCGAAATGATGACGCTGTTCGGCGGGCTTTGCTGAATGCCGATCGCGGTGCGCAATAGCGACAGCACGACGACGATGCGCACGAAGCTCGTCACCATGATCAGGATCGACGGCGCGATGCTCAGCACCGTGATCAGGGCGACGATCTGAATCAGGCGCTCGGTCATGCCGGCGCCTTGGCCGAGGTCGAGCGACACCTGCTGAGCGGCGGCCGGGTCGGCAGAGAGGACGACCGCGAGCAGTGCCGCGGCGACGGTCAAAGTGCCTCTCACGAGAGCTGCTCCGCCTTTATCGCGACGACGTTCGAGCCCGCGGCCGCGCTCGGCAGCGCCGCGATCGCGTCGATGTTGCCGTCGAGCAGCGTTTCGCCTGTGGCGGACACGAGAAGCAGATATTCCTTGTTGTCGCGGCGCACGATGATGAGGCGGCGGCGCGCGTCGAGCATCAGCGACTCGACGATGCCGAGGCGGCGCTGCGTCGGGCGGCGCTGAACGCCTTGAGGAATGAAGCCGAAGGCGCGCAGTGCGAACGCGGCGGCGCCGATCAGGCCCAGCACGAAGATCAGTGCGGCGACAAAGCGGAGATACTGGGTCGGGTCGTCCATGGCGCCACTCGTGAGAGCGTGTGTTGCGAGCGAATGGACAATGGCCGCGTAACCTTAAGTCCGGCTAAACGGGCGGCAGATTTTTCCCAGTTACACTCGCGAAACCTCCGTTACGGCCGTGTGAAGATCGCGGCTATGCTTGCCGCGCGGTTTCGCAGATCGCGAATATTCTCTGCGTTCTTAAACTGCTTTTAAGCGTCCCCGGCAAAACTTGCCCCCGTGAGATTGCGGAACCTCTCCGCACGGGATCAAGAGTTTCATGAGCCTTTCCGATTTGCCGATCTTCGGGATGTTCCAGCAGAAGATGAGCTGGCTCGGCAACCGACAGGACGTGCTGGCGCGCAACATCGCGAACGCCTCGACGCCGGGTTACGTGCCGCAGGATTTGAAGGCGCAGGATTTCCGCAGCGTGCTTTCGGCGGCGCAGGGCGACCTCGTCACGACGAACCCGCTGCACATTCAGCCGCGGGCCGGCGGCGGCGCTTCCTACCGCGCGGTTGCGGCGCCGGGATCGCAGTCTTCGCCCGACGGCAACTCCGTCGTTCTGGAAGAGCAGGCGATGAAGGTCGCCGAAACGCAACTCGCCTACGCGGAAGCGGCCGGCCTCTACAAGAAGATGATTTCGATGTGGCGTACCGCGCTCGGCGGATCGCAAGGCTAAGACAAGGACACGTCATGGAAACGATGAAATCAATGCTGATCGCGGCTTCCGGCATGCGGGCGCAAGCCGAACGCATGCGGGTGATCGCCGAAAACCTCGCCAACGCGAACTCGGCGGCGTCTTCGCCGGAGGAAGATCCGTACCGGCGCCAGATGCCGGTGTTCAAGACCGAGCTCGACCGCGTGACGGGCGTGCCCGCCGTGCGCGTCAAGGGCGTCGTCACCGACAATTCGGATTTCCGCGAGCAGTACATGCCGGGCCACCCGGCGGCGGACGAGCGCGGCTACGTCAAGATGCCGAACGTCAACTCGCTCGTCGAGATGATGGACATGCGCGAGGCGCAGCGCGCCTATGAAGCCAATCTCAGCGTCATCGACAACACGCGCACGATGATGGCGCGTACCGTCGACCTCTTGAAGCGGTAAGGAACCTTAGGTCATGGCCGGCGTCGTCAATCCCGCAGCGATCAATGCCTATGCGCAAGCCGCCAAGATGGGCGGCGTGGGCGGAGCGGAAGGCGTTGCGGCGGCGCCCGGCGCCTCGTTCGGCGACCTGCTCTCGAACGTGCTCAACGAAGCGGCGACGACGGGGCAGGCGGCCGAAGCGAAGGCCGGCGCCCTGATGCAAGGCAAAGGCGACATCGTCGACGTCGTCACCGCGGTCAACGCCGCGGAACTTTCGCTGCAAACCGTGGTTGCGATCCGCGACCGCGTGATTTCCGCCTATCAAGAAGTCATGCGGATGCCGATATGAGAAGCGAGTGGCGAGAAGTGAGAAATGAGAAATGAGGAGTGAGAAATGAGAAGAACCTCTCTCTATTCTCACTCCTCTTCTCTCACTTCTTCTAGATGAGGACGCAATGACAGGCGGCGAAGCGTTGGATCTGGCGCGGGAAGCGACGTGGGTCCTCATCGTGATGGCGGCCCCCGTCATGCTGATCGGGCTTGCGATCGGCGTTGCGATCGGCGTTCTGCAGGCGCTGACGCAGATTCAGGAATCGACGCTCGTCTTCGTGCCGAAGATCCTTGCGATCTTCGTGTCCGTGATTTTGCTGCTGCCGTTCATGGCGGCGGCGATGTCGGGGCTGATGGGTACGATCGTGCAACGCATCATCGCGCATTAGGCTTGGCCGATGATACCGGCCTCGATCACCCAACTTCTGCCTGCCGACATCATGATCCTTGCGCTGACGTTTTCGCGCGTCGGCACGATGGTGATGGTGCTGCCGGCAATCGGCGAAGCGACGATCCCGCCCAGGGCGCGGCTTGCCTTCGCGCTGGCGCTGACGCTCGTGATGGCGCCGGTC
>JAEUML010000207.1 GCA_016792785.1 Alphaproteobacteria bacterium
GACGGGTCGACGACGGCGACGCTGTTCGTCTCCGGTTCGTGCACCAGATAGGCGTAGTTGTCGCTGAGGCAGGGGACGAGATGGATCGTGAGCATATCGTCAGCCCGAAATGTTGTAGGCGGCGAGTGCGGCCATGTTGACGATGTCGTTCATCGTAGCGCCCAGGGGGGCGATCTGCACGGGCTTGGCCAGGCCGACGAGCAGTGGGCCGATGACGGTGGCGCCGCCGATGACTTCGGTCATCGTGGTCGCGATCGAGGCTGAGTGGATCGCGGGCATGATCAGCACGTTCGCGGGGCCTTTGAGGCGGCAGAACGGGTAACGCTCGCGGTGCTCCATATCGAGCGCGATGTCGGCGTTCATCTCGCCGTCGTACGCGAAATCGACGCCGCGCTTGTCGAGCAGGTCGACGGCCTCGCGGACGCGCTGCGAGCGTTCGCCCCAGGGCTGGCCGAACGTCGAATAGGCGAGCAGCGCCACTTGCGGCTCATGGCCGAATTTGCGCGCGACGGCGGCGGCCTGGATCGTGATGTCGACGAGTTCCTCGGGCGTCGGCATTTCGTGCACGTTCGTGTCGGCGACGAAGACCGTGCGGCCGCGGTCGAGTACGATCGACACGCCGATCATGCGCTCCCCCGGCTTCGCGTCGATCACGTGGCGCACGTCCTGAAGCGCGACGGAGTAGTGACGGGTGACGCCGGTGACCATCGCGTCCGCATGACCCGCGGCGACGGCGGAGGCTGCGTAGATGTTGCGGTCGTAGGTCACTTGGCGCAGGCAGTCGCGGTAGAGCGAGCCTTTGCGCTGCCAGCGTTTGTAGAGCGCTTCGGCGTATTCGGGCGTGCGCGGGCTCTTGCGCGGGAATTGGATTTCGAGATCGCCGACGTCCTCGACGCCCGCCTGCTGCACCGTCTCGCGGATGCGTTCCGGGTCGCCGATCAGGATCGCCTTGCCGAGCCCCGAGTTCTGATAGGTGAGGGCGGCGCGGATGACGGCCTCTTCCTCGCCCTCGGCGAAGACCATGCGTTTCGGCTGCAGGCGCACGCGGGCCACGACGCGCTGCACGATCGAAGCTACGGGATCGAGGCGCGAGGCGAGCGTGTTCTTGTAGTTCTCCATGTCCGCGATCGGCTTGCGCGCGACGCCGGAGGCCATCGCCGCCTTCGCGACCGCGACGGGAATCGTCGAAATCAAGCGCGGGTCGAACGGCACGGGGATGATGTAGTCGGGGCCGAACTTCGGCCGCGTCGTGTGATAGGCGGCGGCCACTTCGTCGGGAACGTCTTGGCGCGCGAGTTCGGCGAGCGCGTGGGCGGCGGCGATCTTCATCTCGTCGTTGATCGTGCGCGCGCGCACATCGAGCGCACCGCGGAAGATGTACGGGAAACCCAGGACGTTGTTCACTTGGTTCGGGTAGTCAGAGCGGCCGGTCGCCACGATCGCGTCGGGGCGTACGGCCTGGACGTCTTCGGGCGTGATCTCCGGGTCGGGGTTCGCGCAGGCAAAGACGATGGGCTTTGGCGCCATCGACTTCACCATGTCTTGCGTCACGGCGTCTTTGACGGAAAGGCCGAGCAGCACATCGCAGCCCGCCATCGCATCTGCGAGCGTGCGCGCCTTCGTCGTCACAGCATGGGCCGACTTCCACTGGTTCATGCCTTCGGTGCGGCCTTTGTAGATCACGCCCTTCGTATCGCAGAGGATCGCGTTTTCGTTCGGCAGGCCCATCGCCTTGATGAGTTCCAAGCAGGCGATGGCGGCGGCGCCGGCGCCGTTCACGACGATCTTTGTCTTCTTGATGTCGCGACCGGTCAGGCGCAGCGCGTTGATCATGCCGGCGGCGGTGATGATCGCCGTGCCGTGCTGATCGTCGTGGAAGACGGGGATGTCCATCAGCTCGCGCAGGCGTTGCTCGATGATGAAGCAGTCGGGCGCCTTGATGTCTTCGAGGTTGATGCCGCCGAATGTGGGTCCGAGATAGCGCACGCAGTTGACGAACTGGTCGACGTCCGTTGTGTCGACTTCGAGGTCGATCGAGTCGACGTCGGCGAAGCGCTTGAAGAGGACGGCTTTGCCCTCCATCACCGGCTTTGACGCCAGCGGCCCGAGGTCGCCCAAGCCCAAAATCGCCGTCCCGTTCGAAATGACGGCGACCAGGTTCCCCTTGGCGGTGTAGTCGTAAACTGTGGACGGATCCTCCGCGATCGCGCGCACAGGAACGGCGACGCCCGGCGAATAGGCGAGGCTCAGGTCGCGCTGGGTCGCCATCGGCTTCGACGGCGTGATTTCGAGCTTGCCAGGTTTGGGCTGCGCGTGAAAAAGAAGGGCTTCCTGATCCGTAAATGGGCGCTTTTTCGACATGGACTCGCCGTGGTGTTCGCGCGGGCGCGCAGGGCCGTATGTGCTGACAACTGAATACGCGCGGCGGGTGCGGGTGCACAAGGGTGGGTGCAGCGTCCCCTCATCCGTCTCGCCGCCTGCGGCGGCGATCCACCTTCTCCCTCAAGGGGAGAAGGGCCAGGTGTTCGCATTATGAACCGCGAGCTTGCCACCGCGCCTATCGAGACGCCGGCGGCTACGCCGATGATGGCGCAGTATTTGGCGATCAAGCAGGCGCACGCGGATTATCTGCTGTTCTACCGCATGGGCGATTTCTACGAGTTGTTCTTCGACGATGCGGTGGCGGCGTCGGCGGCGCTCGACATTGCGCTCACCAAACGCGGGAAGCACAACGACGCCGACATTGCGATGTGCGGCGTGCCGGTGCATTCGGCGGAGGCCTATCTGCTGACCTTGATCCGTAAGGGGTTCAAGGTCGCGATTTGCGAGCAGACGGAAGACCCGGCGGAGGCGAAGAAGCGCGGGTCGAAATCCGTCGTCGCCCGCGCAGTCGTGCGCGTGGTGACCCCTGGCACGCTGACCGAGGACCAACTGCTTGCGGCGCGGCGGCACAATTATCTGGCGGCGATCGCCAGGGTTGGCGGTGCGACCGCGCTCGCGTGGGCGGACATTTCGGATGGCGCGTTTCATGTCGCGCCGGTCGAGGAGGGGGGGCTTTCGCATATCTTGGCGCGGATCGAGCCTGCCGAGTTGCTCGTGCCCGACGTTCTGATGGGCGACGAGGCGGTGGGGCCCACCGTCCGCGAACTTGGGCCCCGTGCGACGATCCTGCCCGCGATCAAGTTCGATTCCGCCGCCGGCGAGCGTTTGCTCAAGACGCATTTCGGGGTCGCGGCGCTCGATGCGTTCGGTTCTTACGGGCGGGCAGAGATCGCGGCGGCGGGTGTCGTGCTGTCGTATCTGGAGCTCACGCAAAAGGGAAAGCTGCCTGCGCTGTCGCCGCCGAAAGCGGAAGCGCCGTCGCATGTGATGACGATCGACGCGGCGACGCGGCGCAATCTGGAACTCGTCGAGACGCTTGCCGGCGAAACCGCGGGCAGCCTGCTTTCGACGATCGATCGGACGCTGACCTCGCCCGGCGGGCGGGAGCTTTGCGACTGGGTTTTGGCGCCGTTGACCGATGTCGCGGCGATCGAGGCGCGGCTCGACGGGGTTTCCTATTTCGTCGGCAATGCGGCAGCGCGCGACACGGTGCGCGGCGTGCTGCGGCGGATGCCCGATATGGCGCGTGCGCTCGGGCGGCTCAGTGTCGAGCGCGGCGGCCCGCGCGATCTGGGCGCCGTGCGCGAGGCGTTGATGCTCGCCTTCGGGCTCGGCGAGGCGGTGCGACGCAAGGGCGATGCGCTGAGTGTGGTGCCGCCGGCGTTGCAGCGCGAGTTGCTGACCATCGACGAGGGCGAGCGGGCGCTGGCGTCCTTACTTGCGAAGCTGCAGGCGACGCTCGGGCCCGATCTGCCGCTGTTTGCGCGCGACGGCGGGTTCGTGGCGGTGGGCGCTCACAAGCGGCTCGACGAAGCGCGCGGGCTTCGCGACGACGCGCGGCGTGTGATCGTCGATCTCGAAGCGCGACTGAAGAGCGAGACCGGGATCGGTTCGCTTAAGGTGCGGCACAACAACGTGCTCGGCTATCACATCGAAATCACGGCTGCGAACGCCGACAAGCTCAAGACGACAGAGGCCGGGCGCAGTTTCATCCATCGCCAGACGACGGCGCAGGCGCAGCGCTTCACGAACACGGAGCTTTCGGACCTTGCCTCGCGGATCGCGGATGCGGCGGGTGAGGCGCTCGCGATCGAACTCTCGCTGTTCGACGAGTTGGCCCAAGCGGTGCGTGCGTCGGCGGCGGCGATCGCGTCGGTTGCCGGTGTCGTCGCCCGGATCGATGTGCTCGCCGCACTAGCTGAACTTGCGGTCGAAGAGAATTACGTGCGGCCGCAGGTGCGCGGCGACCTTTCGTTCAAGATTTCGCGCGGACGTCATCCGGTCGTCGAAGAAGCCCTGAAGCGCCAGGCGCAGGGTTTCGTTGCGAACGACTGCGATCTGTCCGGGGACGGGCGCGGGCGGCTTTGGCTTCTCACCGGCCCGAATATGGCGGGCAAGTCGACGTTCTTACGGCAGAACGCGTTGATCACCATTCTGGCGCAGGCGGGGTCGTTCGTGCCGGCGGCTGCAGCGGAGATCGGCATCGTCGACCGGTTGTTCAGCCGCGTGGGTGCGGCCGACGATCTGGCGCGCGGGCGTTCGACGTTCATGGTCGAGATGGTCGAGACTGCCGCGATCTTGAACCAGGCGACGGAACGCTCGCTTGTCATCTTGGACGAGATCGGGCGCGGGACGGCGACGTTCGACGGCTTGTCGATTGCGTGGGCCACGGTCGAGCAGCTCAACCGCGTAAACAGGTCGCGCTCCTTGTTTGCCACGCATTATCACGAGCTGACCGGGCTTGCGGGACGGCTTGACGGCGTCGCGAACGTGACCGTCAAGGTCAAGGAATGGCAAGGCGGGATCGTGTTTCTGCACGAGGTCGCGCCTGGCGCCGCCGACCGGTCCTATGGGATCCAGGTTGCGAAGCTCGCGGGACTTCCTGCCGCTGTGCTGAAGCGGGCGCAAGAGGTGCTGCATGCGCTCGAACGCGGCGACAGCGGGCGGCGGGCGAAGACGGTTGTCGATGAACTGCCGTTGTTCGCGGCGGCGGCGCCTGCACCTGCGCCGAGCGCCGAGTCGAAAGTTGCGGCGCGGCTCAAGGCCATCAACGCGGATGAATTGTCGCCCAAAGATGCGCTAGAGTTGATCTATGCGTTGAAGGATCTCGCCAAAGACTGACGGAGCGATGCGATGCTCGACTTGCCGATGACCGATCTCGTCGCCGTCGTTTCGGCTGGTATTTCCGTCATCGCGCTCGTGCTCAACATTCTGATCACGACGCGGCAGACGCGGGTCAGCGTCGAGTCGCTGAAGTTCAACAACGACAGCCAAGTGATGAGCTGGGCCAACCGCACGGTCGCGGCGATGGCCGAGGCACAGCATATCTGTGCCGCCCCGAACGTTAGCGCGATGTACCTGCACGAGCGCGGGCTTGCGCTGACGACGGCGCTGTCGTCATTGATCGACGAGGGGCGATGGTTCTTTCCCAATGTCGGGCGGCGCGCGACCGACAACGAAAAGCCCGGCGCCTATCGCGGCACGCGCCAGCCGATCCTCGACTATGTGTTTGCGGCCTATGAGGCTGTGAGCGCGTTGACGCATGAGGAAGAGGCGCCGCGGGCGGCCTTGGCCACGAGAATCGGCGAGGCGAAGCGCCATTTTGTGACGGAGGTGCAGCACGCCGTCGATCCACGGCGGCGCGCTTGGATCATGGATCGGTTCCGCAAGTACTGAGAATCCGCTCAGGCGAATTCGGGTTGTAGCGCAATCCCATGGGTTGTGGCCGGTGCGTCAACCATAGTGGGCTCGCGCTGCCACGCGCGGATCATGATGTTGTGTTCCGGCGACGATCCAGGTTCTACCCAGCGCCGTCTCTCTGTAGAGTGCCGCCTCGCCTCCGCTTGGGTCGGGGCGGCGTCGCGATTGCTTGGGGTCTCGTTCATGTCGATGGGTTTCTTCGTGCCTGCGCGCAATGGCCTTGCCGTCTTGGCGCTCGCGGCCGGTTCGCTTGCCGCAACGCCGGCACTCGCACAATCCGGCGAGGCCAAGCCGGTGGCACAGACGACGCCGGCGACATCGCCCGCGCCCGTCATCATGGCGGCGAACGGCGCGACGCTGCCCAGCCTTGCCGACATCGTGCAGAGGGTTTCGCCTGCGGTCGTCAGCTTGATCGGCCGCAAGGGGCTCGGCTCCGGTTTCGTGATCGACGCGAGCGGCTACATCGTCACGAACAATCACGTCGTCGTGGAATCGACCGAGGTCGAGGTGCGTTTCTCGGACGGCACGAAGTACACGTCGCGGCTCGTCGGGCGCGACGAGGCGACCGACATTGCGCTTTTGAAGATCGACGCGCCGCGCAAGTTCCCGTCCGTGCGTGTGGTTGATGATCGCGGCGCGCGCGTCGGCGACTGGGTGCTCGCGGTCGGCAATCCGTTCGGGCTCGGCGGCACGGTGACGGCCGGCATTATCTCGGCGCGCGGCCGCGACGAGGTGGGGCGCGCGCAGTTCACGGACTATCTGCAGCTCGACGCAGCGATCAACCCGGGCAATTCGGGAGGTCCCACGTTCGACATGGGCGGGCGCGTGATCGGTATGAACACGCTGGGCTTCGTGTCGAATGCGGGCGAGCGGGCAACGGGCATCGGCTTTGCCATTCCGTCTTCGACGATCCTGCGCATCGTTGCGGATCTGCGCTCGTCGGGCACGGTCAGCCGCGGCTTTCTCGGCGTGCAAATCGAGAGCCTGAGCGATGAGGCGGCAAAGGCGCTCGGCTTGCCGAATTCGAACGGCGCGCTCGTCACCGACGTCATCGACGGCAGCCCGGCGCAGAAGGCCGGCATCAAGCGCGGCGACGTGATCTTGAAGATCAACGGCATCGCCGTGAAGGATAACCGCGAGCTCTCGCGGAAGATTGCGGCACTCGAGGTGGGGCAGAACGCGACGTTCACGATCTGGCGCGACAACAAGCAGATCAACATTTCCGTGGTGGTGGCCAAGCGCGATAGGCTCGCGCTGAACGACGGGCCGACGGGCATTCCGAATGCGCAAGTGAAGTACACGTCGCTGGGTCTCGGCCTGCAGTCCATCACCGACGAAGTGCGCTCGGCGCTCGCGATGAAGAAGAGCGAGAAGGGCGTTCTGATCGTCGATGTCGATGCGGCGAGCGACGCGGCCGTTGCGGGCCTGCGTGCGGGCGACCGGATCATCGCGGTGGGCGGTGAGGATGTCGGTTCGCTTACCGACGTGAACCTCGCGATCGAGCAGGCGCGCGCGTTGAAACGCACGTCGGTGCTGCTGTTCGTGGTGACGCAGCAGGGCGGGCGAGCGCATATGCCGGTGAAGCTGAACGACGTTCCGGCACAACCGGCGCCCGCTGCACCCTAGAATGGCGCGCAAGAGCGGCTTTCCGGCGGAGGGCAGCTGCACCTGCCGGGCGGTGCGCTATCGCCTCTCGACGAAGCCGATGTTCGTGCATTGCTGTCATTGCACGTGGTGCCAACGCGAGACTGGATCCGCGTTCGTGCTCAACGCGATGATCGAGACCGATCGCGTGAAGGTGCTGAGCGGCGCGCCTGAGGTCGTGCTCACGCCGTCGGCGAGCGGGCGCGGGCAGAAGATCGTTCGTTGCCCCGACTGCCGCATCGCGCTGTGGAGCCACTATGCCGGGGCCGGGCTGAAGGTTGCGTTCGTGCGCGTGGGCACGCTCGACGATCCGAATCTTTGTCCACCCGATATCCACATCTTCACATCGACGAAGCAGGCGTGGGTTCAACTCTCCGGCGAGGTGCCGGTGCGCAAGGGTTACTACGTGCGCGAGAAGTTCTGGCCTGCGGAGAGCCTCAAGCGCCGCGCGGCGCTATTTCGGTGACATAATGCTGTCGGAATGAGGCGGGCTCGACTTCGCTGGAGTCTGGTTCTATCATTGTTCCGGACCGAAGGGGCTTTCAGGCCGTGGCCGAGGCAAACGACGAGCGGTTGGAGAAGGCAGGCGAAACGCTTCGCCATGCGTTGACCGCTGTCGCGCGCGAGCAGGGCTCGGACGCAGCGCGCCTTCGCGCGGCGGCGTTGCCGTTGTTCAAGGCGGCGCTCGCGGAGGCGCGGGCGCAGGCGCGCCAGTATCTCGAAGGTGGCGGAACGGGTCTCGGCACGGCGCAGATGCTGTCGCGGTCGGCCGATATGCTGATCCAGGTGCTGTACGACTTCACGGTCAAGCACGTCTTCTACGCGCAGAACCCGACGGAGTCGGAGCATGTGGCCGTCGTTGCGGTCGGCGGCTATGGGCGCGGGGCGCTGGCGCCGGGGTCGGACATCGACCTCTTGTTCGTGCTGCCGCACAAGCAGACGGCCTGGGGCGAAAGCGCGATCGAGTTCATGCTCTACGTGCTTTGGGACCTGGGCCTCAAGGTTGGGCACGCGACGCGCTCGCTCGACGAATGCGTGCGGCTTGCGAAGTCCGACCACACGATCCGCACTGCGGTTCTGGAAGCGCGGTTCATCTGCGGGCGCATGCCGCTCTTCGACCGGCTGATGGACAAGTTCTGGAAAGATGTCGTAACGGGCACAGGGCGCGACTTCGTCGAGGCCAAGCTCGACGAGCGGCAGAAGCGCCATTTGGCGGCGGGTGAAAGTCGATATCTGGTCGAGCCGAACGTCAAGGACGGGAAGGGCGGCTTGCGCGACCTGAACACGTTGTTCTGGATCGCGAAGTACATCTATCGCGTCGACAATGTGAGCGAGTTGGTGTCGGCCGGGTTCCTGACCCCCGATGAGATCAATGCGTTCGCCGAGGCGGAAGAGTTCCTCTGGCTCGTGCGCTGTCACCTGCACTTTCTCACCGGGCGCGCTGAGGAGCGGCTGACATTCGACGTGCAGATCGAGGTCGCGAATAGGCTTGGCTTCGCCGATGTGGGCCGCGAGCGCGGGGTCGAGCGCTTCATGCAGCGCTACTTCCTGGCCGCCAAGTCCGTGGGCGACTTGACCCGCATCTTCTGCGCCGCGCTCGAGGCGCAACATAAGAAGCCGTGGCCGACGTTCGGACGGATCATCCCAACCGTCGGGCGCAAGCGCGTCGAGGCGGCCGGCCTCTTCATCGAACAAAATCGGATGAGCATCGACGGGCCTGAGGTTCTGAAGGCCGATCCGGTGAACTTCCTGCGTCTCTTCCATCTGGCCGATCAGAAGGGTGTCGACGTGCACCCGGACGCGCTGAAGCACGTCACGCGCAACCTTGCGCTGATCGACGACGCGCTGCGCGCCGAGCCCCAAGCGAACAAGCTGTTCCTCGAAATTTTGTGCTCGCGCCGCGATCCGGAGCGCACGCTGCGCCTGATGAACGAGGCCGGCGTGTTCGGCGCCTTCGTGCCCGATTTCGGGCGCATCGTCGCGAAGATGCAGTTCAATATGTACCACCACTACACGGTGGACGAGCATCTGATCCGCGCGATCGGGCATCTATCGCGCATCGAGCGCGGCGACTACAAGGACGCGCATCCGGTCGCGAACGAGATCATCCACAAGGTGCTGTCGCGCGAGGTGCTCTATGTTTCAATGCTTCTGCACGACATCGCCAAGGGACGTCAGGGCGATCATTCGGAGGTGGGCGAACAGGTTGCGCTCGAACTCTGCCCGCGTCTCGGACTGAAGCCGGAGGAAACCGAAACCGTCGCATGGCTGGTGCGCTATCACCTTGTGATGAGCGACGTGGCGCAGAAGCGCGATCTGTCCGACCCGAAGACGATCCGCGATTTCGTCGCCGTCGTGCAGTCGCCTGAGCGCTTGCGGCTGCTGTTGTGTTTGACGGTCGCCGACATCCGCGCGGTCGGGCCCGGCGTGTGGAACGGCTGGAAGGGGCAGTTGTTGCGCCAGCTCTACTTCGAGGCCGAGGCGCAGATGCTGGGTGGGTTCGGCGCGACGGCGCGGCCGCAGCTTGTGGCGCATGCGAAGGACAAGCTTGCTGCGCGCCTTGCCGATTGGCCGGCGGATGAGCGGGCGCGGGCGCTTTCGCGGCACTACGATCCTTATTGGCTGTCGCTTGACGACGCCACGCACGAGCGGCAAGCGCGCCAGATGCGCACGGCGGACGAGGCGAAGGAAACGCTTAGCCTTACGGCGAAAACCGACGAGTTTCGCTCGGTGACGGAGGTTTCGATTTATACCGGCGACCATCCGGGGCTGTTCTCGCAGCTTGCCGGTGCAGTTGCGATGGGCGGGGCGAATATCGTCGACGCGAAGATTTTCACGACGACCGACGGTATGGCGCTCGACCTGTTTTCGATCCAAGACGCCGACGGGCGGCCGATCGGCGATGCGCGGCGCATCCAGCGGCTGCGCGAGACGATTGCGCGGGTGCTCAAGGGCGAGGTGGTGCCGCGCACGGTGATCGACGCCAAACAGGTGCGCCGTCGCGAAGAGGCGTTCCGCGTAGAGCCGCGTGTGCTCGTCGACAACAGCGCGTCCGACACCTACACGGTGATCGAAATCAACGGGCGCGACCGGCCGGGGCTGTTGCACGATCTGACGCGGGCGTTGTTCGCGGCAGGGCTTTCGATCCACTCGGCGCAGATTGCGACCTACGGCGAGCGGGCGGTCGACGTGTTCTATGTCAAGGACGGGTTCGGGCTGAAAATCACGCATGCACAGCGCATCGAGGACGTGCGTGCAAAGATGCTGGAAGCACTGGGCGACGGCGGCGTTCGGGCGCAGCGGAAGAAGCGGGCAGGGACTTAATTCGCCTTGCGAGCCGCCGGATTTCCTGTCATCCGGACGATGACGGTTTTCATTGCAAATGGACGATCGATTGATGAGCGCGCACGAGCCTTTGGTTTTTTCCGGCATGCAACCGACCGGAAATTTGCATCTAGGCAACTATCTGGGCGCGATCCGCAACTGGTTGAAGTTGCAGCAGCAGTACCGCTGCATCTATTGCGTCGTCGACATGCACGCGATCACGGTCGATCACGATCCGAAAGCGCTGGCGCAGGCGACGCGCGAGGTGACGGCGGCCTATATCGCGAGCGGAATCGACCCCAAGCGCTCGATCATCTTCAACCAGTCCCAGGTTACGGCTCACGCTGAGCTTGCTTGGATTTTCAACTGCGTGGCGCGCGTCGGTTGGTTGAACCGCATGACGCAGTTCAAGGAGAAGGCGGGCAAGAATAGCGAGAAGATGAGCGTTGGGCTCTACACGTATCCGGTGCTGATGGCGGCCGATATCCTCGCCTATCGCGCGACGCATGTACCGGTCGGCGACGACCAGAAGCAGCACGTCGAACTCGCGCGCGACATCGCGCAGAAGTTCAACAATGATTTCGGCGTAGCCGACTTCTTTCCGCAACCGGAGCCCATCATCACGGGGCCGGCGACACGGGTGATGAGCCTGCGCGACGGGACGGCGAAGATGTCGAAGTCGGATGCCTCCGACAATTCGCGCATCAATCTGACAGACGACGCCGACACGATCGCGCAGAAATTCCGCAAGGCCAAGACCGATCCGCTTCCCCTGCCGGAGGCCGAGGCGGAGCTCAAAGCGCGCCCCGAGGCCGACAACCTGATCTCGATCTACGCGGCTTTCGCGGAGAAGGGAAAGCAGGCCGTGCTCGACGAATTCAAGGGCGCGCAGTTCTCGACGTTCAAGGGGGCGCTTTCGGAACTCGTGGTCGCGCGGCTGTCGCCAATTGCGGGCGAGATGCGGCGGCTGCTCGGCGATCCGGCCGAAATCGACCGGATCCTGCACAAAGGCGCGGAACAGGCCCGCGCGATTGCGGCGCCCGTGATGGCCGAGGTGCGGCGGGTCGTCGGCTTCGTGTCTTGAGCGTTAACGGGCGGGCGTGGCATCGTGGCGGCGATGTCGGACTCGACCCCCAAGGCGGCTGAACGGCGGCGCAAGTTCCTCGTCGTCGTCGACAAGTCGCCGGAATACAAAAAGGCGCTGCGCTTTGCCGCGCGCCGGGCGCAGCATACGGGCGGCGTCGTTTCGCTCATGACCGTGGTCACGCCGGCCGACTTCCAGCACTGGCGCTCCGTCGAAGACGCGATGCGCGAAGAGGCGATGGAAGAAGCCGAGCGCATGCTCTACGAGGCGGCGCGCGAAGTTCAGGACGTGGCCGGCAGCATGCCCGAGGTCATGGTGCTGGAAGGCAAACCGCGCGAGGTGCTGATGGCGTTGCTCCGCCAGGATCCCGACATATCGATCTTGGTGCTGGCGTCGGGCACGGGACGCGAAGGGCCGGGGCCTCTGGTTTCGCTCGTGGCGCAGCAGGCGCCGCTCGCCTACCCGATTCCGGTCACGATCGTGCCTGGCAGTTTGAGCGACGAAGAGATCGATGCGCTCGCTTAGGGGATCGTGAAGATCTCGCGCGGTTCGCGCACGCCGCGTAGCGAGTGGATGCCGAGCGACTTCGTTTCGATGCCCGAGGAAAGATTGGCGAAGTCGGCGGTGACGAGCAGCGAGTGGCCGAGCACCTTCGTCAGCGGTTCGATGCGCGAAACCTCGTTCACGGCAGGGCCGATGACCGTGAAGTCGAGCCGATCGCGGCTGCCGATATTTCCGAACGTCACCTGCCCGACGTGAAGCGCGAAACCCGCGGCCAGGCGGTCCACGCCGTCGGGCAGCCGCTCTGGCGGCAGCGATTCCAGCGCGGCGCGGGCTTCCCTGGCGGCGTCGACCGCTTCGCGCGCGGTGCGACCGGCATCCACGCCGTCGCGGATTCTGAAGATCGCGATCATACCGTCGCCGATCATCTTGATGACGTCGCCGCCGTGCAGGCGTACGGGGCCTGCGACAGCGTCGTAGTATTCGCCGAGCAGCGCGATCACGTCGCTGGGCGGCAGCGTGTCGGTCAGGCGCGTGAAGCCACGCAGGTCGCAATAGAAGATGACGGCCGCGATGTCTTCGCCTGGCATGCGGCGTATGCCGCCCGACATAATGCGCCGCGT
The DNA here is from genome assembly GCA_016792785.1 of Alphaproteobacteria bacterium. Taxonomy (GTDB): domain Bacteria; phylum Pseudomonadota; class Alphaproteobacteria; order Micropepsales; family Micropepsaceae; genus SZUA-430. Next base: position 12,979 of record JAEUML010000207.1, read on the forward strand.
CGCGTCGTTGCCGAGATAGGTGGTGAGCAGTTGTTCCGTGATGCGGCGCGCGTGCGCGAGTTCGAGGCGCATGCACATCAACGGCAGCACGTGGTCGAAGAACGTGATCTCATCCGTCGAAAAGCCGCCGGAGCGATCGGTCGTCCACGACACGAAGTGGCGGGTTGTGTCGGAGAAATCGAGCGCCATGCCGACATAGTCCGTCGCGCCCTGTTCGCGAAGTTCGCGTGTGACGGCGAAGTCGAGAACCGCGTCGGGACCTTCGAGCTTGCGGCGCAGGCCGCCTGCGCCGTCGTGGATGATCTTGATCGGGCTTTCGTTGTAGGTTTCGCTGCGTTTCGGCGTGAAAGCACGGTCGGTGATCTCGATGCCCTGGCCTTTGATCCAGGCGTAGGAGCGGCCGATCACTTCGGGGTGATAGTCCGAGAGGTTGACCGACACGCGCATCAAGGGCACGCCGTCCTCAACCATGCGTGTCGCAAGGCCTTCGACGATCGCCTCGATCGACAGACCTTCGCCGCGATGATCGGCCAAAAAGTGGGCTGCGGCGGAGTCGCCCAGCGCACCCAGTCTCAACTTGCCTTGACTTTCGTCCGCCGCCGCCAAATGTCTCTCCTCGACAACCCATTCATATAGGCATTCGCGCGCGTGTTCATCCAAACGGAATCGACGCCCAATCCGGCGACCCTGAAATTCCTGCCCGGGCGCGACGTGCTCGGCCAAGGTGCTGCCGACTTTCCGACGCGGGCGTCTGCGGCGAAGTCGCCTCTGGCACAGCGGCTCTTCGACATCGACGGCGTTTCGGGCGTGATGTTCGGGGGCGACTTCATCACGGTGACGAAGACGGGCGTCGAGTGGCCACAGCTCAAGCCGCAGGTGCTGGGCGCGATCATGGAGCACTTCACGCAAGGCCTGCCCGTGATCGAGGGTGAGGCGGCGCCCGTACCAGCGCGCGAGGAGTACGATCCGGCGGATGAGGAAATCGTCGTTCAGATCAAGGAGCTGCTCGAGACGCGGGTCAGGCCCGCGGTGGCGCAGGACGGCGGAGACATCGTGTTTCGCGGCTTTGAGGGCAAGTCCGGGACCGTGTTCTTGAGCCTGCGCGGCAGTTGCGCGGGGTGCCCGTCGTCGACGGCGACGCTGAAGAACGGCATCGAGAACATGCTGCGCCACTATGTACCGGAAGTGAATGCGGTCGAGGCGGTCTCCGTCTGACGGGCTTTGCCGCGGGCGCGCGCTCTTGCTAGAAGCGGCGCGATCCATCCTCTCCAGCCTTTGAGGTTCCCCGTGCACCACGCCATTTCCGACGAGGCGCTCGACCAGTTGTTTCGCGCCGCGCGCTCGCAGAACAAGTGGCAGGCCAAGCCCGTCTCGCAAACGCTTCTGCATGCGCTTTATGATCTGATGCGTATGGGACCGACGAGTGCGAACTGTTCGCCGGCACGCATCGTGTTCGTGACGACGGACGCGGGGCGCGAGCGGCTGAAACCGCACTTGGCGCCCGGCAACGTCGCCAAGGTGATGACGGCGCCGGTGACCGCGATCATCGGCACGGACTACAAATTCTATGAGAAGCTGCCGCAGCTCTTTCCGCACACGGACGCGAAGAGCTGGTTCGTCGGCAACGACAAGCTGATCGAGACGACCGCGTTCCGGAACGGCACGCTGCAGGGCGCCTATCTGATCATGGCGGCGCGCGCGGTCGGACTCGACTGCGGGCCGATGTCGGGCTTCAACAACGACGGCGTCGACAAGGAATTCTTCGCGGGCACGAGCGTGAAGTCCAACTTCATCTGCGGCCTGGGTTACGGCGATCCGTCGGGTGTGTTCGCGCGCTCGCCCCGGCTCTCGTTCGACGAGGCCTGCCAGATCGTATGAGCGGGCCGTTGATCCTTGCGATCGACACGTCGTTCGGGCCCGTCGGCGTTACACTGTCGACGTGGGACATGCGCACACAGGGTCGCATCGAGGACGACAACCCCGCGGGCACGCAGGCCGAAACGTTGCCACCGCTCGTGGAGAAGCTGTTCGAAGGGTACGACTTCAAGCAGCTTACCCGCATCGCGGTCACGGTTGGGCCTGGCGCCTTCACGGGCGTGCGCGTAGGCCTTGCCTTCGCGAAAGGGATCAAGCTCGCGACGGGCGCCGAGATCCTGGGCTTCACGACGCTCGAGTGCATGGCGGCGCAGGCTTCCCACAACAAGGGGTGCAGCACCGTCGGCGCCGTTATCGATGCGAAACGCGGCGAGGTCTATGTGCAAGCCTTTTCGCATATTCTGGAACCGCTCAGCGGGCCCGCGCTGCTTCCGGTGGCCGAGGCCTCGGCGATGTTGCGGCGCACGTTGAAGCCAAAAAAAATGCTGCTCACGGGATCCGGTGCGAGTTTGCTCGACGGGTTCGAAGGCGTCGAGATCGTGGAGATCGAGCGCATCGACACGGAGTTGCTCGCGCGGCGAGGGATTCTCGCCGATCCCGCACGCTATCCTGCGGTGCCCGCCTATCTGCGCGAGCCCGATGCGCGGTTGCCGATGCGTATCCGGCGTGCGTCCGTGGCCGACGCGGCGACGTTGGCAGCGCTCCATGCGCCGGTGTTCTCCGATGCGTGGCCGGAGACCTCGTTTTCGTCTCTGCTCGAACGCGAGGGCGTGGTCACGCTACTCGGCGCGCGCGGCGAAAGTGCGCCGGCGGGGTTCATCCTGGTGCGTGCGGCAGCGGGAGAGGCGGAGGTGTTGACGTTCTGCGTCGCCGATGCGGCACGGCGCTCGGGCCTTGGTCGCGCGCTCTTGCAGCGCGCGTGCGCGGAGGCAGCCAGGCTTGGCGCGCGCGAGATGTTTCTCGAAGTCGCCGAGGCAAACGTGCCGGCGCGGTCGCTCTACGGGGCGGAGGGGTTTGCCGTCGTAGGCCGGCGCGCGGCCTATTATCACCAAGAGGCGGGTTCGGCCGACGCGCTCGTCATGCGCAAGGCGCTTTAGCATCGTTAAGCCCGCATTTCGCGCGTGGGTTCGTTCGGCTTCCGGCGGCGCGCGGAATGGACTACAAGGGCGACGCAGGCAACCGCCGGTGAGCGATGGATCGGATCGAAAAACTCTGCTTGGAGAAGGGCTTGAGGATGACGGGGCAGCGCCGCGTGATCGCGCGCGTGCTCTCTGAAGCGCAAGACCATCCCGACGCCGAGGAACTGCACCGCCGTGCGGCTTCGATCGATCCGCATATCAGCATCGCCACCGTCTATCGCACCGTTCGCCTGCTTGAAGAAGCGGGCATTCTGGAGCGCCACGACTTCCGCGACGGGCGCTCGCGCTATGAGGAGATGCCCGACGTTCATCACGATCACCTGATCGACGTACAGTCAGGCCGGGTGATCGAGTTCCAGAACGACCAGATCGAAGAGTTGCAACGGTTGGTCGCCGAAAAGCTCGGCTATAAGCTCGTCGATCATCGGCTTGAGCTTTATGGCGTGCCGCTGGACGGCGGCGACAAGTCGAAGCGCAAGAAGGTCTGAGAAACCGATGCGTCTCATCCGCGGCGTTGGCGTGGCCATAGGCTTCTTGAGCCTCACGCTTGCGTTTGTGCCTCTGCAATGGGCGGCGCTGAAGTTCGGTTGGAAGCTTCGCGACGTGCTGCCGATCCAGTACGCGCGCGGCCTGTGCAAGATCATGGGCATCCGTGTCGAGACGTTCGGCAGGCCGTGCCGCGAACCGGGCGTGCTGCTGGCCGCGA